>NZ_CP109434.1:5862500-6165565 GCF_036227105.1 Amycolatopsis sp. NBC_01488 | reverse complement strand
CGGGCATGAAGCCGGTAGACGAGTCCATAGTGGACCTCTCCATTTTGGCGGCCCCGGCGGTAGTGGCGATGGGTCCGATGATCGGTGTATCCCCGTAGACGCGACACCCGCGAAAGGGATTTCTTGATGCGTCAGAACAGCCCTCGCACGCTATCCCAGCGCTTCGCCCGCGCAGCGCTGGCCGGCGCCACACTCCTCGCGATCATCGACACGGTACACCCCGCCGCCGCAGCACAGCCGGCCGTCGCAACACCGCCGGCCCCCGCGGCCGCAGCTGCCGGCGCCGCCGCGATCGCCTCGGTCGACCTGGCCGGGACGTGGAGTTTCACGCCGACGGGTCGGGGGGCGACCTCGATCACCGTGCCCGGCGGCGGCTGGTACAAGCAGGGCTTCACCGACGTGAACGAGGCGGTGTACTCGCGCACCATCACCGTGCCCGACTCGGGTCAGCCGCAGTCGACGTGGATCGAGTTCGGGGCGGTCGATCACCAGGCGGCGCTGTCGGTCGACGGCCGGGTGGTGGCGACGCAGACCACGGCGTTCACGCCGTCGAATTTCGACATCACCGCCTACGCGGCCCCCGGCAGCACCCACACGATCAGCGTCGACGTGAAGGGCCGCGGCGCGTTGAAGGCATCCAACGGCCGGTACCTGGTGCCCGACGCCGCCGAGTGGTCCGAGGCGGTCCCCCAGGGGATCTACCGTTCGGCGTTCCTGCGGACGTACCCGGCGGTGTCCGTCAGCGACACATTCGTGCGTACGTCGGTGGCGAACAAGACGTTGAGCTACGACGTGTCGGTGCGCAACACGTCGGGCAGTTCCCGGTCGGTGACGTTGACCGGGTCGCTGTCGTCCGACAACGGAACGGCTTTCAGCTACCCGGAACTGCCCAGCCGTACGGTCACCGTGGCGGCCCACTCGACCGCGACCGTGACCGTCGGGCCGGTCGCGTGGAACCTCGACAGCACCTCGTACTGGTGGCCCAACGTGCCGTACCGGCCGGGGTACCGGGCGCAGCTGCACCGGCTGACGGTGCACGCCGTCACCGATGACGGGCACACCAGCGACGCCACGTACCGGTTCGGCTTCCGGGAGGCCACCCAGAACGGTGACTACTACTACCTCAACGGCGTGCGCGTGAACTTCCGCGGCGACAACCTCCAGGGTGCCGACTACGACCGGATCAACAACGGCGGCAAGGGCGACGCGTACGACACGCTGCCCGGCTTCCTGCCCCCGTCGTCCGGCAACGGCGGCTGGCCCCAGACGGTGGACAACTACCAGCGGCTGAATTTCAACGTGCTGCGCGTCCACCAGGAGCCGGCCAGCCCGTACATGCTCGACGTGGCCGACGAGATGGGCCTGATGATCATCGACGAGACCGCGATCCGCGGCTCCCAATCCGGGCAGGACTGGATCGCCGGGCACGACAACATGGTCAACCACGCCCGTGCGCTGGTCCTGCGCGACCGCAACCACCCCGCGGTCATCCGCTGGAGCCAGGCCAACGAGCCGAACCAGAGCGGCCAGGATTCCGAACAGTTCGAGAAGGACCTGTACGCGGCGATCAACGGCGCCGACGGCACCCGGCCGGTCATTGTCGAGCTGGGCGTCGGCGCGAATGTCAACGGGTATCCCGGGATGGCGTACGCCAACTTCGCGGTGATCCCGCACTACGTCGACGGCTTCGGCCGGTACGGGGAAGGCCTGATCACCGTGAACGGTCGGCCCGACGGCGAGGGCGAGTACATCTGGCCGGCATGCAACACCAAGCAGGGCTTCGAGTGGTTCGCCACGGCAACCCTGGCCAAGCGCGGCAAGAACGCCACCGACCTGCGTCCGTACACGCTGCTGTCCGCCTGGGCCGGCGTCGTGCCCGGAGTGCGGACCACCGACTTCACCCCGGAGGAGGGCGGTCGCCCCATTTACGGCGCGGACAACCTCCCGGACCCCTGGAGCAACCCGCAGATCCAGCGCGTGCAGGCGGCGTTCAACCCGGTGGCCGCGGTCGACCTCCCGTACTGGTCCGCCTCCGGCACCTCGGACTCCAACGGCACCTTCCCCCTGCCGCAGGCCGTGCCCAACTACGCCCGGAACGCCACGGTCACCCGCACCATCACCGTCTTCAACGACGACCTCGCCGACACTTCGGTGGGCTTCACCTGGACGGCGCGGCTCGACGCGCCGGACGGCGCGATCGTCGCGTCCGGAAGCACGACCCTGACCGTCCCGCTCGGCTCGCGGGTCACCCAGCCGGTGTCCTTCACCACCCCGGCCACCGGCAACCGCGTGTACCTGCAGCTGTCGACCACGAAGTCCGGTAGCCCCGTCTTCACCGACGCGGTGGAGTACTTCAACCTCACCGGAAGCGGCGGAGGCGGACCCGCACCGGGCACCTACCACGTCGTCAACCGCAACAGCGGCAAGCCGCTCGCTGTCGCGGGCAACTCCACCGCGGACGGCGCCAAGGTGGTCCAGCAGAGCGGCACCGCCACCTGGACCATCGCCACGACCTCCGACGGCTCCTACACCCTCCAGTACGTCCCGAGCGGAAAGGTGCTCGACGTCAACGCCAGCAGCAGCACGGCCGGGCTGCAACTGCAGCAGTGGACGGCCAACGGCGGCACCAACCAGATGTGGTATCTGCGGTCCACCGGCAACGGCTACTACACCATCGTCAGCCACGACAGCGGACTGGTGGCGGACGTCTCCGGTGCGGCGACGAGCGACGGGGCGCAGGTCGTGCAGTGGACCGCCAACGGCGGGGCCAACCAGCAGTGGCAACTGAACCGGGCCTGACCGGACAACCCGGTTCTCGCCTGCTGCAGTGGCCCCAGGTTCGCGTGCCACTCCCGCCGCCGGTCGTAGTCTGCCCGCGCGCACTCGCCCAGTCGCCGAATCTGCTTGTGGGACAACGACTCCGGGCGAGTGCGCGCTGGTTCCCCGACGAACTGCTGCAAGCCTTCCGTGCGGGCCGGCGTGAGGTTGTCCAACCCGGCCGTGCTCACACGTCCCTCCAACGCGCCGGCGGAGAAGTCGTCGCCGCCGTCCAAGCCGTTTGCCGGTCGAGCTTGCCGCCTGGGTCGCGGCCTCCCCCCGCAGGGTCGCGGTGCCGACCATCGCCCAGTTCTGACCGTCCGTCGAGCAGTAGCCAGTGCAGGTCGCGCCGGAACGGACCAGCCTGAGGTGCACCGGAACCGTGGCGGGAATGGTCCCCGCTGCCCGGGGTCACGAAGTCGATGTACGGGGTTGCCGTCGCTGTTCCACTCCAGCTGGATGCAGCCGGAGCAATGCTTGAAACCTGTGGATGGCTGGGAAGGGGGCGTACCTTCCCGGTGACCGGTTGAGGTTTCCAAGCATGGCCGACGCGCCAACGTCGGCCGGGAAGGTACGACCCGATGCTGAGCGTAGTCCCTGATCCTGCTGCTGGTGATGATGGTGCGGCGGGCGGCTCGTCCGTGTCGTCGGTGATCGATGAGCTGGTGCGTGAAGGCGCGCGGCGGATGCTGGCCGAGGCGTTGCAGGCCGAGGTCGAGGCCTATATCGCCCGGTTCGCCGGCGAGCGTGATGAGAACGGGCATCGCCTGGTGGTGCGCAACGGTCACCACGAACCGCGCGAGGTGCTGACCAGCGCGGGCGCGGTGCAGGTGACCGCGCCGCGGGTCAACGACAAGCGCATCGACCCCGACACCGGCGAACGCGAGCGGTCTCCTCGGCGATCCTGCCGCCGTGGGCACGCAAGACCCCGAAGATCACCGAGGTGCTGCCCTTGCTGTACCTGCACGGCCTGTCCTCGGGGGACTTCGTGCCGGCGCTGGGTCAGTTCCTCGGGTCGGCGAAGGGCCTGTCGGGTCCGGTGATCACGAAGCTGACCGAGCAGTGGAAGGCCGAACAACGCGCCTTCGCCGAACGTGATCTGTCCACTGTGGACTTTGTTTATCTGTGGGCGGACGGGATCCACGTCAACATCCGCCTGGAAGAGCAGAAACTGTGCCTGCTGGTGATGATCGGGGTGCGCGCCGACGGCCGCAAGGAGCTCGTCGCGCTGGCTGACGGGTACCGCGAGTCGGCCGAGTCCTGGGCGGATCTGCTGCGCGATGCCCGCCGCCGCGGGATGCGTGCCCCGGTGCTGGCCGCGGGCGACGGGGCACTGGGGTTCTGGGGCGCGCTGCGGGAGGTGTTTCCCGAGACCCGGGAGCAGCGCTGCTGGTTCCACAAGATCGCCAACGTGCTGGCGGCGCTGCCCAAGTCCGCGCATCCCGGGGCGAAGAAGGCCCTCGCGCAGATCTGGAACGCCGAAGACCGCCGGCACGCCCTGGACGCGGTGAAGGCGTTCGATGCCGCCTACGGCGCGAAGTTCCCCAAGGCCGCCGCCAAGATCACCGACGACATTGACGTGCTGCTGGCGTTCTACGACTATCCGGCCGAGCACTGGATCCACCTGCGGACCACGAACCCGATCGAGTCAACCTTCGCCACCGTGCGGCACCGCACCAAGGTCACCAAGGGTCCTGGCTCCCGCGCGGCGGGGTTGGCGATGGCATTCAAGCTCATCGAAGCGGCCCAGGCTCGCTGGCGCGCGGTCAACGCGCCCCACCTGGTCGCCCTCGTCCGTGCCGGCGCACGGTTCGAGGCAGGCAAACTCGTCGAACGCCCCACCGAACACACCCCACCCGCAGCCGCCTAAAAGATCTTCATCCACAGGTCTTGACTATTGCTCTGCAGCCGGACGGCGAGACACAGAGGACCACGCCTTCGGTCCGGAGCCGATAGCGGTCATGCCGTTGATGGGTTGGACGACTGCAGACCTGGCCGGTGTCGGGCGAGGAAATGCCACGGACTTGAGACTGATCATGGGTGACACCGTCGTGAGACAGCCGAGAAACCCCAGGTCACACAAGATCGACATGTCATGCGCCGTGAGACCTTACAGGCGGTGTAGGGTCTCAAACTTCATGGCGGATTCTCATTTGCGACGGCGGGCGATTGGCGGATCCGCCAGGTAACTGAGACAACTGGACGGAGTGTCCGGTTTTCGTCAGTACTGATGGATCAGGTCGAGGGAGACCTGCCACAGTTTCTGGGCGGCGTCGGGGTCGAGTGCCCATCGCTTGACGGCATGGCTGTTGCCGTGCAGTTCGGCATCGTCGGGCACGGTGCCGGCTTCGTTGCCGTCGTCGAGGTAGCGGCCTCCACTGTTGGCGAACTCGGGAGCGGTCGCGGCGACCAGGGTGGTGGCGGCGCCTTGCTGGACGCTCTTGTACGCGAAGACGCCTGCGGCTTCCAGCCGGTCGAGGTGGTCTTTCATGTCCTGGGTGAAGTCCCGTTGCAGGCCAGTAGAAACGCCCCCAGGGTTGACCGCGTTGGCGACGATTCCGTCGGCCGTCCATCGTCGGGTGGCTTCCACGGCGAACAGTGAGTTCGCCGTCTTGGACTGCCCGTAGGCGAGCTGGGGGTCGTAGGCGCGGTGGGTGAAGTGGATGTCGTCGAACACCACGGGTGAGTACATGTGCGCCCCGGAGGTCAGCGCGACGATCCGGGCTTCGCCACGCTCGGCCGCGCCGGCGGCGAGGGCGTCGTGCAGGCCAACGGCCAGGGCGAAGTGGCCGAGATGGTTGGTCGCGAACTGCAGTTCCCACCCGCGCGGGGTTCTGGCCAGCACCGAGGCCATGATGCCGGCATTGTTGATCAACAGATGGAGCGGGCCGTCCCAGTCGTCGACGAAGCGGGTGATCGTGGCGGGGTCGGCGAGTTCGAGGTAGGCGACGTGGACGGCGCCGTTCCCCGTGGTGGCGGCGATGTTGTTGGCAACCTCGGTGCCGGCGTCGGTGTTGCGCACGGCGATGGTGACTTCGGCGCCGGTGCTGGCGAGCGCGCGGGCCGTCTCGCGACCGAGGCCCGATGTGGCGCCGGTGACGATGGCGCGGACGTCGGCGAGGTCGAGTCCGGCGACGACATCCTCAGCGGTGCTGGTGGCGTCGAAAGCAGTACTGATCAGCGATGTGCGAGACATCGGTACCTCCAGAGAGTTGATGACGGCGCTACCAACGTACTATACAAGTTACCCATAGTTTGTATAGTAGGTATGGTGAATACAGTCGCGTGGCGAATACCCCCAGTCCGTGACGTGAGGAGGGTTGTGAGCGGCATCGATCGGCGTACTCACGTGCTGGACGCGGCCTTGCTGGTCTTCGCCCGCTACGGCTACCGCAAGGCGTCGATGGACGATGTGGCGAAGGCCGCGGACATCTCACGACCTGGCCTGTACTTCTACTTCTCGTCCAAGCCCGAGCTGTTCCGGGCCGCCGTGGAGCACGCGCTCGAGGACAGTGTCACGGCGGCGCAACTGGCCCTCGCCGATTCCGACCGGCCGCTGTGCGAGCGGCTGATCGAGGCTTTCGACCACTGGGCCGGCCGCTATGTCGGACCAATGGCCGAGGAGATCGGCATACTGATCGACTCGAACCCCGAACTGCTGGGCACGATGCCGGTCGAGTACCCGAAGCGCTTCCTCGCGATCGTCACCGACGCCCTCGCCGCCACCGACGACCATCCCACCCGCATCCAGGTCCCGCCGACCGACGTGGCCAAGACCCTGCTCAGCACGGCGACGGGTATCAAACACGATGTGCGCACCCGTGACGAGTTCCGAGCGCGGATGACCACCGCGATCGACCTCTACTACACTCGCTGAACTCCCCTGTCACGGCGCGGTCAGCCGCACAACCTCAGAACCGACGAATGTGGACGGCACCGGAATCTGGCAGGCGCTGCAGCCACTCTTCGAGACGGTGCCACTCAGCACCACGTCTGAAGATATGCCAGGGACTTGAGACTGATCTTGGCGACATCCCCGTGAGACAACACGCAAACCTGCAGGTCACATAAGATCAACATTTCGCTGGCCGTGGGAGGAGATTTGTCGCGTCGCTGCTCCTGTCGGAGCGAAGGCATAGCGCCGAACCCGTGGTTCCCCCTGCCGGTTGCCGATCTGGGCCCGGTGGTGGACCGCGGGTCGGTCGCGTTCAGCCTGGCGGCGCAAGGCGAGTGCACCGCCACGGCGGCAGGCGCTCTCCTCGTGCAGCCGGCAGACCAAAGCGTCCAGCTCCGGGTCGTCGCCGGTGCTGGAAACGATGTCGTTGAGCTCGTCGACCCGGTCGGACGCGAGGGCCCGGCGTGTTGAGGCGTTGCGCCGCGGCTTGGTGACGCGCATGGCGGGGTTGGCGCGCTCGTCGAGGCGTCCGTCGTTGACCAGGTGCTTGTAGAGGCAGCGCATGGCGGCGATGAAGTTCTCCGCGGCGTTGCGTCCGCCGCCGGAGTTGCGGCGGACACGGGCGGTGCTGCGGACGTGCTCGGCCATCGCCTTGATCTCGGTGGCCGTGATCGTGTCCATGGGCCGCTCGCCCCACCTGGCTTCGGCCTTCTTCCAGTACGACCCGTAGGAACTGGCCGTGCTCGGCGACACGAGGCCCGCGACGACGGGGATCCATTCGCCCAATGTCGGCATCGGCGGGCGCTCGTCGTCGGTGTTGCTGGTGTGTGCGTCACCGATGAGGTCGGCGGGATCGACGCCGAGGCGCGACAGCAGCAGCCGCGCCGCTTCGAGGTCTTCGGTGGTGGCGGTCATGAAGCCTCCTCGGGGGCGGCGAGGGAGGTGTGGAAAGTGCGCAGCATTGCCTGCACGGCGGCTTCCGGATGCACGATGAGCACGTCGTGCACGGGATCGGCGACCAGCAGCAGACGGCTGCCCGCCAGGGCTCCACAGCCGCGGCGCACCGGCGCGGGGAGCGCGACGTAGGGCTTGCGGGGCATGACGAACACCCCGTCCGGACGCCGGCGGATCACCACCGAGGTCCGGACGCGGGTGATCAGCAGGCGATCTCCCGGGCTCCAGCCGAGGGCGGCGACGGCGCCACGGTCCTGCAGCCGCCCTCCCCCGTCCATCAGCGCGATAGACAACCGCGGATCATCGAACGCATGAAGATCACGCAACGGCGGCAAGCCCATCGGCACAGGCGCGGAGGCCACGCGTTCCGGGTCCGGCGCAGTGATCCGGCCGGGCAGGGCCACTGAGGGGATGCGGGTCATGCGACACCTCCCCGGCGTGCTGCGCGAAGGGAGGGCGCGTTCAAGATCAGCGTAGCCGAGACCGGCGGGAGCTGAACGCGAGAAAACCTGCCGTAGCGGGCCAGTTACTCTGTGGTTTGGGAGATCTCCCACGTATTTGTGTCCGAGGACCGAGTTGATCTATAACCCCACCTTGAGGTTCGCGGTTGACCTGCAGCTGTAGTCACGGCTGCGCTGGCTGACGAAGCACTCTGCCCGACCACACGAATCTGCGAACGGCATACAAGTCGCTTGGACAACCGAAGTTGCCCGATCGGCTGCGGCAGACAGCGCCTGCCCGGTCCCCGCTTCCAGTGCAAGCGGAAGCGGCTGATTCTGTCGGACCTTGCTGAGAGAGTCCTCGTGTGTACCGACACCTGGATCCCGGTCCCGCACCGCCGGCGTCATCTGCAGCCGCTTCCACCGTGATGCGCCGGACCAGGAGGTCAGGCACCCGGCCGGAGATCGCGCTCCGGCGTGCGCTACACCGCCGAGGTCTTCGATTCATCGTCGACCAGCCGGTTCCAGGCGGGAATCGGCGCCGTCGGGTCGATGTGCTCCTGCGAGGCACGCGCATCGCAGTCTTCGTCGACGGTTGTTTCTGGCACTCCTGCCCCGAACACGGTCACCTTCCCGTTGCGAACAGGAGCTGGTGGCGGCTCAAACTCCGCGGTATCGCCAGGCGTGACCGCGATACCGACGCTGTCTTGGCTGCGATGGGGTGGTTGGTCGTCAGAATCTGGGAGCACGAAGATCCTGTCGAAGCCGCAACACGTTTGGAGCATGTCACCCGCGCGAGAAAGCTGACGGTGAAGCGAAGCACCCGCCGCCGCTTCGCAGCGGCACCTGACGAAGATTAGCCAGCGACCTCGGAGCACCTCGCGCAGCAAGAGCTCGCCCGGCTTCTCACAGCGTCACGCCGAAGAGTCGTTTGGCCAGTCGACCGGTCCTCGTGAAGCGCAACACTCCGCGCACCACGAGGAACCGGTCGTTCGCCACAGCCCGACTCACTCTGGCCAGCACCTGACCAGCGTCGGCTCGGGCGTGTAAAGGCCATCTTCGACGTTGAACGCCTGGAGTGCGATCAAGCACTCCACTTCCTTCTCGGGCTCGTCGACCGCGAACCCAGCCGCCACGTCGAGATCACCCCTGGAGAACCGTTCCGAGACACCCATCGAAAGGATCCCGCCGAAAGCACGTGACAACCGCTCGTCGTCGGTCAAACCGGTTGCACTGAGCAGCTCGCTCCGTCCCATTGCCGTCCCAAGGTCGCGTTCCACCAGGCGCAAGGCCTCATGTTCGTCGGTGCCGGGTGTGCCGGCTGCTTCCCCCACGCCTTTGACCAGCTGTTGCACCCTGGATCGAGACCAGCACTGATCGAAGCTTCACAGACCGCGTCGATGACCGGAGCCGGCGCATTGAGTTCGGTGATTGCGTAGGCATCGAGCCAATGAGTGAACAACCTCATGTCGCGACGGGTGTCGTTGTCCGGTATCACCAGGCAACCGCCGCACAGCAGCGTGGCGAGGATCTCGACGACGGACACGTCGAAGCTGATCATCGTGAACATCGCGGTACGCAGATCCTGACCGGTCGGCGCCCCGGCACAGCGCCAAGTCAGGAGGTTCACCAACGCACCGTGCGTCATCACGACACCCTTGGGAGTACCGGTGGAACCCGAGGTGTAGATCACGTAGGCCGGGTGCTCGGCCAGGAGTGGTGTCACTCGCTCCGCATCCGTGGGGTTGCTCCCGGCACCAGAGGCCGTCGCGGTGCTGTCCAGCAGCAAACGAGCGCAGGGGGTGCGCAGGTCACCCGCGGCGCCGGTCGTGGTCAGCACCATCGCAGGCGCGGCATCGGCGAACATGGTCGCGATCCGCTCGGCCGGATAGGCCGGATCGATCGGGAGGTACGCCGCGCCGACCTTGAGAACGGCCAGCACGGCGGCCACCAGTTCCGCCGAACGGTTCGCCATCACCGCGACGATCCGCTCCGGCCCGGCTCCCCGCCGGATCAGCTCGTCGGCGAGCTGGTTGGCACGCTCGTTCAGCTCCCGGTAACTCAGCAGGACACCGTCGTCCTCCACCGCCGGGGCTTCCGGAGTTCGCCCGACCTGCGCCTCGACGAGTTCGGCCACCGATACGTCCCGGCGTGGGCGTGCCGTGTCGTTCCACTCCTTCAGCAAGCGGTGACGCTCCCGGGGGTCGACCACCTCGATCACGCGGATCCGGACATCGGGATCCGCTGCCGCCGACTCCAGCGTCCGCACGAGTCCGTTCGCCATGGTGGTGATCGTGCCGCCGTCGAACAGGTCGGCTCGATACGTGATCGTGCCCAGAATTCTTCCCGGCTCACCGTTTGCGGTTCGTTCCTCGTTGAGGCAGATGTTCAGGTCGAATGTTGCGGTCTTGTTCTCGAACGTCACCTCGTGCAGCTCGATCCCGCCCATGTCGAGGATCGGCAGGTACGGTGAGCCGTACTGGAAAAAGATCTCGAACAGCGGCGTGCTGTCCTGCAGACGAACCGGATTGACGGCTTCGACGACCTTCTCGAACGGCACCTCCTGGTTCGCGAACGCGGACAGGTCGACTTCGCGGATCTGCTGGAGCAGGTCGGCGAAGGTGAGGTCCCCTGATGTGTCGGTACGGAGGACCAGAGTGTTGGTGAAGTAGCCGACCAGATCGTGCAACGCCTCGTCCGACCGGCCGGAAACGACGGTGCCTAGCGAGAGGTCGGTGCGGCCTCCCAGACGTGTCACCAGTGCCGCGATCGCGGCGTGGGTGATCATGAACATCGTGGTGCCGGTGCACGACGCCAGCTCGAGCAGAGCCCGGTGCACGGCCGGTTCGATCTCGAAGGCGACTTCACGGGCGGTGGCGTCCTGCGACCTGCGATCGAGTGGCAGGCCCGTTTCCCGGGATGCGTCGGCCAGGGTGGAACGCCAGTAGTCCAGGTGCTTCGCCAGGAGACTGCCCGCTTCTTCACCGTTGCCCAGCAGTTCGTGCTGCCACAGCGTGTAGTCGGCGTATTGCACGGGCAGCTCCGGCCAGGACGGCGCTTCGCCTGCTGTGCGGGTCGCGTAGGCGGTGCCGAGGTCGCGCCAGAACACGTCCTCGGACCAGCCGTCGAAAGCGATGTGGTGTGCCACCACGGCGAGCACGCCCTCGTCGGCGCCTGTCCAGACGAGCTCGGCACGCAGCGGGATGTCCATAGCCAGGTCGAACGGGCGCTCCACGACCTCACGCACTATCGGATCGGCCACCTGGGCGGGCACGGATGTCAGGATCGGGGCCAGTTCCGCGGCGGGTACCACGTGCTGGCTGGGTTCTCCGTGCACGGATGGAAAGCGGGTGCGCAGGCTTTCGTGCCGGAGTACGACGTCGTGCAGTGCCGAAGCGAGCGCGGGTTCGTCGAGCGGGGCGGAGAACCGCCAAACCATCGGGACGTGGTACGCGGTGTCCTTCGGGTCCAGCTGGTGGAGGAACCAGAGTCCCCGTTGGGCGAACGAAAGAGGGATCACGGCTGTGCTCCTTCGGCTACAGCGGAATTTCGTCGCGGGTGCAGGAGCTGCCCTTCACGCGTACGACGCCGCAACATCGGCCGGGACCGACCGGCCTCGAAGTTCGCCGAGGTGGTCAGCCCGGCCACGGTGGGGTAGTTGAACAGGTCGCGAATCGACACTTCGACGTTCATCGCCGTCCGGATCCGAGCCAGCAGCCGGGCGGCGAGCAGCGAGTGCCCACCGAGGTCGAAGAAGCTGTCGTCGATACCGACCTCGGGCAGTGCCAGGATCTCCGCGTACAGCTCGCACAGCTGTTGTTCCCGGGGAGTACGCGGCTTCCGGCCCTCGATCCAGATCTATGACAAACGCAATCCCGGGAGTGGGCTGCTGACCGCAGGGACCCCGCCGGTGCCGACACCCCTGGCGACCAATGGCCTGTGGTCGGCCTTCCAGCCGGCCACCAGCCTGTGTGTCACCACGAACAGGGGCGACGGTGTCGTCCGCCACGACGCGCTCGCCGACCGCTGGGTGATCAGCCAGTTCGCGTTCAATGTGGACAGCAGCAACAACCCGATCGCGCCGTTCCACCAGTGCATCGCGGTGTCGAAGACCGCGGACCCGGTGACCGGAGGCTGGTATCTGTACGACTTCCTGGTCAGCAACCAGCGTTTCAACGACTACCCGAAGATGGGCATCTGGCCGGACGGCTACTACTTCACCTTCAACTGGAACGGCGACGCCGGACCGGGCGGGGTGTACGCCTTCGACCGCGCGAACATGCTCAACGGCAATCCGGCCGGTTTCGTCTGCTTCGGCTGCGACACCGGACTCGGGCTCAACAACGGCGACGGTTTCTCCCACCTGGGCAGCGACAACCAGCTGCTGCCGGCCGACCTCGACGGGGCTACGCTGCCCGCGTTCGGCGCACCGGAAACGATCACCCGCTTCACCGGCGGAAACACCTTGCGCAGTTTTCGCGATGCACGTCGACTGGCAGGTTCCCGCGAACTCGACGATCACCCAGCTGCCCGACGTGACCCGTCGCGAACTTCAACTCGAGCCTGTCGGGGATCCCGCAACCGGACACCACACAGACTCTCGATCCGTTGTCGGACCGGCTGATGTTCCGGTTGCAGTACCGCAACTTCGGCGATCACGAGACGATGGTGGTCAACCACACCGTCAACGTCGACGGCGCCGGCCACGCGGGGGTCCGCTGGTACGAGCTGCGCCGCTCCGGCAGCCCGAACTGGACGCTGTACCAGCAGGGCACCTACGCACCGGACAACGCGCACCGGTGGATGGGCAGCATGGCGATGGACAAGGCGGGCAACGTCGCGCTCGGCTACAGCGTGTCCAGCGCACCGGCCACGCCGACCGCGCTCGACCCGAAGATCTACCCGTCGATCCGCGCCAGCGGGCGCCTCGCCGGTGACCCGCTCGGCCTGCTGCCGCAGGGCGAGCTCAGGATCAAGGACGGCAGCGGGTCGCAGACCGGCAAGGACACGGCGGGCATCGGACGCTCGACGACCTGCCCGCCGGGGACGTCCCGTTCGCGGTCGCCACCCCGCCGAACTGCACGATCACCGGCCAGCACGTGCGGTGTGACCTCGGCACGCTCGCGTCCGGCGCGTCGGTGCCGATCCAGATCCGCACCCAGCTCGATGCGGGCTACGACGTGCCCAGCTCCGGGCCGGGCACGGTCACCGACACGGCGACGGTCAGCGCGGACCAGTTCGACCCGAACACGGGCAACAACTCCGCGTCGGCGTCCGTGATCGTCAACGAGCAGGCCGACCTCGCGGTCAACAAGTCCTGCGACACCAGTGTGCTGGCCGGGCAATCCGGCAAGTGCACGATCTACGTCGACAACAACGGCCCGTCCACCTCGCGCAACATCGCGCTCACCGACACCGCGACCTCCGACGGCTCGTTCACCATGAGCTCGGCGACCCCGAGCCAGGGCAGCTGCGGTGCGCTGCCGCCGCCGAACACGACCAGCGCGTCGATCACCTGCCAGCTCGGCAACCTCGGACCGGCCACTCCGGGCGGGCCGGGCCGGGCGACCCTGGTGGTGGGCTACATCGCCAGCGAAGGCCAGACCATCAGCGACAAGGCCACCGCGACCGCGGACACGCCTGACCCGAACAGCGCCAACAACAGCCAGAGCGCGTCCCTGCCGGTGACCGCGCTGGCCGACCTGCAGATCACCTCGGCCACGGCCGACCCGAACCCGGTGATCGCGGGCCAGACGCTGACCTTCGCGGTGACCGTGCGCAACGCCGGTCCGTCGACGGCGAAGAACGTGGTGCTCAAGGACGCGCTGCCCGCCGGGGTGAGCGTCACGTCGATCACCCTGCCGTCCGGCTCGAGCTGCAACACGGGGGTGCCCGGCGATCCGTTCCAGCCGGCCACCTGCGGGCTGGATCTGCTCGGCCCCGGTGCCACCGCGACCATGACGATCGTGACGACCGTCGGGCCGCGCACCACCGGGACACTGCACGCCGACGCCTCGGTCAGCAGCGCGACGCTCGATCCGAACAACTCGAACAACTTCGCGCACACCGACACCACGGTCGCCACCCAGGCCGACCTCGGCGTCGCACTGGCCGACTCGCCCGATCCGGTGACCGCCGGCACCTCGCTGACCTACACGGCGACGGTCAGCAACACCGGGCCGTCCACCGCCCGGACGACGACGCTGCTGGAAAACCTCGACAACAACGTCACCTTCCAGTCGGCGAGCATCTCCAACGGTGGAGCCGGCACCTGCGCGCAGGTGGTGGGCAACCCGCACCAGATCCAGTGTCAGCTCAACGACCTGGATCCCGGGCAGTCCGTCACCGTCTACACCCAGGTCCTGGTCAGTCCCTCCGCACCCAGCGGCAGCACCCTGACCACCACCGCGACCGTCAGCACCAGCAGCGGCGATCCCAACGGCGCCAACAACGCCGCCACCGCCCCGACCAAGGTGCAGACCAGCGCCGACCTGGCCGCGGCGATCACCGCACCATCGCACGTGTACCAGCCATCCAGCACGGTGACCTACACCGCGACGATCACCGACAACGGCCCGTCCGACGCGCAGGCCGCGGTGTTGACCATCACCCTGCCCGGCACCAAGGTCGGCAACTACGTCTCCGACAACGGCGGAGCCGCGTGCACCCACACGGCGACCGGCACGGCCACCACCGTGACGTGCAGTTACGCCACCTTGGCCGCGGCGGCCAACCGCTCGGTCCAGGTCGTCTACTTCTTCCAGGGCAACCAGAAGATCCAGACGGCCACCGACAAGGTCGGCTCCGCGACCACCGATCCGATCACCACCAACAACACGGCGAGCTGGACGGTCGGCCCCAAGTGACCACCACCCGGCAACACCGGTGACCAGACAGTGCCGAGGCGGACACCCATCAGCGGGGTCCGCCTCGGCGCTGTTGTGCCGGCGGATACCCGAGCCAGGCGGCAGCGTTGCCGGGGACCACTCGTTACCGAGGTCTCCCCCGCCGCGACCGCGGTCCGCTTGAGCCGCAGGGCCGCCCGGTGCAGCGAGTGGGTGGAGCCGTCGACACCGATCTGGCCGTCCACCGCGTGCGCGGCGAAGCAGTCCGGTCGCGGCAGCCAGGGCGCCGCGGCGGTACCCGGCGGGGAGAACCCGAAGTTCGCGCCGTCGGCGGACCAGGGCAGCGGCATACGGCAGCCGTCGCGGCGTAGTCGGCTCCGCCGGACCCGTTCCAGGCTGGGTCCTGGCACCGGTCCCCCCGGGAGGTCGAGCACTTCGGGCAGGCCGAATTCCTCGCCCTGGTACAGGAACTGGGAACCGGGCAGGGTCAGCAGCGCGAGCGTGGACGCCCGGGCCCGGCGTTGTCCCATGGGGACGTCGACTTCGTCGTCGTCTGCACGTCTGGCGAGGTCAGCGCCGCATGCGGGCGGCACAGGTCGGCCGCGACCACGGTGGCGTTCGGGTTGCCCTCGAGGATGAGGCGGCTGTGGGCGACGGCGACCTCGTCGTAGTCCACGTACACGACCCGGCGTCCGGGATCCGCGTGCTGGGCCACCTCGTGCACGTTGCCGACGGTCGGGATGCCGGAACCCAGGCCCAAGAACTGGGTGATGCCCTGGGTGATCATGTACCGCACCGCGCGGCGCAGAAACGCCCGGTTGGACGCGGCGACCTGCCGACCCGACGGCAGGACCGCCATGACCTTTTCACCGACGGCGCGGTCGGCGTCGAAGTTGTGGCTGCCGCCCAGGAGCCAGTCGTAGACCCGGGCGGCGCTGGGCAACCTGATGTCAACGCCCTCGGGAATTCGCCCACCCGCCACAGACACCGCACACTTCGCACAGATCGATCTTCCCGGGTCCCGTCGTCACGCCGAGAGTATGGCAACCACCGGTGAATCGCTCACCTCGCTGGGCTGTCCGACCGGCGCAAGATCGACACCCGCGATCACCCGTAATGGCGTCACGTCGGCCGACGATGACCGGTGACCTGGATTGTCCGTGGCCAGTGAATACTCCCCATAGGCGGCCAGATAAGGCCCCGCTGATGGCCACCGGGTTCCCCGTGGACGGCCAGATATCTCCCCGGTAGATCGTCCGGGATGTCGTGCGGCAAGGCTGCGCGACGTGAAGAGCAGCAGGGAGATCATGGAGATCCTCGAGGCGTATGACCTCACGGGGAGTTACCGCGCCGCGGCGGAGCTCGCGGGGTGTGACCACCACACCGTCGCGCGGTATGTAGCCCTGCGGGAGGCCGGTGAAGCACCGGTCGCGCGGGAGCACCGCGTTCGCCCGATCGACGAGTACCTGCCGAAGATCGAGGAGCTGGTGGTGCGCTCCAACGGCCGGGTCCGCGCTGATGTGGTGCATCAGCGGATCACCGCGATGGGCTTCACCGGAGGTGAACGCACCACCCGACGGGTGGTGGCGCAGGTGAAACAGCGGTTGCGGGCCGGTCAGCGGCGAGTGTTCCGGCCGTGGATCGTGGAGCCCGGACTGTGGTTGCAGTGGGATTGGGGCCACGGACCGAAAATCGCCGGTAGGCAGACGCAGCTGTGGTGTGCGTGGCTGGCGTGGTCGCGGTTTCGGGTGGTGATCCCGGTGATGGACAAGACCCTGCCGACGATCGTGGCGTGCCTGGACACCACCCTGCGACGAATCGGCGGTGTTCCGACGTATGCGTTGACCGACAACGAAAAGACAGTGTCGGTGGACCATATCGCGGCGATCGCGGTCCGCAACCCCGACATCGTCGAAGTGGGCCGGCACTACGGGATGACGATCCGCACCTGCATCCCGGCGGACCCGCAGACCAAGGGCGGGTCGGAGGCGACGGTCCGGATCGCGAAGGCCGATCTGGTGCCCACCGACACCAACCTGCTGGAGGAGTACCGCAGCTTCGGCGAGCTCGAGACAGCCTGCCGGGAGTTCTGTGAGCAGGTCAACGACCGGCCGCACCGCGAGACCCACCGCCGCCCCGTTGAAGCGCTCGCGGAGGAACGCCAACGGCTGCATCCCTTGACCCGTAAGCCGTTCACTGTCGCGTTCGGCACCACCCGGCGCGTCAACTGGGACGGCACCGTCTCCGTTGAGGGCGTGCGGTATTCGGTGCCGCACCAGCTGGTCGACACCCGGGTCTGGGTCCGCTTCCACGGCGACGACCTGATCGTCACCTCGGTCGATGACAACGGCCCCGCCGAGGTCGCCCGGCACGCTCGTTCGACACCGGGCAACCCGTCGATCAAGGACGAGCACTACCCACCACGCCCCGATCACCACGGCGACCGGACCCCGCGAGCCAGCTCGGCGGAGGAGGCGGCGTTCCTGGCGCTGGGCAGCGGCGCGGCAGCCTGGTTGACCGAGGCCGCGGCCACCGGCGCGCGTCGGATCCGCCCGAAGATGGCCGAAGCAGTCACCCTGGCGAAGCTGCATCCCGCCGAGGAGGTTGATCGGGCGCTGGGGATCGCGGCGATCGCCGGGCGGTTCGCCGAGAACGACCTGATCCGCATCCTGACCCACAACACCGGCCGCGACACCGCCGAACCCTCGCGGGCCAGTGAGGACCACAGCCTCCAGCCGGGCACCTCGGCCTGGTCCAGCTTCGGCCTCCCCACCAGCGACAACGACTCTGAAAGTGACGTGTGATGACCTCTGGACTGCGCGTCGCCGGCCCCGCCGGTGACCCCCTCGCCGAAGCCGTCGCGCTGACGAAACGGCTGAAACTGCCGCACCTGCGGCGCGCGTTGACCGACCTGATCCCGACCGCGAAGGCACAACGCTGGGACCCGGCCGAGGTCGTGCGGGTCCTGCTCGCCGAGGAAGCCGCCGGCCGCGACGCCGCGAACCTGCGAACGCGGCGCAAACGCGCCGCGTTCCCCGCAGGCAAGACCTTCGGCGACTGGGACGAGCAAGCCTCCTCCATCGCCCGCCCCACCCAAGACTCGCTGAAGACCCTGGAATGGGTGCGGAACAAGGAAAACCTCTGCATCTGCGGACCGTCCGGGACCGGCAAATCACACTTCTGCGAAGCCCTCGGCCAAGCTGCGATCGAAGCGGGGCTGACCGTCGCCTGGTTCACCATCGAAGACCTAGGCGCACTCGTGCGCCGGCACCGGGTCGACGACTCCATCACCCGAGCCCTGGCCCGGCTGATCCGCACCGACTTGATCATCATTGACGACATCGGGCTGCTGCCGGTCAGCCCCGACGCAGCTGAAGGGTTCTACCGGCTGGTCGACGCCGCCTACGAACGCCGCGCGCTAGCCGTGAGCTCGAACCTGCACCCCTCAGGATTCGACGAGATCATGCCGAAAACCCTGGCCACCGCCACGGTCGACCGGCTCCTGCACCACGCGCACGTCGTCGTCACCCAAGGTGACAGCTTCCGGCTCGCCCAAGCTACCTCCGGACAGGGGGTCAGGCCGTTGCGTTGATCTGAGTCCTACCCAGGCGGGGAAATATCTGGCCGTGAGCGGGGACGTCCGCTTGGCCGCCAGCGGGGAGAACATCTGGCCGCCTACGGGGAGGAAAAACTGACCATTGACACTGGATTCGCGCGCGTCGCGGGGATGGCCTCCAGGCAATCTCCCGGCGACGTGCGCGAGCACGTCGACAGGGGGCGCAGCCGATTGACGTCCTGGACCTCGCCTCAGGTCACGGCGTTCGGGCAGCGGTTCGCTCACTGCGGTGGGCGTCCACTGGGCGTGCCGCAGTGACACGGTCGAGGGCCGCGACGTGGCAGCCGCGGTTCCCGGCTTTGGCGCGAGTGGCCAATCGGCCACTCGCGCCATCACGGTCAAGGGCTGAGGCGCTGATCACGCTCCGTAGCGTATGGTGTCGCATGGCCGTGTAAGTGCCCACCTTTTCGTCGTTGATAGTTGGCCATCTCGGGGCTGGTAGACCGGGTTCGCCCGTTCAACAGAAAGCGAGACCGTGGTGACGTTGCCCGACGCAGTGGACGAGCCAGCGCGACGATCCCGCGACAGCCTGGTGTGTGAAGTCGCCGCTGTCGCCGCCCAGGCGGCGATCCTCCGCGACATCCTGGTCGACTGGGCCCGCGGCTGCGACATGCCCGCGGAGCTGGCCCAGGACCTCAAACTCGCCGCCTACGAGGCGATGGCCAACGTGGTCGAGCACGCCTACCCCGACGACACAGTGGGCACCATGACCGTCGCTGCCCATCGCGAATCCGGCGCCATCACGGTCACCATTTCCGACAGCGGCCGCTGGCGTGACGGCGACAGCCGCCCTCTCCGAGGCCGCGGTATCCCGATCATCCGGGCGGTCACTCCCGAGGCCGGCATCACCAGCACGCCCACCGGCACCACCGTGCGGATGAGGTGGCCCTGGCGACGGCCTGAGCACGGTGCACCGCCGCGGTGACATCAACGCCCGGAGCCGGCATCGCGCACGCGGGGCTGCGCCGTCGCAAGCGCGTTCGGTACGTCCAGGTCGCGCGCGGGCACCGCTCGTTCCTCGGCCGGCTCGGCGGTCTCCGTGCGCCGACGCTCCGTTCGGGGCGGCACGGCGCACTGACCGGTCCGGACAAGGAGCGCCGGAACCTTCCATGCTTTCCGTCCGGCTGAGCCGTCCTCATGGGGCACGGACACCGTCTAGCTCCTGAGGATGAGCGGTAGGTCGCGCACCTGCACGCCGAAATGTCCGCCATGGGCTGCCGGATCACTGCGGCGTCCTGTTCCTTCAGGGGCGGGGTTTTTCCGCGACTCCTCCCCAGCCGAACACGCTGGCTTTGCGGATGTCGTCGTCGGGCTCTTCGTCGGGTCGCCAGTCCGGCAAACGGGTGATGCCGGGGTCGAGCATCGTCCAGTCGCCGAACCACGGCGCGAACTCGGCACGATCCCGCAGCCACATGGGATTGCTGGTGTTGCGGTAGTTGGCGATCATCTGGCGGACCCCGACCGTGTCCTCTTCCGGGGCGTTCTCGATGCTGGCATGGGAGATCGCCAGCCAACTACCCGCAGCCACGCGCGAACGGTACGTTTCGACGATCCGGGCGGGCCGGTCGTGTGGGCCGATGAAGTGCATGACCGCGATCAGCAGCACGCACACCGGCTCAGCAAAGTCGATCAACGCGCGGGTGGCCTCGTCCTCGAAGATCGCTTCCGGGTCACGCAGGTCGCGTTGCACCAGCCCGGCCCAGTCGGTCGCCTCGTCCTTCTCCAAGATCACGGTGGAATGGGCGGCCGCGACCGGCTCATAGTCGACGTAGACCACGGTCGCGTCCTCACCTTCCGGAACCTTGCGCCGGATGATCTCGTGCACGTTGCCGACCGTCGGCACCCCAGAGCCGAGGTCTATGAACTGGCGGATACCCGCGTCCAGCGCGGCCTCCACGACCCGGTTCATAAAGGCCCGGTTCTGCCGGGCCATCGCCGGCATCCCCGGCCACAGCTGCACGGCACGTTTGCCGAACTCGCGGTCCACCGCCCAGTTGTGAGTCCCGCCGAGGTACCAGTCATAGATCCGCGCAGCGGACGGCTTATCCGTGTCGACACCGGCCGGCGCTATCGGCGCGGCATCTTCGTTCGGCTCCATCCGGGGAGGGTACAACACCATTACCGGATGAACGACGCGCTGACCTGGCGGTTCGTCGTACACGGCGCCCATCTGGCCTTTGCCGTGTCAACTACACGTTTCCGGCCCGACACCGCCGCCGCCGACTCGAGGCAGACCTCCCTTCCTGCGGGTCAGCTACGGCTGCTACCCGGTGCGGCCGCCGGTGAGCAGCTTTTCGATCATCACCGGCGATGGTGTCATCGCCTCGGGGATGCCTGCACGCGCCGCGACCCGCGGGTCAGGAGGCGCAGCGCGGCTTCGGCGAGTCGGCCGTTTCCGCTTGTCGAGCAGGCAGGCCGCCAGCACGTACCCCGGGGAGGGACCGCTGCCCCAGAGCGGCGAGTGCGCGGACGACCGCCATGCCCTAAGTCGGCGGGCTTCCCCTGCCGCGATCACGCGGCGCTGGTTGGAAAGCCGGCGGCTGCGTCGGATGCCGACCGTGACGCAGGAGGTTCTCGCCGCCGAGCAGGAGATCCGCGAGGAACAGCTACGCCGACCGCCCGCGCGGATCCCGACGACCCCTGGTCCGTCTCCCACCAGCAGGGAGCCAGCGAGCCAGAGCACGCGAGGCCGCTCGACGAGCAGCACGGGGATGGCATCCGCCGACCCCGGCCTGACCCCGTTCAACGCCCCCGAGGACATCCGATCCAATCTGCCCGGCCCCGAAGGTCTCTCCCCCGCGTGAAGGGTATCTACCCCGCATTGCGCTCCCCAGCGCCCCAGGGCCACGCCGGTCGAAACCACGGCTTTCGGGGAGCCCTCCCGTCGCCGCCATCTCCCGCGCGGCGACAGCGACGTCGACCCGATCGATCGTCGGCGGCGATGCCGCGACGACGTCGTGCGCCGGTTACTCGAGCTGGTCCGCCGTCAAGTCCGCGTCGACCGTGCCGAACCCTCACCCCGTGTCGTCTGTGTTCCCTCGTCCGGACACGTCAGCAATGGCTCGAACGCCTATACACCAACTGGCGCCAAACCTCCGGCCTTCGCCGAATTCTGGGCCCCCGGGGCAAACTCCGTCCGCCATCCGGCGACGAACACCACACTCCGTTCGCCGACTGCGGCGCCGATCGCCGCGCCGCCCTGTGCACCTCCAGCGACCGGATCGAAATCACCTCCGCAACCATCGCCGGCTTCGGCCACCCCGACTGCCCCGGCCACCCGGTCTCGCTGCCGCCGAGCGAAACCGGGCCTCTGTGGCTGATCGCCAACCACCCCCGCACCCACCTGCACAGCGAGCTGAACGCGGCAGACGTCAGCCGCGCCGGCAAGGTCGCGGGGCGCGAGGCGATCCGCCTCAAACCGCACGACGCCGTCGCCCGCGGCATCACCACGGGCGACCTGGTCCGGGTGTTCAACACCTGCGGCGCCTGCCTCGCCAGCGCCGTCGTCGACGACGCCACCCGCCCTGGGCGTCGCGCAGCTCCCGACCGGCGCCTGGTTCGACCCGGTCGAGGACCACCCCACCGGCCCGCTCTGCGGCCACAGCAATCCCACGGTTCTCGCCGCCGACGTCCCCTCCTCGCGTCTGTCCCAGCGCTGCGCCGGTCAGCACGCCGTCGCAGACGTCGAACGCTTCACCGGCCCCGTCTCCCAAGTCCAGGCCTGGCAGCCACGGTCCGGAAAGGACAGCGATGATCGAGCTGCAGCCCGTCACATCCGAAACCCGCCTGTGTGAGGGCGTTCGGTTCCGTCCCCTCCGGCGTTGCCGCCGTCTGCGCCTCGTCGACGGCATGCCCCGTGGGCCGGCCGCCAGCTCCTTCACCTCGGTTTCGCTGTCACCGCCGCTGGTGTCGCCGTAGCTGCAACAGACGTCCGCCACCTGTCCGCCGGACACGGCGACAGGTTCCGCGACATCGTCTGGGAACCCGGACCGGGCACAGCGTCTTCATCACCGGCTCGGCCGCGTGACTGGAATGCTCCCTGCGCGAGGAAGTCCCCGCCGGCGACCAACCTGATCGCCCTGCTCCGGATCCACCGCCTGCACACTGCCGCCGGCACCCCGCCGCTGGTCTTCCACGGAAGCCGGTTCCGACGGCTCGCCACCGCCAAAACGGCAGCACACCCAGCCGGAGACCTCCCGTGCATCGCCCACGGGCGCCGCAACGCCGAGGTTACCGATCAGCTCGGCGTGTCTGGATCGTCCCGCCACTCGATCGGCGCTCGGCATGGCGGCCAACGCGGCGTGCGGGCTCAACGAGTGGGCGCGGGCGGGTACGCAGGAGCACGAGCTGCACTCGGCGATGGCGGCGCGAACCGGTGTCGAGTCGGCCTTGCTGGCACGCGACGGATTGACCGCGGCCGAGGAGGCGATCGAGGGCGCTTCGGGGTTGCTGGCCGCGTTCGGCGCGCGGCACCGCTCGAGCCGGCTGATCGAAGGACTCGGTACCCGGTTCGCGATCCGCGACATCGTGCACAAGCCGGCTCCCGCGTGCATCTACGTGCAGGGTCCGTGCCAGCTCGCCGAGGAGATCGTGCGGCGGCACCATCCCGACCCGGCACGCGTCGAGTCCATCCTCATCGGAGTCACCGAGCAGGCGGCCAGGTATCCGGGGTGCGACAACCGCGGTCCGTTCAGTGATGTCCTCGCCGGCCGGCTGAGTGCAGTTCAGCGTGGCGTCCGTGCTCGTGGCCGGTGGAATCCTCGACGAGAACTGGAGAAGCCCCGGAGATCCCGAGGCGAAGCGGCTGGCCGCGCGGTCGCGGGTCATCGCGGACCCGGAGCTGTCGGCGCGGTTTCCGGAGCGCAACGGGACACGGCTCGAGGTCCTGCCCGACGACGGGCACGTGCTCGTCGCCGGGCAGGACACCTTTCCCTCGATGACCGTCGACGAGATCGTGCAGCGGTTCCACGTTGCCGCCGACGCGGTCTACGGTCACGCCGGAAGTGTGGCGATTCTTGATCTCGTCCAGTGCCTGGACCGCGCCCGGTCGGTGGCCGATCTGACGCGAGCCCTTCAGCCGTGCTGAGGAGATTCAAGCCTCGGCCGCGGCGGTGTTGCCCGCCGCCCGGCCGAACACGGCGGCCCGCATGAGCGCGGCGCCGCCGGGGTAGTCGCCGTAGAACAGGCCGCCGGTCGCCTCGCCCGCGGCGTACAGCCCCGGCACGGGCACGCCATCGGCGTCGAGCGCCCGTCCTTCGATGTCGATGCGCACCCCGCCGAAGGTGAACGTCAGGCCCGCGACGGCGTGGTAGGCGACGAACGGCGGCTTGTCCAATCGCACGGCGAAATGTGACTTGGGCGGGGTCAGTCCCGTCGTGCTCTCGTCCTTCGTGCAGGCGCGGTTGAACTCGTCGATCGTGCGCACCAGCGCATCGGTGGGCACGCCGATGCGTTCGGCGAGCTCGGCGACGGTCGGCGCCGTGACCGGGACCGCGGCTCCGGCGAATTCGTCGGCCACGCGTGTCGCGGTGCGCGGTCTGCTGCTCTTCGGCACGGGTCGTCTTGGCGAGGTCCACAGCACCGGCGAAGCCGATGGTCGCTTCAGTCGGACGGTGCCCGCGCGGAACTCCAGCCGCTCGAGGACGATCTGGGACCGCCAGGGTCGTGTTGGCTGCCCTTGCTGCACGACCAGGGCGAAATCGGCTTCGGGGATGTCGTGTGGACGGCCTCTTCTGCGACCTGCGCAACGGCACGCGCGTTGCCTACCGGGCACGGCCTGTCGCCACCGGATAGGTCCGGCTTTAAGTGGCCGCCGGCGTGTAGGCGACATCGGTGCCGGTTGTCGCCGGGACGGCACCGAACACCGGTGCGCGGTCGACGCTTACGCGCGCCGGGTGCGGACACCGTGCCTGTCCTGGCCGGCGGGCAGATCGAAGCTATTCTGCAGTAGCGCGGCAGGTAGCCGGTCAGGGCCGCGTTCGGGTCCTGCGGGGATGAGATTCGTGGTCGCCCGCCGCGGCAGCACCGCGGCCCGCCAGTATCGTGGCGAGCCGGTCGATGGCTGCGGCAACGCTCAATGTTGCGTACACCTGCGCGTAGGCAATCTGGTTGTGTTCGGCCGCGCGCTTCGCAACTTCCCGCTCCGCACCCCTTGCGGCAGCAATCTCGTTCATGTCGACCGCCTTTCTGAGCCGTGCCCGGATACCAGTTCGCACCGGCCTCTTTTCTTGATGCCCCGCCGCGATCCGATGAAATCGAGGCGGCACTTTATGTACCGCTTTGGCTCAGCGAGAAGGGGTTTGCGCGCCTTCCGTTACCGAACTCTGGAAATTGGGGGCAGTGAACCCTGCTCGATCAAGTGAACTGTCCGTGTAGGCTTACGATGCGTGAGGATGCGCTGTATCCGTCTTTGATGGTGGCCTCCGGCGGCTTCGGGAAGCACTGGCCTCGAAAGCGGCGGCCTGACGCATGCGCCTACCCGGCGGCTCGTCGGAGTCGAAGCCGATGGACAACGAGCGTCCCGCTCGCTGACACCAAATTCATCCGACCCGGTCGGCCGCGCGGGTTCACCATGCGCTGTCGCACGCGCCGGTGTATGACGAGCCTGCAACGCGCGATCGCGAGGGAGCAAGGCATGGCGACAGCACAGCAGCGGGCGGCCGGCCCGGCTGCCGATAGCGTCGGTCTGCCCGCCGGAAGCCGGTCGTGCCACACGGGCCTTGCGGTCCCCGGACGAAGGATCGGCAGAGCCGGTGCCCGGCTCGCGGCATCGGCATCGGCATCGGCATCGGATGAAGGCGAGCGGGGAACGAACGCAGGACGTGGTGCCGGCCGTGACCGGACCTGAGCAGGCCGGGGCGCGGCCGGACCTGCTCGCCGTGTGCGACGTGTGCCTGCAGCTGATGAAGGACGGCGCGGGCGCCGTGTGGTGGCACCCGGCGGGCGGCAGGCGCGGAGAACGGACCCCGCCCAGTGCCTCCCTCACGCCCGCCGACCGGCAGGACCGGTGGCGGATCACCCACGACGAATGCGAACCGGGTGAGGGCTACCGGATCGCCGTTGAGCGGATCCGGACCTGGCCCGCCTATTTGCGCTGGACCGCGCATCTGATGGCCGAAGACTGGTTCGCTGCCACCGATTGGCGTGAGCTGGTCCTCGACACCCTCGATCCGGTCAGCATCAGTGCGGGAATCCGGCCGCGCGCGCTCCGCGACATCCGGCACCGCGACGCCGGCGAACGAGCGCGCTCCACGCGGTCGATCTGGTGCGCCCGACCGCCCGGAACACGGCGAGGCGGTCGTCGCGGCCGTACCCGCCTTGCGGACGCGCTCAGAACACATCACCGTGTCCCGCATGTTGCGAGAGAACCGATTGCCCAGAGGAGCAGCACGTCTACCAAGCCGGCGCGGGCAGCGCGAGCGCGCGTTGCGCCCGGCGCGTTCGCCGGTGGCTCCGGATGCATCATCGGAAACCGCACGACGAGCCGCCCGCGGCGACGGGATGATCCGGGTACCGGTCTGCGGGACGCGGCGGCATGAGCGCGGCCATGGCCGCCTGTACCGTGCGAGGGTATCCGGGGTCGAGCTGAATGCCCCCCGACGGCAGCTCGCCCCCGGATACCCGCCGACGCGGGAGTCAGGCCTCCACCGGTTTCCCGCGTGTCAAGATCATCACGCATCGACGGACAGGTACGCCGCAAAACCGCGCCGGTCTTCACCGGATCACCGGATCGTGTCAAACATCCGATGTTCTGCCCACGGCCTGAAGCGCGGCGCGCCGAGGATGATCAGCGCGAACGGAACTCCGGAAGGCCGACGTCCCGCCTGGCGCTCGGTTGCGGAGGGAATGTGGATGACGGCGAAGTTCCGCCAGGTGGAGCCCGGTATCGAAATGAGCGGGACCCCGGGCTTCCGCCCGGGGTGATTCCAGGGCGGGACCGGAAGCGCGAAGGCGGGTACTCCTCACCCGGGCCCGAGATGCTCCGGAGCAGCTTGAACCGTTCGGCCAGCGCACTGTCGAGAATCGTCCCGCTGCACCTCGGACGCCAAAGGCGCGGCCGCTATCAGCCCGGGGCACGCTCGCGTCAGTCCGGACGACGTGTACAGCACGCACGCCGTACGCCTGGCACGGGAGGCGTCCCCGCGCGGTGCACCGACGTCGCCCAGTGACATCACAGTCACAGCAGGTAGCAACGGAGTTCTCCATGGTGAGGAAGGCTGGTCTGCCGGAGTTGCGCAGGGCCCACTGAGCGACGGCGTGCTACAGACCTGGTCGCCCGGTCAGGGGCTGGTGCACCACCATTGTCTGCGTACAGTCGGGATGTCAGGAGAATTCCGATCATATGATTGGTCGGCAATTATCAGACCTTGGCCGCTTGAGGTTTGAGCGATGGCCGATCCTGGCTGCATCGAGTGCCTTCGCGATGCGTTCTCAGCTTGATTGCACGCAGAGGCTCCGTTTGATCGGGTCAAAAAGTCGGCCCGCCCCAAGGTTGTTGGCTTGTTCCAGAGAGGCACACCTTGCTGTGAAAATTTCGAACAAATTGATTGCGATCATCGCGCATGACGGCATGAAGCAGACCATGTCGGAGTTCGTCGGCGACCATGTCGTTGCACTGTCCGTATTCGATATGATCGCGACCGACGGGACCGGAAAAAGACTGCGGGAAGCCAATTTTCCGGCGACGACCTGCGGACACGGTCCCAGCGGCGGCGACGTCGCCATCGCGGCGGCTGTCGCCGCCGGCGAGGTCGCGGCAGTGTTCTTCTTCATCGATTCCGCTGTCGCCCACCCGCACGCTCCGGACGTGAGTGCGCTCATCCGGCAATGCTGCGTCCACGACGTGCCACTGGCACTCAACCGAACCACCGCGGATGCCGTCGTGACCCAGCTCGCGGCTGCGGAGCGAAGCAAGGTGCCGAGGCCGCGCGCGGCACGGACCCGTGGTCGACAGCTCATGACGAATATTCCCTGAAGCACCGAAGAACGACCTGGACACGCGAATTCGCGAAAATGAAAGGTTTATCGTGACGAAGACACCCGTGGCGATTGTCGGACCCGGAAACGTCGGGACCGACCTGATGTACAAACTGATGCGCTCGGAAACACTGGAGCCCCGGTTCATGATCGGCAGGAATCCCGCGTCGACCGGGCTCCACCGCGCGCACGCGGAGGGGTTGCAGGTCAGCGCGGAGGGCATCGAATGGCTCCTGGACCACCCGGACCGCCCGGGGCTGGTGTTCGAGGCGACCTCCGCGGACGTCCACACCGCCAACGCGCCGCGCTACACCGAAGCCGGGATCACCGCGATCGACCTGACCCCCGCCGCCTGCGGCAAGCCGGTCATCCCCGCGGTCAACCTCGACGAGCATCTCGGCGCACCCAACATCAGCACGGTGTCCTGCGCCGGCCAGGTGGCCGTCCCCATCGTCTACGCCATCGCCTGTTTCGCCCGAGTGGCCGAGGCCACGGTGGTCGCGACCATCGCCGCCCCATCGGCCGGACCGGGCACCCTGGGCAACATGGAGGCGATCAGCACAGCCACCTGCCGGGCCATCGAAACCCTCGCCCCCGCCGACCGTGCCACCGTCGCCCTCGCCGTCGACGACACCGCACCGCCGAAGCCCATGCAGGTCGTCGTCTCCTGCGTCACCGCCGACCACCTGTGTCCGGCCGGCGCACCGCGGGTAGCCGCCGCCCTCGGTCTCTCCGGCATTCCGGCCTTCGATGTCAACGCGGCATGCACGGGATTCGTCTACGCACTGGCCGTGGCAGCCGGCATGATCGCCGCCGGGCTCGCCGGGCGCGTCGTGGTCGTCGGGGCCGATGTCTTCAGCAGGCTGTGCGATCCGGCGGACCGCGCGACCGCGCCACTCTTCGGCGACGGAGCAGGGGCCGTGGTCGTCCGCGCCGGGTCGGCGCGGGAGCCCGGCGCGTTGGGCCCCTTCGATCTGCACAGCGCCGGAGAACACACCGAAATGCTGTTCGTGCCCGCCGGCGGCAGCCGGCTGCGCGCCTCCGACGATCCGCGGGACCACTTCCTGAAGATGCGGGGCAACGAAGTCTTCCGGCACGCGTGCACACGCATGGCGGAGTCAGCCCTCGCCGTGCTGGCGGCGGCCGGTATTCCGGTGTCCGGTCTGGACCGGCTGGTGGGGCACCAGGCCAACAGCAGGATTCTCGAGGCGACCGCGAAACGCCTGCGGCTGGCCCCGGACCGCCTGGTAATCACCCTCGGGCGGACAGGCAACACCAGCGCAGCCTCGATCCCGCTCGCCCTCGCCGCCGCCGCGGGCGCGGGGAACCTGCAAGCCGGGCAGCGAGTTCTGCTCACCGCCTTCGGCGCCGGGACCACCTGGGGATCCGCACTGCTGACCTGGCCCACCTTTTCCCGACCACCGGATCCGTCGTGAAGGAGAACTTTGTGACCGGCCTGCTCGCAGGAAAAAGGCTGCTCATCACCGGTGTGCTCACCGAGGCTTCCATCGCCTTCCACACCGCGAAGCACGCTCAGGAGCAAGGGGCCGATGTAGTCTTGACCGGATTCGGCCGGCTCTCTCTGGTCCAGCGGGTGGCGAACCGGCTGCCGCGGCCGGCGCCGGTCGTCGAACTTGACGTCCAGGACGCAACGCACCTCGACACGCTTGCCGCGCGGGTGCGCGACCACACCGACCGCCTTGACGGCGTGTTGCACGCAATCGGTTTCGCCCCGCCGAGTTGCCTCGGCGCCCCGTTCCTCGACAGTCCCCGCGAGGACGTCTCGGTGGCGATCGAGGTGTCTGCCTTCTCGTTCAAGTCGCTGGTCGTCGCCGTCAAGCCGCTGCTCGGCCCAGGCGCCGCGATCGTCGGCCTGAACTTCGACGGCCAGGCGGCGTGGCCCGCCTACAACTGGATGGGCGTGGCCAAGGCCGCGCTGGAGTGCGTCAACCGCTACCTGGCCCGGGACCTGGGCCGCGACGGCATCAGGGTGAACCTGGTGACCGCCGGTCCACTGCGAACCGTTGCCGCTTCCGCCATCCCCGGGTTCACCGGACTGGAGGAAGGCTGGACGGCGCGAGCGCCGCTCGGCTGGAACGCCGCCGACCCCGGCCCGGTCGCGAGAACCGTTTGTGCCGTGCTTTCCGACTGGTTGCCGGCCACGACCGGTTCGCTGATCGCCGCCGACGGCGGAGTCCTCGCCCTCGCTCCGGTCTGAACGCGGCGGGCCGTGCCGGGTGGCGGTGGCCGGCTTTGCCCGGACCGATCGAACAGAGCAGTGTTGGTGACCGTGTGGTCATGAGCATCGGGCCCGCCGTCACCCAGGTTGGTCGAAGATCCAGGCGGGGTGCACGCGGCCGGGTGAGCCGGGTTGATCAGCAGCCGGTGCCTGGGAGAATCGAATTCGAGACAGTGGCCGAGCACGACGTGACCACAGTTGACGTGGCGCGCAAAGGTTCACAGAGGCCCTGTGAACCGAGGTGGAAGAACGACCGGAGCCGATGATCTTGACGATTCCGACATGGCGTCCGAAGAGTCGACGTGCTGGTGCGTTTTGCGGTGCCCCAGGTGATCGGCGCGGAGTCGTGCGGTACCGGGATTCCAGTGCGCCGTCCAGGCTGGATCCGCTGGCTGCGCCGGCCGTGAACGCGCTACCGGCAAACCGGGAAGCGCGGTGACGAACGCCGAACCGACATCCGCGAAGGCCGAGCCGACGCCGATATTCGACGAGGTGGCCCGAGTCGTCCGTGCGGCGCCGGACCGCGGACCGGGTGAACCCCGCTCGAACAGCACGCATGCCGACCGGACGGCCCTGGACGCCGTCGCCGAGGCAACGGGCCACTGACCCGGCGTGGTCGTGTCCCGTTGTCGTGGAATCCACCGCGTGCTCAGGCCTGAGGCCAACCTTGCGGTCGCGGTGCAAGCGGACGCACCCGAGGTGCGGGCGAGCGAGGCCGGGCGGTTCGAACCGGGGTGTCTTCGGGCGCCGGCGAACCTTCGCCCGTGAAAGGGCCGGACGCTCTCGCCCGGCTCCGCCGGAGCTCTGCGAGCCTGCCGTGCGCCGAGATGAGCTCGGTGCAAGCTGCTTCGTATCGGCCTTCGGTCGCCGAGCCCAGTGCCTGGCGAACCAGGAGGACGACCTCCGGAGCGCAGTCGGCTAGATCGACCTCGGCACGGGCGGTGGTCACTGCCACCCCGGTTAGCATGATCACGACCTCCGCCGACTCCGGCGCCACGGTCATCGTCGCCGCGAGCAGGCGCAATTGGTGTTGAAGCGACACGAGGTGTCGACTTTGGGCGTTGCCCGGGGCCAGGTCTGCGTGCATCGATGGAGTCCCTCATCGGCGTTTGGTTGCGGAGGGTGCAGTGTGGTGACAAGATGATCTTGTTCGGTCGGCGCGATCAGCGGGTCGAGCCGGATCAGCCGTCGGCCGAGCGTAGGACTGCCGGCGGGTCCCGGCATGCCGAAGACCGCGAATCACTCGACTTCGCCGCTCGTCGGCCCCAGCTCGCCCCGAATCCGGGAAAAACACTACCCGAAGTAGAGCAACGCTGAATCGGCGCCTTGACCGTGCACCGGGTCGAAGGTTGAGGTTTGCGCTCCGTGGTCGGCGACGACTCCCCGCAGGGCGAGGGGACTGGCCGCCCCGCGGTGGCCGCACCGGGAAAGCCTTCCCGGTGCACCGTCGTCGACATCGGAGCAGGGGTCCCGCAAGGGGAAGTGCCCGATGTGCGAAACCACGCCAGTGATCGGCCGAGGAAACGTGTTCCGGATTTTGCGTGCGTCGCCGAGTTGACCCGAGCGGTCCGCAGCGCCGACGTCGAGCAATGCTTGAAACCTGTGGATGGCTGGGAAGGGGGCGTACCTTCCCGGTGACCGGATGAGGTTTCCAAGCATGGCCGACGCGCCAACGTCGGCCGGGAAGGTACGACCCGATGCTGAGCGTAGTCCCTGATCCTGCTGCTGGTGATGATGGTGCGGCGGGCGGCTCGTCCGTGTCGTCGGTGATCGATGAGCTGGTGCGTGAAGGCGCGCGGCGGATGCTGGCCGAGGCGTTGCAGGCCGAGGTCGAGGCCTATATCGCCCGGTTCGCCGGCGAGCGTGATGAGAACGGGCATCGCCTGGTGGTGCGCAACGGTCACCACGAACCGCGCGAGGTGCTGACCAGCGCGGGCGCGGTGCAGGTGACCGCGCCGCGGGTCAACGACAAGCGCATCGACCCCGACACCGGCGAACGCGAGCGGTCTCCTCGGCGATCCTGCCGCCGTGGGCACGCAAGACCCCGAAGATCACCGAGGTGCTGCCCTTGCTGTACCTGCACGGCCTGTCCTCGGGGGACTTCGTGCCGGCGCTGGGTCAGTTCCTCGGGTCGGCGAAGGGCCTGTCGGGTCCGGTGATCACGAAGCTGACCGAGCAGTGGAAGGCCGAACAACGCGCCTTCGCCGAACGTGATCTGTCCACTGTGGACTTTGTTTATCTGTGGGCGGACGGGATCCACGTCAACATCCGCCTGGAAGAGCAGAAACTGTGCCTGCTGGTGATGATCGGGGTGCGCGCCGACGGCCGCAAGGAGCTCGTCGCGCTGGCTGACGGGTACCGCGAGTCGGCCGAGTCCTGGGCGGATCTGCTGCGCGATGCCCGCCGCCGCGGGATGCGTGCCCCGGTGCTGGCCGCGGGCGACGGGGCACTGGGGTTCTGGGGCGCGCTGCGGGAGGTGTTTCCCGAGACCCGGGAGCAGCGCTGCTGGTTCCACAAGATCGCCAACGTGCTGGCGGCGCTGCCCAAGTCCGCGCATCCCGGGGCGAAGAAGGCCCTCGCGCAGATCTGGAACGCCGAAGACCGCCGGCACGCCCTGGACGCGGTGAAGGCGTTCGATGCCGCCTACGGCGCGAAGTTCCCCAAGGCCGCCGCCAAGATCACCGACGACATTGACGTGCTGCTGGCGTTCTACGACTATCCGGCCGAGCACTGGATCCACCTGCGGACCACGAACCCGATCGAGTCAACCTTCGCCACCGTGCGGCACCGCACCAAGGTCACCAAGGGTCCTGGCTCCCGCGCGGCGGGGTTGGCGATGGCATTCAAGCTCATCGAAGCGGCCCAGGCTCGCTGGCGCGCGGTCAACGCGCCCCACCTGGTCGCCCTCGTCCGTGCCGGCGCACGGTTCGAGGCAGGCAAACTCGTCGAACGCCCCACCGAACACACCCCACCCGCAGCCGCCTAAAAGATCTTCATCCACAGGTCTTGACTATTGCTCCCGCCTTCTCGTCGACGCTCGACGGTGTGGACACGTAGCCTCCACGTGCGTTGACGTGGGAGGGCGTTAGTCATCCAAACGGATCACTAGTGTCAGTGTGCCGCGCGATGGGCTTGACTGCCAACTCTGCACCGGAGCCTCAGCTCAACGCGACAACTTGAGTTGTTGGCTGTGCAAGGGACGGTTCAATTCAGCCTTTATCGGCTGCGTGTGTCGACGGCTGGTCAAGTGCGCCAGCTTGTCAGGATCGTTCGAGCAAAGTATGAGTCGGACACGCCCGGGCATCTGACGGAGCACTGTGCTCGAGCGACGATCTTTAGATACCGCCGGTATCTCAACCCGCTGACTAAGAGAACGCGTTTTGGGGTGTCGGGAGGTGTCGAGTGATGTCGAGTGATGTCGGACAAGACCTTTTCGGCTGGTCAACGGCCATCACTTGTGTCGGACTATACCGCGTTCTGTCGACGTGTGCGAGACCTCTCGGGCACATCTCGGGCTCGTCCGTGCCGGATTCTGTCGAGCGTATCCGTGCAGGTCAATTGCGGAGGGCGCGGGGCCGGGCGGGAACTGCCGGGCAGGGTGGTTGCTGTGTTGAGCTCGAGCGAGGACCGTGATCCGGTGCCGTCGGCGGTGACGCACGCCAAGCGCGACGAGGTGTTCTCACGCCAGGGCTTGTCGACGCGTTCGGGCAGCTACAACGAGCTGAACGTCGTGGCGCCGAAGCCCGTGGCCTGCCGACAGGACGGTTACCGCAGACCGAGTCACCAGTGCCGGAATCACCCGGCTCGGGCATTGCGGCATGCAGCGTGCGCTGCGAGTGTTCGGGGCGTCTGCCGGTCGGCATCCGGCAGCGGACGCCGAATACCTCAAGTGAAGACCGTATGTGACCTGGGCCCACCGATGAGCGTTCACCACCCCAAGCGGAGCCGGTCGACAGATTCGTGCCCCTCGACGAAAAGGCTGCTCGTGCACATGTCGGAGTTCCTGGACCAAAAGCTGTCGCGCCGCTTCCGCACCTACGACCGGGACGGTGACGGCTTCGTCGACCGGGAGGACTTCGTCACCGCGGCTGCTCAGCTCGGAGCGGAGTTCGGGCATGCCCCGGACTCCCCGGTGCAGCAGCGGATGACCACGATGTGCCTGGGAGTGTGGGATCACCTGGTCGAGGCCGCGGACGTCGACGGTGACCAGCGGATCAGCGAGGCGGAGTACAAGGCCGCCTTCGCCGCCGGGATGCTGGAGACGCCGGCTGCGTTCGACTCCGGCTACCAGCCCTTCCTCGCCGCCATCATGGACATCGTCGACGCCGACCACGACGGCCGGTTGACCGAAGACGACGAGGTGCGCTGGACCGGTGCGCTGATGGGCTTGCCCGAGGCCGACGCCCGGGCGGCGTTCCACCACCTGGACCGTGACGGCGACGGGTACATCACGACCGGCGACCTGCTGGCGGCCATCCGCGCGTACTACTTCGACGAGGCTTCCGGCTCGGCGGGCAGCTGGCTGCTCGGGCCCTTGGACCGGTGACGTGGCCCGTAGCCGTCTGCACGGCCGGCTGGGGTCACGGGCAGTGATGACGGTGCCACTACATCGAGGCGTGGCCGTGCCCGAACGGCGCTAGCGTCCGGATTCGGCTTTCGATGAGGCTGACCCGATGTCGGAAAGCTTGATCGGGCGGCGGGCGGGTTTGTCCGCTCTCGAAACGCTGAAGTACCAGGGTGACCCGCTGGCGGACGCCGTCATCGCCGATCTGGTGGCCGGTGGGCGGACGGGCGTGGTGAACGAGGTCCTGGCCCAGTTCCGGGACAACGATCAGCCCATTCCCGAGGATCTGCCGGAGTCGGTGCGGCGTTACCTGGTCGACACGGACCTCCTGCCGGGCTGGGCGGATCTGGACCGGGTCGCGGGTGCGTACGAGTTCTTCGTGGACGATGGCGTGCACGTCGCTTCGGTGCTGTCCTTCGGGGCCATGGTGAACTGCTACGCCCAGCCGCGGCCGTCCCGGGTCCTGTCGCTGACCCATCGGCTGAACCAGCCGCATCGGCGGTTGTCGGAGACGTCCCAGTTCGTGTTGCACTTGATGGGTCCGCATCCGTTCGGCTCGGGTGGCAGTTTCGTGCCCACCATCCAGAAGACCCGGCTGATCCACGCCGCGGTGCGCTATTTCATCACCCGGTCCGGTGAATGGGATGTCGAAGCGGACGGCGTCCCGCTGTGCCAGCAGGACATGCTCGGTGCGCTGCTGATCTTTTCGGTGCAGGTCATCTACGGGATGCGCCGGATCGGGATCTCGGTCACCGAGCGGGAAGCCGAGGACTACTACTACGTCTGGCGGGTGACGGGTGCGATGCTCGGCATCCCGGCCGCGGCCATGCCCGAAACGCTGATGGCGGCCCGGGAACTGAACGCGGAGCTCGTCGAAGCGACCTACGGCCCGTCGGCCGAAGGGATCGAGCTGACCCGCAACCTCCTGCGCCTGTACGAGGAAATGGTGCCGGGCAAGGCGTTCGACGGGGTGGTCGCGGCGATGGTCCGCCAGGTTGTGACCGAGGAGGTCGCCGACTGGCTCGAAGTGCCGAGCTCGCGCGGGTGGCGCCGTGCGGTCGGTGCGGGAGTGCGGGTGATGCGGTTGCTGGAACGTTCGGAGGACCGCAGCCGCACGGCCACGGCGGTGCTCGACAAAGCGGGCAGCCTGCTGCTCGGCGGCAGCGTCCGGACGCTGACCAACGGCCAGCCGACCGCGCTGACCATCCCGGCGGACCTGCGGGAGAAGTGGCTGGCCGCCGGTGTCTGCCCGGTAGCGCACCAGCGGACATAGCGCTGTGGCAGCTTCCGGAACCGGTGGAGGTCAGGTTGGCCGAGTGGGATCGCCAGGCGGTTGAAAGCGTTCACGACGACGGCGACCCACAGCAATTGCCGAGTGCGGTCGGGGCCGTGCGCGGCCCAGCACTTGCTGGCGCACGTGGCCGTCATGGACCAGCGTGACGGCCTCGGCCAGGGCGAGCGCCGCGCGCTCGACGTCAGTGAAGGCGGGGTGGGTGCGCCACGAGGGACACCGTCGACACGTGCGCCGCTCTCGCCGGCGGCCAGGGCGGCTTCACTGGGCAAGCGGATGCGGTAGGTGCACCCGTTGAGCTGGGAACAGCGCAGGCGGACGAGTTCGAGCAGACCTCGGGAAGGTCGGTGTCGCCATCGATGGCCGTGGAGAGGCCGATCAGGGCTGGGTAGCCGGGGCCGGTCTGCGGGTCGCAGGGTGGTCATCGTTCTCCGCGGTGTGCACCGGCGATCCGAGCGCGGCCGGCACGAACGGGTGCGAGATCCATGCACGCCGATACCAGGGCACGGCCGTACTCGACCGGAAACCGGCTCGGCGGTTCCAGACCTCCGACGCCGACGGTGACGGCTTCGTCGATCGGTCAGACTTCGTCGCGGCGCACCACGGCTGGCCGAAGAATTCGATCACGGGCCGGATTCTTCCGCCCGGATCCGCACGGCCGGGACGTTTTCCGCCGGGTCGATGGGGGACAGCGGCGGCTTCACAACCACGGATGACCTGCTGGAGGCGATCCGCGAGTACTACATGGACGACGCGGCGGGCTCCGCAGGGAGCTGGCTGCTGGGCCCCTCGAATCCGCACGGTGTCCGCATGGTCGTGCAGCAGAGGGCACGCATCCCGGCGCGACATCGGATCCGACGTGGCGCATGATGCTGTAGCGGTGTACCGAGCCGGAACGTCGGCCACCGGTCGATCCGAGTGAGATGGGGATACCTTGCGTCGTTCTGTTGTCGCGAGCCTGCTGAGCCTTGCCGCGCTGGTCGCGGCGGTGGTGTCGCCGACCGCGGCGTCCGCCGCGCCGACGGACTTCTACCAGCCGCCGTCGCCGCTGTCTGCCGGGCCGCCGGGCGCGATCATCCGCACCCAGCCGATGCCCGCCCTGGCGACCGCGCTGACCGCGACGGCCACCACGGTCATGTACCACTCCCGCGACGCCCGCGACGCCGACATCGCGGTCACCGGCACGGTGTTCACCCCTCGGCTGCCCTGGCTCGGTGCCGGGTCCCGGCCCTGGGTCGACCTCGCGGTCGGCACCCAGGGGCTCGGGCCGCAGTGCGCGCCGTCCAAGCAGTTCGCCACCTCCACCGAGCAGGAGCTGGAACCGGTCGCCCTGCTGCTGGCCCAGGGCTGGGTGCCGTGGTCAGCGACTACGAGGGCTACACCACCGGTTCCACCCCGACTTACGTCGCCGGGGTCTCCGAGGCACACACCGTGCTGGACATGGCCCGCGCGGCCGCTTCCGTTCCGGGAACGGGCATTTCCCCGGCGACGAGGTGGGCCACCATGGGCTACTCCCAAGGTGGCGGCGCGTCGAGCTGGGCCGCGTCCCTGGCCCCGGCCTACGCGCCTGACCTGCAGCTGGTCACCGACGTGTCCGGCGGTGTGCCGGCCGACATCGCGAACGTCGCCGAATCACTCGACGGCAGCCTGATCGGCGAGGGCTTGCAGCTGTACGCACTGATCGGCCTGCAGCAGGCCTACCCCGGCCGGTTCCCGCTCGACGGCTCCCTCAGCGCCGCGGGCAAAGCCACCGAAGCAGCACTGAAGACCCAGTGCGTCGTGCAGACCCTCGCCAGTTTTCCGCTCAAAAAGTTCAGCGACTACTCCACCGGCGAAACGATCCAGCAGTTCGACGCGCGCCCGGACGTCGCTGCCGTGTACGCGGAGAACAACCTGACCACCCGGCCGGCGCCGGCCGTGCCCGTGTTCCAGTACCACGCCGCCCTCGACGAAATCGTGCCGTGGATCGGCCAAGCACAGGCCCTGAACCGCGCTTGGTGCTCCGCTGGCGTCCGCGCCGCGTTCACCCTTGTACCCGGTGACCACATCGCTGGCGAGACCGCCGGCCTGCCCGCCGCGCTCGCCTGGCTGGGCGACCGCTTCGCCGGTCGACCCGCACCCACCACCTGCTCCTGAACTCACCGAACAGCCGGCGGATGGTGAACTTTCGCCGTGGTGATCACCACGGCGAAGGTTCGCCATTCATCCGCGCGGCTCCCGTCGAAACCGGTATGCCACGCACCTCCGCCGGTGTGATGGCCCGCCTGCTCATCTCCGAGACCGGCAGCAACACGGAAGCCGAGTTCGTGATCGCGCACCAGTTCGCACCACCCTGGCGGTCGCTACCCCCGGTCCTGCCGCAGAGGCGTCCTTGCGCCCGGGCAGCCGCCTGTCTCGGCTTGATGTCCGCTCCCTTCGAACATTTCAGTCTCGCCCCTGCTGCGGCTGCTGCAGGCTGAAGCCGTTCCCAAGGCAGAACCTGCCGATCTGGCCGAACTACGGCCGTTGCTCGTAAACGTTCGCGTACTCGTTGATGCATCTCGGCGCTGACCTGCCGGCCGCCTTCGCCATTCCGGCGGTCTCGCCGCGCCGGATCGGTGACGGTACCGACCAGCGCACCCACGACGGGTCCTGCAGGACCCACTGCTGGATGTCGAGGCAGAACGACTGAACCCGAGCCAGCGCATCGAGGTAACCGCGCCGCGGGCGCGTCGTTCCATTCTGTGTCGTGATCACGCGCATGCGTTGTCCAACCCGCAGCGACATCTTCGGGCAGGTGCAAGGTGTCGAGGCCGGGATGGTTGCGCTCGATGTCGGTCCAGCTGAGGCCGGCGACGGTCCAGGTGGCGGACGAGCACCACGCGGATCTCAGGGTTGCGGATTGGGTAGCTGTCCACGAGCTCGACGTTGCTGCGCTGACCGGTGCGCAGGGCGTCGCGGAACGTAGGCGGACCGTCAAGGCCGGCGACGTCGCGGACAAGGTCCCAAGCCAGGTTCGCCTGGTGCGAGCGTTGGGCACGCCGATCGAGACTGATGTTGCGGTCCCCGGTCTGGGTCAGAATTCGAGCAGCCGGTCGGGTCGGAGAGGCAATTCCCGCTGCCGGGTCCCGGTGGCGTGCCAGACTGCGTTGGCGATCGCGGCCGCGACACCGACTATGCCGATTTCGCCGACGCCTTTGACCCCCGTCGGGTTGAGGAGGTCGGGATCGTCAATCCACGAGGCTTCGATCCGCGGCACGTCGGCGTGTGCGGCGAAGTGGTAGCCGGCGAGGTTGGCGTTGACGTGTGCGCCCGTCGACCGGTCTCGGATGCCTTCTTCGTGTAGTGCCATGGACAGGCCCATGGTCATGCCGCCGATGAGCTGGCTGCGGGTGGTGAGCGGGTTGACGACGCGGCCGACAGCGAACACGCCGATCAGGCGCCTGACGCGGGCTTCGCCGGTGAGTACGTCGACGGCGACCTCGGCGAACTGGGCTCCGTAGGCGTGGCGTTCCTGGGCGGCCATGGCGCGGACAGCTTCGGTGGTGTCGGCCTGTGCGGTGACGCCTTCGGGTGGAATGCCCGGTTCCCCGGCCAGCCGGGCGCGCAGCGCTTTCGCGGCTTCGATGACGGCCCATCCCCAGGAGGCGGTGCCGAAGGAGTGGCCGGCGAGGATCGCGAAGCCGTAGCTGCTGTCGCCGATGAGCACCCGGACGTGGCCGGCGTCGGTGTCGAGGGCGTCGGCGGCCAGCTGGCCGAGCGCGGTGCGGGCGCCGGTGCCGATGTCGGCGGCGGTGATCCGGATGACGAACGTCCCGTCGGGCAGGGCGGTGGCGGTCGCGGTCGACGGTGCCGTGTCACCGGGCTAGGTCGCGGCGGCCGTGCCGGTGCCCACGAGCCACCGTCCGTCTCGACGCAGCCGGGGACGCGGGTCGCGGCCGGCCCAGCCGAACCGGGCCGCGCCTTCGTCGAAGCAGCCGAGCAGCCGGCGGCTGCTGAAGGGCAGCCCGCTCACCGGCGCGACGTCGGGTTCGTTGCGGCGCCGCAGTTCGATGGGGTCGAGGCCGCAGGCGTCGGCGAGTTCGTCCATCGCCGATTCGAGAGCGAAGGAGCCCGGCGCCTCGCCGGGGGCCCGCATCCAGCGCGGGGTCGGCACGTCGAGCGCGACGACCCGGTGCCCGATCCGCAGGGTGTCCGATGCGTACATCACCTTGCCGACGACACCGGCCGGCTCGACGTACTCGAACACGGTCGAGGTCTGGGTGGCGGTGAGGTGGTCGTAGCCGCGCAGGTGCCCATCGGGGCCGGCGCCGAGCCGGATCCGCTGCGCGGTCGGCGGGCGATAGCCGGTCATGCCGAACATCTGCGGCCGGGTGAGCACGACGCGGACCGGCCGGTCGAGGACGCGGGCCGCCATGGCCGCGAGCACCACGTGCGGACGGGTCGCCGCCTTCGAGCCGAAGCCACCGCCGACGTGTTCGGACCGCACCCGGACATCAGCCGGGTCGAGGAAGAACAGCTTCGCGAGGTCGGACGCGACGCTGTAGGCGCCTTGGTTGCTGTCGACCACGTCGAGCCGTCGATCCCGCCAGCGCGCGATCGCGGCGTGCGGTTCCATCGGCGTGTTGTGGTGCTCGGGTGTCCGGTATTCCCGGTCGACGAGCACGGCCGAGCGGGCGAGTTCGCCTTCGATGTCGCCGCGCGAGAACTCGCCATGCTGGTGGAGGTTCACTTCGGCGGGGGTGTAGAGGTGGGGATGATCGGGCGTGAACGTGACGTCGTAGCTGTGCTCTTCGTAGTCGATCACCACCGCGGTGGCGGCGGCGCGGGCTTGTTCCCAGGTTCCGGCGACGACCAGCGCGACCGGCCAGCCGGTGTTCGGGATCCGGTCGTCCTGCAGCACCAGCAGGTTCGGGTCCGGGTCGCGGAACCCCGCGCCTTCGCCGAGGCGCGGCGCGTTGCCGTGGTGGAGCACGGTGAGCACGCCGGGCATGTCGGCCGCGGCAAGGGTGTCGATCGCGCGGATGCGCCCGCGGGCGATGGTGGAGGTGACGATCCAGCCGTGCGCGCGCTCGTCCCAAGGGACCTCGGCGGCGTACCGGGCGGCCCCGGTGACTTTTGCGGGGCCCTCGCGGCGGGTGATCGGCGCACCGACGGCTTGGGCGTTCACCGGCTCTCCCGCGAGATGAGTTCGTCCAGTGTGGACACGATGAGGTTGCGGGCGAGCCGGACCTTGTACCCGTTTCCCGGCAACGGGCGAGCCGAGGCCAGTTCCGCGTCGGCGGCGGTGCGGAAGACGGCGTCGCCGGGTTCCTTGCCTCGCAGGTGGTCTTCGGCGGCGCGGGCTCGCCAGGGACGGGCGGCGATTCCGCCGAGCGCGATCCGTACGTCGCCGATCTGTCCGTCGTGGACCTCGACGGTGGCGGCGATCGAGCAGAGGGCGAAGGCGTAGGAGGCGCGCTCGCGCACTTTCCGGTACCGCGAGGGCCCGGGTGGGGACGGCGGCAGGACGACGTGCGTGATGAGCGCTCCCTCGGGCAGTAGGGTTTCCCGGTGGGCGCCATCGGCCACCGGACGGTAGAACCCGGAGATCGGCAGCTCGCCCGGCCCGGTACCGGTGCGGAAGCCGATCCGGGCGTCGAACGCGGCCAGCGCGACCGCCATGTCCGAGGGGTGAGTGGCGACGCAGGCCGGCGTCCAGTCCAGGACGGCGTGGTTGTGGTGCTCCCCGGTCAGTGCGGAGCACCCGGTGCCGGGCACGCGTTTGTTGCACGCGGCGGCCAGGTCGGCGAAGTAGGGACAGCGGGTGCGCTGGAGCAGGTTCCCGCCCACCGTGGCGGCGTTGCGCAGCTGACCGGACGCACCGGACAGGATCGCCTGGGACAGCGCGGGGTAGCGGGTGCGGATGGCCGGGTGGACGGCGAGATCGCTGTTGGTGACAGTCGCGCCGACACGCAAACCCCCATCGCCGGTGTCCTCGATCCGGTCGAGGGGCAGCGCCCGGATGTCCACGAGCTTGGCGGGAGACTCGACCCCGGTTTTCATCAGGTCGACGAGGTTGGTGCCGCCGGCCAGGAACCGGGACCGCCGGGGATCACCGCGGAGGGCCAGTGCCTCGTCGATGTCGCCCGCGCGCACGTAGCCGAACGCCTTCATACCGGCATCTGCCCGTGACCCGCCGCGTCGGCGATCGCGTCGACAATGGACACGTAGGCGCCACAGCGGCACAGGTTCCCGCTCATCCGTTCGCGAATCTCCGCTTCGGTCAGCGGGACCGACGCGGAACTCGCGTTCTCGGTGACCGCGCTCGGCCACCCACGGGAGTGCTCGTCCAGCACGCCGACGGCCGAGCAGATCTGACCGGGCGTGCAGTAGCCGCACTGGAAGCCGTCGTGCTCCAGGAAGGCCTGCTGCACCGGGTGCAGCCGGTCGCCGTCGGCCAGGCCTTCGACGGTGGTCACCGGCCTGCCGGCGACCGCGACGGCCGGCAGCAGGCAGGCGTTCATCCGCCTGCCGTCGACCAGGACGGTGCAGGCGCCGCACTGGCCCTGGTCACAGCCCTTTTGCTGCCGGTGAGGTCCAGCTCGTTGCGCAGCGCGTCCAGCAGGGTGAGCCGGTGGTCGGCAGTGAGGGTGTGTTCTCGGCCGTTCACCTCGAGCGTGATCGTGCTCGCGGTGGTGCCGGGCAGGTCGTCCATCGAAAGGGTCCTCGTCGTCGGTGTCGTCCTCAGCACAGACCACGCGGGCGACCGGCGGTATCACCTGTTCACGTGAGGGGAACAGCCACGCCGGACTGTTATCGTGGAGGCGAGATCGGCTGCCGGACCGTTCGGCGGAGCAGGAGGACGAGTGGTGACCTCACCCTCTGTGCTGCGTGGCCGTTCCGGGCCGGTCGCCGAGGCGCTGGCTGTGCTGCGCCGCACCCTGCGCACCGGCCAGGGCGGCGTGCTCGTACTCAGTGGCGAGGCCGGGATCGGCAAGACTGCCATCGTGAGCACGGTGCGCCGGGAAGCGGCGACCTCCGGTTTCCGGGTGGCCGCTGTCAAGGGGCTGACCGCGGAGCGGCTTTCGCCGGGTGCGGCGGTCCTGCTCGCGCTGCGGTTCGGACCAGTCCCGCTGCTGACCCCGGATGAGCTGAAGTACGTGTCGGGGCTGGTCGACTCGCCACCGGTCTTCCTCGACCAGCTTGCGTCCGTGCTCGAGGAACGCGTCGGCCGGACGCCGCTGCTGGTCGTCATCGACGACCTGCAGTGGGTCGATCACCTCAGCCGCACGGCGGTGCGCGTGCTCCCGCAGCGTCTCGCGGCCCATCCGGTCGTCTGGCTGCTCGCGACCCGTGAGCGCGCCGAAGCGCCGGCCGAAGGTCCACCGGCCACCGTGCTCGACGTAGGGCCACTCCCGGACGAGACTTTGGCCGAGATCGGCGTCGACCTGCTCGGCGAGCCGCCGGACGAGCGGACGCGCGGTCTGCTGGGCCGGGTCGCGGGGAATCCGTTCTACGCGGTGCAGGTGCTGGAAGCCGTCGTGCGTGCCCGCGAGCGCGGTGAGGCCGCCGCCCGGATACCCGCGGAGTTCCTGAGTGCGCTGCGGCGCCGGCTGGCTCCGCTGTCGGAGACACAGCTTGCGCTGCTGCGCCTGCTCTCGACGCTCGGGAGGCCGGCCACCTTCGGCGAGCTCACGGAGCTGTCGGGGGAGTCGTCGGCCGTCGTTTCCGCCGCTGTCGCGGGGATCGTGGGGGCGGGACTGCTCGCCTACGAAGAGTCCACCTTGGCGTTCCGGCACGATCTGGTCCGCGAGTCCGTCTACGAAGAGCTCTCCCCCGGGACCCGGCGCCGCTTGCACGAGCGTTGCGCGGAGTTCCTGCTCGCCGAGGGAGCGCCGCTGCTCGTCGTCGCCCCGCACGTCCGTGCCGCGGCCACGCCCGGCGCCGCCGACGCCGCCGAACTGTTGGTCCGGGCAGCGGAACTGGCCGCGTACTCGATGCCCGACAGCGCGGCCGAGCTCGCCGTGGCGGCGTTTTCGCTGCTCGGGGCGAAAGATCGCGGCTGGTACCAGGTCGGCCGGCGCGCGGTGCGGGTGCTCGCGAACGCCCAGCACAGCGACGAGGCCGTGCGAGTCGCCGACCTCATGCTGAGCCGCCTCGGCTCGCCGGACGAGATCGCGGGGATCGAGAGTGAAGCCGCGCGGGCCCGCTGGATGACCGGGCGGCGCCGCGAGCTCATCGAGCGCATGAAATCCGGGTTCGCAGGCCGGCTCTCGGTCAGTTCCCGCGCCCGGCTGCTCGCCAGTTCCGCGCTGGCCGGAGCCGGTGAGGAACGTGGCGAGAAGATCCGCGGCTGGGCCGAGGAAGCGCGTGAGCTCGCGGCCGAGACCGGCGACCGCACGGCCGCGGAACTGGCCGGGCACGCGCTCGGGATCATTGCGCTGAACGAAGGGCGACACGCCGAATCGCTCGCCCGGTTCCGGGCGCTGCGCGAATCCGCCGGCGATGCCTATCTGCTCAGCGAGATCATCGCGCTGCAGCTGCTCGACCGCTTCGAAGAGGCGCAGCGGATACTGACCTCGATCGCCAGTGCCGTCGAGACGGCGGCGTTACCGACCGTCGCGTATGGACAGATGTGGCAGGACTTCCACCTGTCCCGGCGGGATGACGCGATCGTGGGCGCGCGGACCGTCATCGCGGAGGCGCGGGATTTCGGCAACGAGTCCATGGAGGCGGACGCCAACTTGGTCCTGTGCTCGCTGGCTCTGGCGGACGGCGATCCGGACGGGGTGCGGGCGCTGCTGGCCGAGCGCGAGCAGCTCAAGAGCGCCGACGACCGCGTCCTGGCCGAGAACACGGTTCTCCTACGGGGGTTCCTGCTCGCCGCCGAGGGGCGGCCCGGTGAGGCTGTCGAGCTGCTGCGCCCCAAGCTGCGCGCGGCGCTCGACGGGCGTGCCTACTGGCCCTGGTGGCCGGGCTGGGCGCCCTCGCTCGCGCGGGTCGGGCTCGTCGCGGGCGATACGTGGTTCGCCTCCCGGGCAGCCGAAATCGCCGCCGAGGGCGCCGCCCGCAACCCCGGGGTCGCCACCTTCAAGGGGCTGGCCCGGCATGTCGACGGCCTCGTGACCGGTGACGTCGCGGCGCTGCGGGATGCGGAGAGAATCCTCGCGAAGAGCCCGCGACCGGTCGTCCGGGCGGCGATCGCCGACGATCTGGGCCAGGCGCTGTTGCGGCAAGGGCATCGGGAGGACGGCATCGTACTGCTCGACCGTGCCTGGGCCGGCTACACCGGCGCCGGTCATTCCGCGGCCGCCGACGGGGTGCGAGGCGTGCTGAGCCGGGCCGGCGTGCGGCGTCGCGAGTGGACGGTGCGAGCGTCGCGCCCCGATCTGGGATGGGACGCGCTGACTCCGGCCGAGCGGAAGGTCGCGCGGCTGATCGGCACCGGGATGACCAACCGCGCGGCGGCGCAGGAGCTCGGCATTTCCCCGAACACCGTGGGCACGCACGTCCGGTCGGTGTTCACCAAGCTCGATGTCCGCTCCCGCGTGCAGCTCAGCAACGTCCTGCACGGCCAGGTATCGGACGGCGAAGCTTAGGGACTCGCTCGAGGAGAGCGAGGAATTTGCTCAGGTCGTCGGTGACCGGTTCGACGACGGCACGCAAGGCGGTGAGGTACTCGTCCGCGATCGGCCCCGGTGGTGGAAGTCCCGCGGCGAAGAGACTGAATTCGCGTTCGGCCCAGCCCGCGGCGACGCCGAGCGTGAGCCTGCCGCTCGACAGGTGGTGCAGGGTCGCCGCCTGATTGGGCGACCAGCAGCGGGTCGCGTTGCGGGAGGACCAGAATGCCGGTGACGAGCCGGATCCGGCGGGTGCGCCCGGCGAGCCCGGTCAGGCTGGTGAACGTTTCCGGCAGGGGGCCGTGGGTCCCGGATCGTCCGCCGGGAGCAGGACGTGGTCGCTGGTCCACAAGGACGCGAAGCCGAGTTCCTCGGCGTGCCGCGCGATGGTGGTCATGGCCTCTCGGGTGCCGGGCGGGCCGTAGTTCGGCACATTCAGGCCGATGATCATGTCGCTGCTCCCGGCGGTCGGGCGTCATCCGGCGATGAGGTCGAACTCGTTGCCTTCTGGGTCGGCGAAGGTGATCCAATGCGCGTCACCGCGTCGGATTTCGCCGAGGCGGGTCGCGCCGAGTTCCCCCAGGCGCCGGACGTCAGCGTCGAACTCGGTGCTGACGAGGTCGGGGTGCATGCGGTTCTTGACCGTCTTGCCCTCGGGTACCTGGTGGAAGCTCAGCACCGGGCCGTGCTCGGTGAGCGGGATCGCTGCGTACGCGGCCGTGGCGCCGTCGTCGATCGGGCGGTCGAGGACGGCCGACCAGAACCCGGCCAGGTTGCCGGCGTCGGCGGTGTCGTATCCCACGGCCCACAAGGTGATGGCCATTGCGAAAGGTCTCCTTCTTCGGGTGAGGGTCAGAGTGCGGTGCGGCCGGCGTCGACCGGGATGACTGCGCCGGTGATGTAGGTCGCCTTGTCCGAGGCCAGGAACGCGATGACGTCGGCGATCTCGTGCGGTTCGGCGGCGCGCCCGGTGATCGTCGTGTGCCCGAGCGCGGTGATCCGGTCGCGGTCGGCGCCGCCGGTGTAGACGGGACCGGGCGCGACGGCGTTCACCCGCACTCCGGCCGGGCTGAACTCGGCCGCCCAGGACCGGGTCAGCGACGCCAGCGCGGCCTTGGTCGCGCCGTAGGCCGCGCCACCGGCGAGCCCGACCGTCCCGGCCATCGACGCGAGGTTGACGATGACGCCGGATCCGCGGGTGGCCATGGCCGGTGCCAGCCCGGCGACGAGCTGGTAGGCGGCACGAACGTTGGCGGTGAACAGCGCGTCGACCCCGTCCGGGCCGAGGTCGGCGGTGGGGCCGAACCAGGAGTAGCCGCCGTTGTTGATCAGCGCGTCGACCGGGCCGGCCTGGTCGATCAGCGTCGTGACCTGGCCGGCGTCCCCGAGATCGGCGGCCAGGAACCGGGCGTGGCCACCGGCTTCCTGGATCTCTTTGACCGTCGCGTCGCCGCGCGCCGCGTCACGACCGTGGACAAGAACGAACCAGCCGTCACCGGCCAGTGCCAGGGCGGTCGCCCGGCCGATTCCTGACGTCGCGCCGGTGACCAGAGCGGTGCGGGGGTGCAGGTCGAGGTTCTGGGTCATGAAGTCCTCCTTGTGCGATCAGATGGCGGTGCGGCCGCCGTCGGCGGCGAGCGTGGCTCCGGTGATGTAGGTGGCTTGGGGTGAGGCGAGGAAGCCGACCAGGTCAGCGATTTCGCCGGGTTGCGCGGCGCGGTGCAACGCGGTGGTGGCGCCGAGGTCGTCGAACAGGGCGCGCGCTTCGGGGCGGGTGTAGACCGGGCCGGGCGCGACCGTGTTGATCCGGACTCCCCGTGGGCTGTATTCGGCGGTCCAGCCGCGGGTCAGCGCGGCCAGCGCGGCCTTCGTCGCGCCGTATGCGGCACCGGTCGGCAGGCCGACGATGCCGGCCATGCTGCCGATGTAGATGATCACGCCGACGCCCTTCTCCGCCATCGTGGGTGCGAAGGCGGCCACCAGGAAGTACGGGGCACGCACGTTGGCGGCGAACATCGCGTCGAACTGCTCGGCCCGCATCTCTTCGGTGGCGCCCCAGACCGAGAACCCGGCGTTGTTGACCAGCACGTCCACCGGGCCGGTTTCCCGGGCCAGCGGACCGATCGTGCTGACGTTGGCGAGGTCTGCCGCCTGGAAACGGGCCTGCCCGCCGGATTGCTTGATCTCGGCGACGACCTTCGCTCCGCGTTCCGGATCACGGCCGACCGCGTGCACGAACAGGCCGTCCGAGCCCAGCCGCAGCGCGATCGCCCGGCCCAGTCCCGCGGTGGCGCCGGTGACCAGCGCGGCCCGAGCCTCTCCCGCGGTCATGCGGGGATTCCCGGTACCGTGAGCCCGAGTTTCCGCAAGAGTGGCTGGGGTTCGAAGTAGGCGACCCAGATCGAGGTCGCCTGTTCGCCCCGGACCGTCCAGTGTTCGGAAATCCGGACTTGCTCACCGGTACCGCTGACGCCGATCGCGATGAGCGCGACCACGTTCTCGCCGTCGCCGAAGAAGCGGTCGTAGCTGCAGCGGCTGAAGTCGAGCACGTCCGGCAGGGTCGGCAGGACCTCGTCCCGGAAGAAGGAGGCACCCTCGTGGCGCCCGCCCCACGGGAAGTAGTCCGGTGCCGTCACGGTGAAATCGTCGTGGAGGTAAGGAGCGAAGTCGGTGAGCTGACCTTTCCGGCCGGCCTTGTAGTAGGCGTCGACGACGGCCAGGCTGGTGGCTGTCGGTTGGCTGCTCATGTTTCGTCCTTCTCGTCGGCCTGCACGTCGAGGAAGTCGTGCAGGCGCCGCAGGAATCTGCGGGGGTACTGGAAATGCGAACCGTGGCTGGAATCGGGGAAGAGCAGCAGCTCGGCGTCGGGGATGTGCTGCTGCAGGTGGTAGGAGTTGACGGTCGGGACGACGATGTCGTTGCTGCCGTTGACGACCAGCGTCGGTGCGGAGATCTCGGCGAGGTAGCCGAAACTGTTCTTGCCGGGACGGCCCCACTCGTTCGCCGCTGCCCGGTGGTTGAGGATCGTCTCCTGCGACACGAGGTCATCGCGGTTTTGGGTCCGCGCCGTGATGCGTTCGACGTAGCGGCGCCCCGCGGCTTGGCTCGCGTCGGTGGGCGAGAACATGATGGGCAGCCACATGGCTTCGCCGAGCTCGTCCCGCCGGCCGAACAGCGGCACGACCGCCGGGTCCATCGCCGCCATGCCGTCGCCTCCGCGCGGTCCCGTGCCCACCAGGACCAGCCGCCGGACCAGTTCCGGGCGGTGCAGGGCGATCATTTGCGCGACGTGTCCGCCCATCGAGAAGCCGAACAGATCGATGTCGCTCAGCCCGAGCGCGTCGATGAGCGCGGCCGCGTCGCGGGCCATCCCGTCCACGGTGTTCGGTGCGGTACCGCTGCTTGCGCCCACCCCGGTGTTGTCGAACAGCACGACCTCGCGCCCGGCCGCGAGTCCGTCAGTGATGGCGGGGTCGAAGTTGTCCAGATTGCCCATGAAGTGCTGCACCAGCACGATCGGCCGCCCCGGCCCGTTGCCGAACCGGCGGTAGGCGAACCGGACGCCCTTGGCTTCGACGAAGCCGGTCGGCGCGGTGTGGTGCGTGTGATCGGTCATGACTCACCTGTTCCGTGGTCTGCGACGCGCCCTGCCGGCTGGATTGTGGGGCGCTGCAGCCAGGAAAGACCGGAAGCTATGACGGCACATCACCTGAACGCATTAGGTCTGCAAGGGCGTCTCCCCGGCCGACTGGAGCTGGAGGACCGGACGAGCGCACGCGGTAGCTGGTGCCACCGTTCCGACCGCGCATCGGGCGAGATCGGGATCGCGACTCCGCAGACTGAGGCCCTTCGGGAATACCGGGCCGGGCCTGGACCAGGAGGACGTAGCCTGACCCGGTAAATTCTGCGGCTGCGATGCGGGGCTGCGAGTGCGGAGGTTGTGCGAGCCGGTGACGCGCCCGGGTTGTGCAGGCTCTGATCTCAGGGAGGATGCAGAGCATGCCGGCACCGAAGAAGTACAGCGACGAGCTGCGTGAGCGTGCGACGGGGATGGCGTTGGACGCGATCGCGGCCGAGGGGCAGCGGATGGCGGCGATCCGCCGGGTCGTGGTCCAGTTGGACGTGCACCCGGAGGCGTTGCGGGCGTGGGTCAAGCGGGCCGAGATCGAAGCCGGCACGGCGCCCGGCGGCACCAGTGACGATGCGGCGCGGATCGCTGAGCTGGAGCGGGAGGTGCGTGAGTTGCGGCGGGCGAATGAGATCCTGAAGACGGCCTCGGCTTTTTCGCTGCCGCGGAGCTCGACCGCAGAATCAAGTAGCCACTGACGATTCCGCCCCTTGGCGGGAGGTTCCGCCCGTGGTGGTCGTCGACTATATCGACGGCCATCGCGAGCGAGTTGTCGAGGGGAAGGAACTCGGTGTCGAGCCGATCTGCGCGGTCTTGAACGATGCGGGTGTGCGGATCGCCCCGAGAACCTTCTGGACAGCCAGGAAGCGCACATCGTCGAAACGCGCCGTGCGAGACGCGGAACTGCTCGTCGAGATCGAGCGTGTGTTCCGCGATAATTACGGCGTCTACGGAGCGCGGAAAGTGCATGCGCAATTCAACCGGAGGGAATCCGCGTGGATCGCTGCACCGTCGAGCGGCTGATGCACCAGAAGGGCTGCAGGGACTACGGCGAGCCAGGCGGCCCAGGACCACCATCGCTGCGGCCCTGCCTTCGCCGGCGGACCTGGTCGACGCGTTCGTCATCGATGTGTTCTCAAGAATGGTCGTTGGCTGGCAGGTGTCGACTTCGTTGCACACGAATCTCGCCCTGGACGCGCTGGAGATGTGGATCTGGGTCAGGAAACGATCCGGACAAGACGTGACCGGACTTGTCCATCATTCTGACCGTGGAGTTAAGCGGTATCGAGCAATTCGTTATGCCGAGCGCTTGGCGGAATCAGCAGTGGTCGCCTCGTTCGGTTCGCGCGGAGATTCCTGCGATAACCCAATGGTCGAGGCGTTCAATTCACTGTTCAAGGGTGAATTGATCCGCAACCCTGTTGCCTGTGGTCGTGGTTGGCAATCAGTTCGCGATGTTGAGATCGCCGTGGCCGAATATGTCGACTGGAGCAACCATCGCCGTGTCCATGGCGAGCTCGGCCAACGCACTCCAGCCCAGGCCGAAGCCTGCCACCGAGCGTCACGCTACGACCAGCCCTTCGAGCCTGCCCGGGCTCGGTGACAGACAACGAGACCTGCACCAGACCCGGGGCGCATCACCCACCGTGGGCAGATTGCGGCGGCGCCTCGGGGGCCACGTGGCCGGCCGTGCCGCATCATGGGTTCGTGATGCCTCTTCGCTGATCGGGCGCAAGTGTTGGTCACTTTCCATCTCTTCAAGCTTTTCGGGCGGAGGTGTCGATCCTATGTGGATCACTCCTTTAGGTGATCGCGTCGTTTCGCCGTGTCCCGCATGCTTAGGTAGACGAAAGGAATTCGGGCGACTGCGCTAAAGGTTGAATCAGTCGACTGCGGCACGTGCACGACTGACATTTCCAATTATTCAGTCATTTGACCGATCAGGCGGCGCCCCATGTCGGTCGTCGGCGAAATTGAACAGAAATAGAACTTTTGCTCGTTTCTGGTCTTTGCCGTCATGTGGCCGCTACAGCGGCCCCACATGGATCAGGGGATGCGTGCCGGTTGGCCGCTTTCCACAAGGAGAACGATCATGGTGAGTAACACGAAGCTTTTGAATTCCATCAACACCACCCGCGCGATGGTTGCGAACGTTCAGCATGCGACCGTCACGGCCGTCGAGGATGGTAACAAGAAGCTCGCGGCGCTCGCCGCGGGCCTGCAGACCACGACCACCAACATCTCGACCATCAGCGACAAGATCAAGAACGATACCCACGACATGCAGCGGTACGCCGTCACCGCCACGCTCGGTGACGCGCTGCTCGGATTCGGCACCAGCACCGCGGCCATGACCCAAGCCTTCATCAATGGCCGCGTCGTCGAGGGCGGAGGCGAGCTGATGAAGATGGTCGGCTCGGTGTTCAAGGTCGCCTTCCTGGGTGAGCGGCTGGTGGCGCTGGCCAGCAAGACCGCGGCGGCGTGGCTCGGGCCGCTGGGCGTCATGTTCGGCGATCTGCTCATCGCCTGCGGGGCCGGCCTGATCGAGGGCCTGGGGCCGCAGCAGAAGACGATCGGCGAGCAGCTTCGCGAGGAGCTGGCCAGTTTCGCCGGATCGGAGAACGCGGATCGGCTCCAGGGCGTGCTTGACGTGCTCGAGCGCGTCGGTGCCGACTTCAAGGAGCGTCCGAAGAACAGCCTGAGCTGGGACGACGTCAACCGAATCGGCGGGTTCACCAGCTCCGACGCGATCATCTGGCTCGGCATGGCCGAGAGCTGGCTGGGCCGGGAGACCCAGACGAAGATCTGGACCACGGTCTTCGAGTCCTACTGTGTGGTTGCCGGCCGCTTTCTGCAGAACCTTCTGCTCGGCATGGACCGGCTGAAGAAGTACGACGCCGACAACAAGCCGACGCAGGACCTCAAGGAAGCACGGGCCGTGCTCGCCACGATCTGCGATCAGCACGACGCCATGCTGCGGGCGTTCAAGCCCAAAGCGGCCGCGCTTGCGGTCCGCTGGTTCATCGGCGGCAACGGCAACGTCTACCGGAGCGACAACACCGGTTCAGGGCGCGTCGGCACCCACGACACGTTCGCGAAGCGGATCGCGCTCGGCGCAGACGGCGAGCGCCTGTGGTCCCTCGGCGGCAATGAAACCATCTACACGTATTCGCACACGGATGAGACGTGGAGTTCACTCGACGGCAAGGTCGAGATGTTCCACGCCGCCGCCCGGGTCGCCTCCGGCACGACCTGCATCGCCAGCATGAAGCCCAAAGGTACGGTTGTGACCTTGAGATGGTGGGACGAAAAGCTCACCGGGTGGCCGAAGTTCGAGGACGCCGAGGTCAACCTCCGGCTGCCCGCGGGCGCCACGGTGGCGCAGTTCGTCACCACGGGCGAAGACGTCGTCTACTTCCTCGACACCAGCGGCAAGATCTACGTCGCGGACGGCGAGAACGGCACCCGCGGCATCGCGGTGCCCGCAGCTGACCTGATCGGGTTGTCCGCTGATGAAAGCACGCTCTACACATTCACCAAGTCCTCGGTCTGGTCACGGGCGAGAGCGACGCTCGAGGATGCCGACGCCAAGTGGACGCCGTTGGCCGCGCCCAACGCCAAGGAGCTCTATCTCCCGGATTCGTGGACGTACAAAGACGTGTTCGCCGGCAACGATGACACGGTGGCCGCAGTCATCGTCGACAAGATGTACCTGTATGTCGACGGCAAGTGGGCGCCGACCGACGCCAACACCGCGAGGCAGGTCGTGACCTACCCGGTGAGAGGATGGACCGAGTTCACCGGACTCGATGCGCTGGTATCCGCGGTCAAGAGCGCCATGGACGATTCGGGTGACGCAGCTGCCGGTCCGGCTGCCCGCCCGCCCGCAGGTACCTGACCTGCCGTAGACCTCATCAGCCTGACCGACGCGAACGGAACTACCGCCGTTGATGGCCGCCGCGGCCCACCGAACGGCCGCCGGTCTCGAACTCGGTTCATCGAGGATTCCGGCCCGCCGGCACCGAACGGGGTCGGCGGGCCGCGGCTCCAGCAGGTGGACTGCCCGGCAACCTGCTGGAGCGGTCAGGCCCGGGGCTGGCCAAAGTCCGGCGGCCTGTCGTTGAGCGAGATTCCGATTTTGGCGAGCACCACCTGGGGGGAGGAAAGCGGGTCGGAACCTCTCGCCCTGCGGCCGAAGGACCTGTCCCTCCTGAGACCCGGTCAGCGGCTGCTGACGCCCTGGGAACCGGGCGCACGTCGACGTCTTCATCGACGACCTCGTCCGCCAGTACTCCTTGTGCGGGATCCCGCGGACCGGTCACGGTGGCGGATCGCCGCGCTGCGTGAACCCGTGGGCCGGGGCGGCTCGATCGCGCTCCATGATCGGGTGGAACCCGGCGACGCGCTCGGCGTCGGCCTGCCGCGAAACAATTTCCCGCTCGTCGCGGGCGGGATCGGGGTCACGCCGCTCCTGCCGATGATCCGCGCAGCGCGAGCGCGCGGCGCGCGCTGCACTACGGCGGCCGTCGCCGGAGCCGGATGGCGTTTTATGTCTTGAGTTGCGCATCGTCGACCGCGGGCGGAGGTTGGGCGTCTGGCGGGGTGAAGGGCATCCGGAGGTAGGCGCAGATGACGTTGACGATGCTCTGCCGCTGGCCCGGGTTGTTGTGGGCCAACCGCTCCAGTGCGTACAGCCCGGCCAGCCGGACCGCAGCCTGTTCAGAGCCGAGCTGGTCGGCGGCTTTGGTGTAGAGCTCGGTGACGTTCTTCTCGGTCGCGTCGCTCTCGTTGTGCTGCTCTTGGTCCATCCGGGGTGGCGGACGATGCGTAGGTCGGTGATTCGACGTGGCCGGAGCAGGGCGAGTGACTGGGTCGCCATGGTTGCCCCGTGGTTGAGCTTGCACATCGTGGTGTCGGTGCTGATGGCGGGGTCCAGCCATGATCGGCGGGGCGCCCACGGCTTGAGGTGTCCGGTCACCTTGAGCGTCGGCATCGGCGGTCGCCAGCTCTCGCGTCGGCTGTCCTGACGTGCGGGAACGGCTTTTGACCGTGACGATGTCGTACTTCTTGAAGCTCTCCTGGCTGCCGAGTTCGCGGAAGTTGATCGGGTAGAGGCGGATCCAGCCTGGTCTGACGGGGTCGAGGCTCAGCCCGGCGACGCAGACCGTCTCGCCGTACTTGTCCGACGGGTTCGGCGCCGCCTTGACAGTGACCAGCACCTTCAAGGTGACGGCCTGGTCGCCGGCTGGCTTCTCGGTGGGTTCGGTCGGCTGCCCGAATATCGGTAGCTGGGTCATCGGCCCTCCCGCCTGCGGACCACGACGACCGAACGTAACGCTGATGTCAAGGAATTAAGAGCACTCGATCGAGTGAAGCGAGAGTCGCATCTTTGAGCGGTACTGGTCCGCCTGCATCGCGGTGTCCGCTGGGAGTAGATGTTGAGCCAGGTGAACAGCCTCTGAACGACTTCCACCGAACCGAGCCGCGACGTCGGCGACTTCCCAGGTCAGGGCTCAACGTCCTCGACCGCTCGCCTGCTTATGTTGCCTTTGCTTTGCGTGCCTCGGTGGGAGTGCAAGCTCACCGAAGCACGGATGAACGGCTGGCTCGGCGAGGTGAACGGCCTCACCGTCAGCCTGCACGCCACCACCAAGCTCACCGACCTCGACCGCGCGATCGCGCGCGCCCGCGGCCCGGTCAGCATCGGGAGGGTCTGCTCAGACTTCGGTTGACACCGGAGCTGACTGTTTCTCAGGCCGCTGCTGCGGTCGTGTAGATGGTCTCAAACTCGACCGGGGTGAGCTTGCCCAGCCCTCGTTGCCGGCGTTTGCGGTGGTATTTCGTCTCGATCCAGGACACGATCGCCAGCCGGAGTTCCTCGCGGGTGTGCCACCGCCGGGTGTCGAGAACGTTCTTCTGCAGCAACGAAAAGAACGATTCCATCGCAGCATTGTCACCACAGGCGCCGACCCGCCCCATCGACCCGGCCAGCCCATGGCTGCGCAACAGACGCCGGTAGGCTCCCGATCGGAATTGAGCACCGCGGTCGGAGTGGACCACGACATCGCGCGGGTCGCGTAGGGCAATCGCGTTGCGCAGCGCGCTGACCGCGAATGAGGCTCTCATGTGCGAGGCGATGGAGTATCCGACGATCTTGTTGGAGTAGCAGTCCTTGACCGCACACAGATACAGCTTGCCCTCCCCGGCTTGGAATCCAAGCGGTGGGGTGCTCGGTGATATCGGTCAGCCACTTGGTATTCGGCGCGGTGGCGGTGAAGTCCCGGCGGATGAGGTCGTCGTGCACCGGCGGCCCGGCCTTGCGGGAGCGGCCTTTCTTCTTGGCGTGCAGCGAGAAGATCTGCTGCATCGAGCAGATCCGCCACACCCGGTTCTCCGAGGCGCTGAAGCCCTGTCGGGCAAGTTTGTCGGCGATGAACCGGTATCCGTCGGCCGGGTCGTCGGCGTGGATCTCCAGCGCGGCGTTGATCAGATGCGCGTCGTCGACGTCGCGCTGCGAGACCGGGGACGAACACCATTGGTAGTAGGCCTGCCGGGAGAACCCCAGCACCCTGCACGTCACCGCGACCGGCACCCGCACAGGGGCGCTGGCCGCGGCCAGGTCACGGACGAGCGGGAAGGCTATTTTCCCGGCAGGTTGCCCTGGGCCAGGTAGGCCGCGGCCTTGCGCAGGACCTCGTTCTCCTGTTCGAGCAGGCGGTTGCGTTTGCGCAGTTCCCGCAGCTCGGCGGACTCCTCGCGGGTCACGCCGGGCCGGGTGCCGTCCTCGACGTCGGCGGCGCGCAGCCAGTTGGCCAGGCACGACTCGGAGATCCCGAAATCCTTCGCGACCTGCTTCAACGGTGTCTCGCCGCGACGGGCGACCGCGACGACGTCGTCACGGAACTCGCGGGGGTAGGGCTTGGGCACGGTGACATCCTTCCGGGCGAGGCCGGAGCCTCACAGGTGAGGTGTCAACCAAACCCTGAGCAGACCCCAAGTCGGTGTGGTCGCCGTACGTTCCCTTGAGGACAGACGTGGGTACTCGGCGAGCTGGTGATCGGAAAGGAAGGGACAGCGTGGCGAAGCGGGCTACAGCTGTGCGCGGGTGACGTTGCCGGCGCAACTGGAATTGGCTGACGACGAGGCAATGGTGGAGTTCGTGAAGTCGATGCCGTCGATGGCAGCCATGTCCGACGCCGATGTCGCCCGAGTGATCAGCCTCATCCGCAACCTCGACGCGCGGCGAGTTCGTGCCGACCCCGCCGCTGGCGAGCGTCTCCAGTCCCGCGGCCCCCGGTCATTGGCGGCGAAGAGCGCTGTGCCGGCCGCCGGTGTCCCAGGACGGGCGCGGCCGTGGTGGCGACGGCCCTCCGCCCAGCGGTGAGGCGGACCCAGCCGGCTCACTGAGCCCACCGGGTCGAGTTCCGCTGTCTGGTGCGTCGCCGGACTCTGCCGGGCGCTGGATCGCCTTCACGAGTTGCCCGAAGCCGGCACCGCCGCAGCCCGAGCGCGCAGCCGGACTGCTCCCGAGGCGGCGACTCGGGTCCGAGGACCGGGTCGCCGCCCCGGCAGGGAAACGGTCGCACCGTGGGCGGCGCGGGTGATGTCAGTAGTAGAGCGTGTGGGTTTCGATGATCGTTCTCGCCGCCGCCGTCGTGCTCAACGGCGGCACGGCGTTCGGCCGGTCGACCAGGAAGTGCTCCCGGAAGTCCTGGCTGAATTCCCGCGACATCAGATCGATCGTCCGGTCCCAGTTCCCGCCGTCGGGGCCGTTCGTCGCCCACAGGTCGAGCAGCGAGGCACCGATCCGGCCTTGCACGGCGTCTCCCCGATCCCAGTCGGGCGTCTCCGGGCCGTTCTTGATACTGAATTCCTGGCCGTCCGGGAACACGAACCGGTAGTCGTGCAGGACGTAGGCGGCGACCGCGTCGGCGAACCCCTCGGTCCAGGCGCAGGAGGTGGAACTGGCCTTGTTGATGTAGTGCGGGTTGCACCGGGTCACCGCGGGGAACGAGCGGTCGTAGAGCCGCCACTGGAACCAGTGCCCGGCTTCGTGCAGCACCAGATGCCGGGAATCCGGCTGGTCCCCGCTGAGGATGACGTACTTCGTGTCCCCGAGGTCCCAGTAACCCGCGGGCGGCGCGTCCTGGCTCCAGACGAACGTGAGCATGTCGCACTGGCCCCAGGGCTGGTGGCGGGTCCAGCACCCCGTCGCCGGGTTCGCCCGAGCCCAGTAGAGCAGGTTGAGCGTGTCGACGATGTTCCAGGCCCGCTGCATCGACGCCGGCACCTTCACCACGCCGAGGTTCCGGGTGGCGCTCAACGTGGCCGTGATCGCGGTGTCGAAGGTGTACTGCGTCCGGTCTTCCTTGCTCTTGATCACCTGCCACACGGATGTGCTCGCCGACGAGAACCGGACGAACGCGCCGTACAACGGGGCCGAAGCGTCGTAACAAGCTTTGAATTCGCCGGCGGCGACATCGGTGATACCGGCTGCCAGCCGCTGGAGCGTACCGGTGGTGCTGGTACGACCCCACATTTCCCAGTTCGCGTTGCGCGCCGGAGCCGTCACGACGGATTTGGCCGGGCCGGCCTCGGCGTCGCGATAGTCGTACTGCAGGTTGCCGGTCAGGCAAAATGACGTGGCGGCGGACGCCTGGCCCGAGGTCACGAGAACCGCACCCAAAACCAGCAAGCCGGTCATCGACGTCGCGATCAGGTCGCGCAAGGAAATGCCGGATCTTCGCCCACGACCACGAGCAGCCGGCTCATTGGCAATTCTTCGAACGATCACGTGCGCCTCCTCGGATAATCACCTGTAGGTTTTCCGGACCACTCGATGAAATTGCCCGGCGGGAAAATGCGGGGCGATCAACATCGCAGTCCATATTCGCAGGCTCGAGCAGTCGGGAAAACACCGCTCACTCCTTGGCGCACGGCTCACGGCGACGTCGACCGCCCTGGGTGACCTGGACGGAACAGCCACTACCGGATCGTCACCGGAACTGCGCCGAACGAGGACGACATGTCCCACATTCGGCCGCAGTCGGCGGAAATCGGCTCAGCTCACCCCGCACAACCAGTCGCCAGAGCAGGGGTAGCCGTCTGTGCGGTCAGGACGAATGCTCACCCTTCGGTTCTTTTGCTTTTTTGGACTTGACCGGAGGTACCTTCTTCGCGGTCCTCTGCTCCGGTGAGTCAGCGACGGGAAAAGAGACCGAGCCGCCCGGTGCGGTTGCCTCGGCCGGCGAACTGGGTGCAGGGAGGGCGCGCAGGGTCGCCCGGGCGGTCGGCGGCGTCCCGGCAACGGCCGGGGTCGATGGCGCCGGCGCGAGGTCCGGCGGCGGAGTTTCTTCAGTAGTGCGAACCACCAGGAGCGACGCCGCGAGGGCGGTGACGGCGAGCGACGACCCCGCGACCGCCGCTATGCGCCTTTTCGCCCGACGCCGAGAGCGGTTCGCCGGGGCGGGAGGCCACGGCGACGGCGTGAAGAGTGCCTCGCGGACCGACGCCGCCGGGGGGCGGGAAGCCGGCTCCCGGGCGGTCATGTCCCGGATCAGGCTCGCCACGGCCGCGGGTACGTCTGGAGGGATCCACGGCGGCTTGTTCAGCCGGGCCACCGCCGCCTCCACCATGGTGCCCGGGTACGCGAGTTCGCCGGTGAGGCACTCGAGCAGGACCAGACCGAGTGCGTAGATGTCGGCCGGCGGGCCGACGGGCTCGCCGGCCACCTGTTCGGGGGCCAGGTAGGCGGCCGTGCCGGCGACCGTGCCGGTCGCCGTGATGCGGGTGACGCCGAGCGCGTGGGAGATGCCGAAGTCGGCGATGAGCGGGACGCCGGCGCCGAGCAGGATGTTGCCGGGCTTGAGATCGCGATGGGTGACACCGATCCGGTGCAGGTGGTCCAGGGTGTCCGCCAGCACGAGGACCAGCGCAGTCGCCTGTTCGGGCGCCAGCGGCCCGCCGAACAGCCGCTCAGCCAGGTTTTCACCCTCGACGAACTCCATGACCAGGTAGGTTCGGCCGTCTTCGCTGCCGCTGTCGAGCAGCGACACGACACCAGGATGGTCGATACCGCGGTGGATACTGATCTCGCGGAGGCGCCGACGTTGCTCGACATCGATCACGTCGTGGCGGAAGAACTTGATCGCGACATCCCGTCGGGCGCGCCGGTCGTACCCGCGGTACACCCGCGCAGTCCCGCCCACGCCGACCAAGTGGCCGACTTCGTAGCGACCACCGCCCAGCACAGCGGGCGGGTCGTCGGGCGGAGAACTCGTATCCACAGTGGCGCTCCGTTCCTGAATCGCGACAGCAGATACCACCGGACGGCTCCGGCCAAACGGCGTTGCGACGTGACGCGGAACTCCCGTGCCCGCCCGAGTATCGGTCGGCGTTCCTCGATCACGGCATGTTTGGCTCGGCCGCGAGGCGGGCACTGGGAAGCGGTCCCCACCTCGCGGCCGGACCCGATCCGGTCGCTCGTACCGAAAGAGTCACTGTGATCATCCTCGGAGTCATCCTGCTCGTGATCGGCCTGATCGTCGGCATCCCCGTGCTGACCACCATCGGCGCGGTCCTCGCCGTCGCCGGGGTCGTCCTCGCCATCCTCGGCGGCACCGGCCGCCGGATCGGCGGTCGCGCCCACTGGTTCTGAGCCCGGCGACCGGCGCGCCGGTGACCTCGGCCCGCACCTGAGGTCACCGGCGTCGTCTCGGGAGGGAATGCAGGACGCCGCGAGCGTTGATCACGCGAATCTCGGACTGAGTGAATCTGCCACGGCCGGCGACGGGCGCTTCCATCGCCATCGGTAACGGCTGCCGACGCGGCCGGGTCGATCTTGCAGCGCCTTTGCCGATCCCGCTCGTACTATTTCAGATTCGAGTGGATGGAGACCTCCGACTACTGCGGATGCCTTGATGTCTGCTTCGAGCGAGTTACTGGACCCCGGCTCGGGAGGCACCCAGCGGCGGACTTCCTGACGCCCAGTGCCGCCATGGCGGCACTGGGCGGCGGCGGGATCGCGGCCGGTGGTTTGGCGGGCGGTCAATCCGCCGAGGCCGCCTCGGCACCGGGCGGCTGCAGCCTTGCACAGCCGTGCCGGGGACTGTTCTCCTGAGCAGTCGTGCAATCCGCCGCTGCCGCTGACGTCGGCTTGGTCGGTTGCCGGGGCCGAGGGGGCACCATGCCGCCAATCGTGGGACCACTGACACCAGCACAGAGGCACGCTGTCATTGGCCGCAGCCGCGGTTGGTCAGGCGGTGAGGATGCCTGTCAGCGGCGCAGTGCGCCAAGTTGAACGAGCATGGTCAGATCATCGCGGATGGCCCACCGTTCGGCTATCCGCCCGTCAACCAGCCGATAGGCGAACGCAACGTCTCTGGTGGTGGTCCCTGCTGGCGTCTCGAAGCCCATGAAGGATCCACCCGGCCACGTGAGCTCGCGCGTACCGAACTGCACCACCATGTCGCCCTCGGCGACGACCATGGAGCGAACCCACCGGCCACCGTGCATGTCACGACGAGCCCGGCGGAGAAACTCCCGACTCCCTTCCCATCCTTGGGGCCGCCCTGCGGCCAGCGCGTGGTTGACCATGTCCGGGGTGCACAAGGAGTCGAGTATCGCGAGGTCGCCACCGCTGTTGAGGAGTTCGTCGAATTGCGCAACGACCGCCTTGTTGTGAGCAGTGTCCATCACTGACCCCCACCACGCGCCGTGGCGGTTCTCAACGCCTCGAGTCGTCGTGCGCCTTGGCCCGCTGCTCGCGGAGTTCGTCTCAGACAGACCTTCGCCGATTCGACGTCGGCGGCGAGCAGCGCTCGCGCTATCAGGACTCCGAGCAATAGTCAAGACCTGTGGATGAAGATCTTTTAGGCGGCTGCGGGTGGGGTGTGTTCGGTGGGGCGTTCGACGAGTTTGCCTGCCTCGAACCGTGCGCCGGCACGGACGAGGGCGACCAGGTGGGGCGCGTTGACCGCGCGCCAGCGAGCCTGGGCCGCTTCGATGAGCTTGAATGCCATCGCCAACCCCGCCGCGCGGGAGCCAGGACCCTTGGTGACCTTGGTGCGGTGCCGCACGGTGGCGAAGGTTGACTCGATCGGGTTCGTGGTCCGCAGGTGGATCCAGTGCTCGGCCGGATAGTCGTAGAACGCCAGCAGCACGTCAATGTCGTCGGTGATCTTGGCGGCGGCCTTGGGGAACTTCGCGCCGTAGGCGGCATCGAACGCCTTCACCGCGTCCAGGGCGTGCCGGCGGTCTTCGGCGTTCCAGATCTGCGCGAGGGCCTTCTTCGCCCCGGGATGCGCGGACTTGGGCAGCGCCGCCAGCACGTTGGCGATCTTGTGGAACCAGCAGCGCTGCTCCCGGGTCTCGGGAAACACCTCCCGCAGCGCGCCCCAGAACCCCAGTGCCCCGTCGCCCGCGGCCAGCACCGGGGCACGCATCCCGCGGCGGCGGGCATCGCGCAGCAGATCCGCCCAGGACTCGGCCGACTCGCGGTACCCGTCAGCCAGCGCGACGAGCTCCTTGCGGCCGTCGGCGCGCACCCCGATCATCACCAGCAGGCACAGTTTCTGCTCTTCCAGGCGGATGTTGACGTGGATCCCGTCCGCCCACAGATAAACAAAGTCCACAGTGGACAGATCACGTTCGGCGAAGGCGCGTTGTTCGGCCTTCCACTGCTCGGTCAGCTTCGTGATCACCGGACCCGACAGGCCCTTCGCCGACCCGAGGAACTGACCCAGCGCCGGCACGAAGTCCCCCGAGGACAGGCCGTGCAGGTACAGCAAGGGCAGCACCTCGGTGATCTTCGGGGTCTTGCGTGCCCACGGCGGCAGGATCGCCGAGGAGACCGCTCGCGTTCGCCGGTGTCGGGGTCGATGCGCTTGTCGTTGACCCGCGGCGCGGTCACCTGCACCGCGCCCGCGCTGGTCAGCACCTCGCGGGGTTCGTGGTGACCGTTGCGGACCACCAGGCGATGCCCGTTCTCGTCACGCTCGCCGGCGAACCGGGCGATGTAGGCCTCGACCTCGGCCTGCAACGCCTCGGCCAGCATCCGCCGCGCGCCTTCACGCACCAGCTCATCGATCATCGACGACGCGGACGAGCCGCCCGCCGCACCATCATCACCAGCAGCAGGATCAGGGACTACGCTCAGCATCGGGTCGTGCCTTCCCGGCCGACGTTGGCGCGTCGGCCATGCTTGGAAACCTCATCCGGTCACCGGGAAGGTACGCCCCCTTCCCAGCCATCCACAGGTTTCAAGCATTGCTCCAGGACTCCGGCCGACATTCCGTCCAGCTCTCATGTCGTACAGCCCGCCGACCGCATCGTCGAGACGCTCGCGATCCCGCCACTCGCCAGGGCGGGCTCTGCGGTTACGGCGCTTCCCGTCCCGCTGCTAGAGCCGCTGGTTGATGACTCGACGGCGGGTTTTGCCCTCGTGCGGGTGGACGGCTCAGGCGCCGTTGCGTCGAAGGCAGCCATCACGCTGCTCGGCTGGTCTGCGGGGATCCCGATTCGCTACGACCTACGTTCGGGATTGATCGTTGTCACCGCGGACCCGAACGCTGGACGGCGGGTGCCGGCAAAGCTGAATCTTGTCTTGCCCACGAAGATCCGTTCCCGCTGCCGTGTCCGCGCCGGCGACCAGGTCTTCCTCGCCGCGCTGCTCGAGCACAAGTTGCTGGTCATTTACCCGCAGCGCCGTCTCTACGACATGGTTCTCGCCTACCACGCAACCCTTCGGACCGAGCCCGGTTCGCTTCCCTGATCACCGGGAGCCATATCGCCGCTCCTGCGGGTGTTCGCGCGACACGACAGCGGCGCGAACACCCCGCAGGCCGGTCAGGTGGGTGCGAGCGGGTGTGGTTCGCCGGTCAGGGCGGACAGGGCGTTGGCGACTTCGGTGATGTCGGCTTTGACGTAGGTGGTGGTGGTCAGGTCACTGCCGCTGTCGGCGTGTCCGGCGTAGGCACGGGCGACACCGATGCCGAAGCGACGTTCGACCCAGGTCAGGGTGGTGTGGCGGAGCCAGTGGGCGGTGACGCCCATGGCCTTGGCCCAGTCGAGTTCGTTCTGGACGCGGTTGAAGATGTAGTCGTAGCGGCGTTTGGTGATCGGCAGACCGTCGGCGTAGCGCAGCAGCTGTCCATTGCGGTCGCCGTCACCCCGTTCCTCGGCGTGCGCCAGGAGATGGCGTATCAGTGTCGGTGAAACGGGCTGCCAGCGTTCGGTCTCGCCCTTCTCCCGCAGCAGGATCAGGCACTGTTTGTCGTCGAGGTCGCGGAGCCGTAAGGCCAGTGCGCCGCCGCGGCGGCAGGCGGTCTCGACGTGCAGGCGGCAGATCAGCGCGTCGAGTTCCGGGTCGTTGCCGGTGCTGGCCACGACGTCGGAGAGCTCGATGAGCCGGTCGTTGGCCAGGCCGCGCCGGGTGGAGGGGTTGCGGCGCGGTTTGGTGACGCGGATGGCCGGGTTGTGGCGGTCATCGATGCGCTGGTCGGTGACCAGGTGCTTGTAGAGGCAGCGGACGGCGGCGATGAAGTTCTCGGCTGCGTTGCGGCCGCCGCGGGAGTTGCGCCGGACCCGGGCGGTGCGGCGGACGATCTCGGCCTGGGTCTTGATCTCGCTGGCGGTGATGGTGTCCATCCGGCGGCCATCCCAGGCGGCTTCGGCTTTCTTCCAGTAGGAGCCGTAGGAGGCGGCGGTGCTGGGCGAGACGAGCGCGGCGACGACGGGGATCCATTCGTTGATCGTCGGGACGGGTTCACGGTCGCTGTCGTGGGCCGGTTCTTTGAGGAGGTCGGCGGGGTTGACGCCCAGGCGCGAGAGCAGCAGCCGGGCGGCTTCGAGGTCGGCGGAGTTCGTGGTGGTGTCGGTCATTGGTCCGCCTCCCCAGCGGCAAGGGTGGTGTGGAAGTCGCGCAGCATCGCGTGCACCACGTGTTCGGGGTGCACGACCAGGACGTCCTGGGCGAGGTCGGCCACGAGCAGAACGCGGCTGCCGGCGAGCACGCGGCAGCTGTGCCGGACTGAAGCGGGCAGCACGACATACGGCTTGGTGGTCATCCGGAAGACGCCGTCGCTGCGGCGGCAGATCACCGCGGACGAGCGGATCTGGGTGATCAGCAGACGGTCCCCGGGTTTCCAGTCCAGGGCGGTGACGATGCCACGGTCCTGGATCCGGCCGGAGGCGTCCAGTAGCGCGGTAGAGAATCGCCGCTGTCCGTCGACGGCCAGGTCCGGCAACGCGGGCATCGGCAGCGGAACGAGGGGCCCGGCCGGAGCGGAATCGGGTTCACGCGCGCCGATGCGGGACGGGAGGGTCAACGCCGGAATGCCTGTCATGAGCCACCTCCCCGGCAGCGGTCGTGCGGGGAGGGCACGGTCAAGACCAGCGTAGCTGAGTCTGACCTGGGGCTAACGCCACAAAGACCCGCCGTGGCGGGCCTGTTACTCTGCGGTGCGGGAGATATCCCGTATTTTTGTGTCCGAGGACGATCTTGCACGCTAACCACAGCACTTGCTCTGGGCTAATCATGCGAGGCTCGAGGTCAGAGGCCGGCGCCTGGACCAGACTGGTTGGATGTTCGTCGGCCCTGACCGGCTCGGCCCGCACCAGACGCCCACGAACCGGGTGACTTGCCGTCGAGGTCGACGACCTTGAGCAGACCGTCTTGGCCATTTCCACCGTACGCGGCGAGCACCTCGAAATTGACGTGTTTGGACCAGTTCCTGTAGTCGCCGACGACGACCAGCCGGCGCCGGGCTCGGGTGACGGCCACGTTTAGCAGGTTGGGTGGTTGTGATGCCCACCTGCGCAACCCGGCCTGATCGGCCGCCGTGCCCAGGACGAGGAGGACGATGTCCGCTTCCTTGCCCTGTGTCGTGTGGACGGTGCCCAGCCGGTTCGATCCGGACAGCAGCCGTGGGCCGACTTCGTTCCGCAGGTTGTCGACGACTTCGCGGAACGGGCTGACGACGAATACCGCCTCCGTGATCCGGCGGGTGAGCTCCAGCTTCCGGGCCTGGTCGTTCGCCGCCCATTCCGGCAGCTCGGTTCCGGCCTCCGCCAGCTCGGACTCCATCTGCTGGGCGATCCGTTTTTCGATGGTGTCCAGCGTGGCCACGACGTAGCTCCCCTCGACAGGGTTCCACTTGGACGAACCGGTGGGCCGGGCGCGGACGTCGAGCCAGGTGTCCTGGCTGAGGAGGTCGAACCCCGGGCGTGGTGGTACGCCGTACACCATCATGCCGTCGTAGGCGATCTTGTTGGACACCTCGAACATGAGCCGGTCGCATCTGCGGTGGACGCGTAGGGGGGATCCGACCCACGTGTATTCCGAGCCGTCGGGGTCGGGCAGCCAGGTCCCGAAGCGATTCAGCCGATCTGCGATCGACTGCACGGATCCGTTGTGCGGCGCCCATTGCCGATCGACGCCGAGATGCCGGCACAGGCGGTTCTGGCCGGACGGCGGCAGGGTGACGACCGGTTCGAGCTGCCGGGGATCGCCGACCACCACCGCGCGCCGGGTCCGCCAGAGAGCGCCGACGGCCGCCTGCGGTACGGCTTGGCCGGCTTCGTCGATGAACAACCAGCCGAGTGCCTCGCGGCCCAGTGAGGCGAACATCCGCGACATCGACGCGAACGTCGTCGACACGACGGGTACGAAGAAGAACAACAGCTGCCACGCGGCCAGGACGGTGGCGGCCGGGAGATCGGCCGGCGCGTCACCGCTCACCACGTCGACCACCGCGCGCAGGCTGCGCCGGCACACGCGGGGCTCGGCCGTCAGCACCGCCTGATGCAGATTCAGCGCCGCGAGGAAGACCCGGGACCTGGCTGCGGCGAACTCCTCGTCCATCCACGGCGCGGACATTTCCCGCTGCTCCATCGCCGCCCGGTCGCCGGGCTCGGCGAGCCATTCGGTACCCGGTACCGAACTGGGCCATCGGCGACGCGCCTCCGCGAGCCGCTCCATCTCACGCCGGCGGGCTGCCTCCCGGGCCGCCACGGCGCTGTCGCTGGCACCTACCGCGGTGACCGCCCGCTCGATCTCCTTTTCGCACTGCGTGACCCGGTCCCAGCACTGCCGTTCCGTGTCGGTGGCATCGCGGAAATCCCGTTGCCGCGCCGTAAGCAGTTTCTCGTATTCCTCATCGCGTGCTTCGGTTTCGCTCAGCAGCCGGTCAGCCCGGCTGAGCGCTTCGGCCAATGGTTTCGCGCCTTCTTGCCAGTCGCTCAGGACGTGCCGTGACCAGAGCCGGCGGAAAAGACCGGGCTTGCTCGCGGCGTGGCTGCGCAGCGCGGCACTGGCCGCCTGGACGCGGACAACCGCCCGCTTCACGTCCTCGTGCGCACTCGCCGACGCCTTCTGGGCGTTCGCGACCTCAATTTCGACACGACCGCGCCGGGCCCGAGCGTCCTCGGCTTTCCGTTGTAGGCCGCGGCGATCGGCTTGCAATCCTCGCATCCGATCGCGGGCGTTACCGGCCTGTTCACGCAACGTGCGCAGCGTGGCGTCGGGCTCCGCCAGCCGAGCGAAAAGCTCGCTGACGCTCTGCCGCTCACGGGCTAGCCGTCGCACGTCGTCGACGGCGACGTTGAACTTCTTGACAGCCTCACCCCAGGAGAGCGCCTCCCCGCCGGCGCCGTCCTCGATGCCTTTGAGGAGCTCCTGCAGGCCGAGGAGTTCCGGCGACTTCTGCTGGCTCTTCTGCTGGCCGGCGCTCCCCCACCAGAACCGGTCGACAAAGTCCCGCCGGTAATCACGCCGCCCCAACCGGGCCGCAACCGCGCCCCAGCACGGCGTACCGGTCGACAACGTGGCGGGATCGGCGAGATAACTGGCGTCCGGGAACGATTCGAAGTCGACGGTTTTCGCGGCCGGCACCTCGAGCGTGATGTTCTCCACCGCGCCGTTGTTCGAGGAAGCGACCACGATCTCGAAGCCGGTCAGCTCCGGGCGCAGCGGGAATACATTCCGCGGGTAACCCTTGGAGCCGACCTCGGCAATCCAGTCCTTGGACGAATTCGCGAATGCGTCGCGCGCGGTCTCGAGTTTGGCCAGCCGCAGGGCGCGCTCGACCACCAAAGCGGCGATCATATCGCGCAGCATCGTGGTTTTACCCGTACCCGGCGGGCCGTTCACCGCGTACAGCCCACGCGCCTCCGGGGCCTTCAATCCGTTGAAGATTTCGTTGATGGAGAACTGCTGGCTCAAGGTCAACGGACGGTCCGGCTCGGCCGGCCAGCGCCCCAACGGCATCGAGGTCGGCTGCAGGGACCGCAGCATGACCTGCGGTGATTTGCGCAGATCGATGCGACCGGCCACGTCGATGGATTCCTCGGCGCGCAAGTACGCGGTCAGCGCCCCGCCGCCATCCCCGCCGGCGACGGCACCGGCCACCCGCTCCAGATCGTCGGCGTAGAAACTGTTGAGGAAGTCGTCGGTCGACACGTCGTCGACGGACTTCAGGGAAACTTGATAGCTCTTGACCCGGATCGCGTCCGGCTCCAACGCGTCGGCCACGCTCAGGGTCTCGGCGACCCACCGGGTGATCGCGGCCAGATCGTCCACTGTGAGCACCTTGGTGCCGACGGCGGCCGATGCACGCTCCGACTCGTCGGCACCCTCGCCGTCGTTCTCCTTTTTTCCCTCCTTCCGCTTTTCTTTCTTTTCCTTGACCGCCGTGCTGATCGTGTCGTTGACGTCCTTGGCGAGCGCGTCACCCACCTTCTCGACCACCTTCGCGGCGATCGGACCGACCGCCGGTGCGGCCACCGCGCCCAGCACGGCCGGCAGCGACGCGATACCGCCAGTCACGACGTCCAACGCGACCCGCGCCGCCGTGCCGGCGATCAGGCGCGACGCTCGTCCACCCCCCGGCTTGACGGCAATCTTCCCGTCGCCGATCTCGAAGAGATAATCCAGTAACCGATCTTGGTCCGCTTCGAATCCGGTCAGCCAAGAATCCTTGTCCGGACCGGGTACCAACGTCCTGCTCACCGCCCAGGCACAGGAGGACAGCGTGATGCTGCCCTTGAGCAGGCGGCCGTCGCTGTCGACCGCGAAGCTCAACAACGCACTCTGGCCCCGGAAACGGCCGTCCAAATCTTGTTCGGCATCAGGCGCGCGCAAGACGTTCTGGAGTACCTCACGCACTTTGCCCACGTCGAAGATCCCGGCGTACACGGTGTGCCGCCACGTACAGTTGTTCCTCGCCTGACCCAGCGCACCGGGCTCCCACGGCAACCTGCGTCCGTGCATAACGGCACGGATTCCCTTTTTCGGGTCGACAGGATCCACCTTCGGCGGACTGAAATATTCCACGGCACGCCAGAAGCGGAGGATCTGCGCTTGGCGTTCGAACTCGACGTTCCCGCGTCCCATGTCCCCCCGGATCACTCAAGGCAGTGGCTGCGCCGCGAGCGACATTACACGTTCTTGCCTCTGCGACGGCCCCGAACAGACATAGCGGCCTCGGAGCGGCACGCGGTCCGTGGAGCAGTTAGCGAAGTACCTGGAAGTAGACATTTGCGTGAGCTGCGCCTGACGTCGTTGGACCGGACCCAGCGCCAGGCTGGACGCCGGCGCGGTAGCAGCTGCGATCCCTTCGACGCTGCGGCTACACCGGCCGCAGACTTCCACGACTGGGAAGGCCCGGCTCGATCACGGAATGCCCGTGACCGGACCTGCGGAGCCCTGGGCGCATGACCTCCTGGGAGGGCATGCGCTGTCTGCTGGCAGTCGGGGATGAGTCCCGTTGCGAACACGATCACCTGACCGTCCCGTAACTACCCGGCTACGACCTTGGTGAAGGTGTAACGTAACGCAGCGTGACCTCGACTTGGTATCGAGTGGACCATCGGTGGCTGAGCGCTCTAGGACTCGACGTCCGCCTGGGCGTACGCAACTAGGATCGTCAGTCGAGTAGCTGGTCGGCCGAGAAGGGGAGGCAGCGTTGTCGGGCGGTGGACCATCGGTACCCAAACCTGCACCTCCACCCCAAGCACAGCGCTGGTTCCAGGAGCGGACGTCGCCGTACCCGTGGGAGCAGGACGGCCTCGATCACGTACGCAGGCTCATGCCGAAGGCCGAGCCGTATCGCGCCTGGGCGACCTTCTCATTCACGGCCGCGTCCGGGCGCATCAACGAGTGCGACCTGCTCATCGCCGTCCCGGGTGGCCTCTACCTGCTCGAACTCAAGGGGCACCCCGGGCGGGTGGTGAACAACGGAGACACCTGGAGGTTTTTCCAGGATGACTCCAATCGGGTGTTGACCCTGCGTAACCCCTTGCACTTCACCGACCTGAAGTGCAAGGAACTCAAGAGCAGGCTGGAGTGGGCAGCCAAGCAACTGCACATCAGCCAGCGGCTCCCCCGCATCGAGCCGGCCGTATTCCTGTCCGCGCCGAGCTTGCGGTCCGGACTCGACGAGGTCCAGAGCACCCGCGTGTACGGCCGCGACGACGCTTCCGAGGGGTTGCCGTGGCTGTGGCGCGACCTGCTGTCCCGCCCGCCGCAACAGGAGCGGCAACGGATCACGCCGGAGTTCTCCCAGCATGTTCTGCGCGAGCTTATGGAGAAGATCGGGATCCGCGCATCCACCGCGCACCTGCGCTTCGGCGACGACTGGACCCTCAGCTCGGATCTGCTCGACGCGGGTCCCACGTGGGAGGACCGCCTTGCCGAACGGACGGGGATCGTCCGCGAAGAGGGACGGGTGCGGCTCTACCTCACCGCTCAGCAGGCGACTGACGAGCGGCGGCAGTCGGTCGAACGCGCGGCGCGCCGCGAGTACCAGGTCTTGCAGGGCATCACCCACCGCGGCATCGCCCAGGCCGTGCAGATCCGCGAGCACCAGGCGGGCCCGGCGATCCTCTTCCGCCATCGAGCCAGTGACCTGCGGCTGGACTCCTACCTCGCCGTGCACGGCGAGGGTCTCAGCGCCGAGGTTCGCCTCGACATGGTCCGTCAGCTCGCCGAGGCCGTCCGCTACGCGCACAGCCGATCTCTCTACCACCGCGCGCTGGCCGCCCGTTCGGTGTACGTGTCGGCGAAGGAGGATGGCGCCCAGCCGGTCATGCGGATCATCGACTGGCAGGCCGCGGCTCGTGACTTCGACACCACCGGCTTCTCTTCCATCGGCAACACCTCGCTGCCCGGCGAGCACGTCTCCAACGCCGCCGAGGTGTACCTGGCGCCGGAGTTCGACGCTCCTTTCGCCGACCCGGTCGACCTCGATGTGTTCGGCCTCGGCGCGATCGCCTACCTCATCACCACCGGGCAGCCCCCAGCCGCCCAGCGCAGCGGGCTGATCGAGCGCCTGGCCACCGACAAGGGACTGCATCCCTACGCCGTCTCCGACGGTGTGTCCGACGCCTTGGATTCCTTGATCTTCGACGCGACCCGCGCCGACATCGCGGACCGGCTGGACTCGGCCGACGCGTTCCTCACGCGCCTCGACGCCGTCGAACGTGACGTTCTCCCGGCCGACGAGACCGCCCCGCAGGTCGACCCGCTCACCGCGTCCCCCGGCCAAGCCGTCGACGGCGACTGGGTGGTCGAACGCATCCTCGGCACCGGCGCGACGGCGCGGGCCCTGCTCGTCAGCCGCGCCGAGGAGGACGAGGACGGCAAGCCGCACAGCAAGCGGCGAGTCCTCAAGATCGCGCTGGACGGCGACAAGGCCGCCCGATTGCGGGCCGAGGCCCGCGCGCTGGAGCAGGTCGGTGGCGGCATGATCGTCCAACTGCTCGACGGGCCGCGCGAGCTCGCCGGGCGCACCGTGCTCGACCTCGAGTTCGCCGGCGGCGAGGACGTCGCCGGTTCCACACTCGGTGCGGTGCTGCGTGCCGAGGGCAAGCTCACCTACCACCAGCTGGAGCGCTACGGCAAAGACCTGTTCACGGCGCTCGACCACCTCGCGGGCAAGGGTGTCCGCCATCGTGACCTCAAGCCCGACAACTTCGGGGTGTACCGGCGGGCCGACCGCTCCACCCAGCTGATGCTGTTCGACTTCTCACTGGCCGACGCCTCCGACCGTGACATCAGCGCGGGCACCCGCGGGTACCTTGACCCGTTCCTCGGCTCGGCCCGCCGGCCGGTCTTCGACGAGCACGCCGAGCGCTACGCGGCGGCGGTGACCCTGCACGAGATGGCCTCCGGGCAGCGACCGGTGTGGGGCGACGGCATGACCGACCCCCGCACCACCACCGACCAGACGCCGACGATCGCCTCCGACCTGTTCGACCCCGCCCTGCGAGACGGCCTCACCGAGTTCTTCCAGCGCGCCTTTCACCGGGAGGTCGACCAGCGGTTCGACACCTACCGGCAGATGGAGGACCTCTGGCGCTCGGTGTTCGTCGCCGCGGACACCGCCGCCCCGATCACCACCCAGGCCACGGTCGGACTGGAGGCCACGTCTCTGGAGGCCACCCGCGACGCACACGCCGCGGCGGCCACTCTCGACACCCCGCTCGAAGCAGCCGGCCTCACCCCGCGCGCGGTGTCGGTGGCGCAGGGGTTCGGCGCCACCACGGTGGCCCAGCTGCTCGACGTGCCGTTGCACCTCATCGCCAAGGCGCGAGGTGCGGGCGCTGTGGTGCGCAAGGAGCTCAACCGCCGGCACAAGCAGTGGTCCAAGGAGCTGCTCCAGGCAGAGTCCGATGCCGCCCGACCGAGCGGTGAAGGCCAGCTGACCATTGAGGACATGGCCACGCTCCTCATGCCTGCTCAGACCCGGCGAGGGTCGAGCAAGGCCGATGTCATCCGCTTGACTCTCGGGCTGCCCAACGGGGACGAGCCACTGCAACCGTGGGCGGCGCAGGTCGAGATCGCCACCCGGCTCGGCATCACCCAGGCATCGGTGTCGCGGAACCTCACCGCCGCGGCGAAGGAGTGGGCGGCCGAACCATGGCTGGCGGCGGTGCGCAACGAGCTCGTCGACGCGGTCGCCGAAGCGGGCCGGGTCGTCACCTCCCAGGAGCTGGCCACCGCGCTGCGCACCCAACACGGCGCCGGCGATGACGGCGCCGAGCGCACGATGGCCCGGGCGCTGGCGGTGGTGCGGGCGGCGGCCGAGGCCGAGGTCTGGGCCGGCTTGCACACCGAAGACGCCGACGACGCCGGTCCTCGGCTCGCCGTGCTGCGGCGCGGGCAGCGGGTGCTCATCGCGCTGGAGTCGCTGCCCGGTTCGCAGGACCCGAGCGCCCCGGAGATGGCCGACTACGCCCTCGCCCTCGGGGTGCGGGCCGACGAGCTGGTGCGCACAGAGCCGCTGCCCGGCCGGGGAGTCGTGGTGCGGGAACTGCGCGCCGTGCCCCCGCCGGAGGGCCTAACGCCGCTCGCCGACACCCGGCTTGTCGAGCTGGCCTCGGTGATGTCGGAACAGGCGGCGGCGTCGCCCCGGCTGGAGCTCTACCCACGTGAGCTCGACCTGGTCCGCGCGCTGCGGATCTCGCAGGCGGCGGCCGGGGTGCACCGCGACCGCGGCATCACCCAGCCCGAGCTGATCGCGAAGGTCCAGGCCCGGTTCCCCGCCCTTATCGTGGCCGAGCGGCTCACCCACGTTCAGCTTGAGGACGCCCTGCACGCCGCGGGGTTCCCCCTGGAGTACGACACGGCGTCCAAGACATTCCGACCGCCTGCGCCCGAGCTGTCACGCTTCGCCACCTCGTCGTCGACCGCGCTCAGCGGGCACGGCCAGTGGCGTGCAGCGGGCGGCGATCCGCGCGAGGTGCTGACGACGAAGCTCAGCAAGGCGGTCGAGCGCGGCGGGTTCCTCGCCCTTACGCTGCGCGGGGTACACCTGCCCGGCACGGCGGAGGGCATCGCGGCCCGCTACCCGGTGCGGCCGGTGGACATCGATCGGGAGTTCTTGTCGGCATTCCGGGGGCTGATCGATGAGCGGGGGCAGGACTGGGCCAAGGTGGGCAAACTGGACGTCCGGTTCGGCGAGACCGGTGTCATGTCACCGGGGCTGGCGTCGTACGTGCGGACGAGCTGGGAGCGGGTGCACGACGGGCTCGACGCGTTGGCGCGGGAGGGCAAGACGGTGCTGTTCCTGCACCATGCGAGCCTGCTGGCCCGCTACTTCGACGAGGGCGGCCACGCCCTGCTGACCGGGCTGCAGAACGCGGCCCGCAGGCCCGACGACGCGCCACATGGCCTGTGGCTGCTGTGTCCGGCGGAGTCAGCGCTCGACACTCCCCAGTTGGACGGCAAGATCGTCGAGGTGCTGACTGACAGCGAACGCGTGGTGCTCGACCGCGCGTTCCTCGACGAAGTGCGCACAGCTGCGGATGGCGCGGCGTGAGTGAAGAACAAGGACTGATGGTGACGACGGCAGCACGCGCGGTGGACGACAAGCAGCTGGTGAAGGACCTGCAGCGGCAGGTGCTGATCCTGGAGGACGACCTCCGGCAACGCAGCGACGAGGTGCCCGAGTTCGCCACCGCGTTGCGCGCGGAGTACGACGACGCCCGCGAGAAGAAGCGCACCGCTGCGACCTACGAGTCGTGGCGCGACGACCGGGTGACCCAGGCCGCCGCGGCGTGGGTGCTCGGCACGGTGTTCGTGCGGTTCTGCGAAGACAACGGACTCATCGAGTGGCCCTTCATCGCCGGGCCGGGCGAGCGGCTGGCTGACGCCGAGGAACGGCACGAGACGTACTTCCGCGAGTTCCCGCAGCGCAACGACCGCGACTGGCTGATCGCGGGGTTTACCCACCTCGCCGAGACGCACCCCACGGCCGCCGGGCTGTTCGACAAGCGGCACAACGCCCTGTGGGAGATCACGCCGTCGTTCGATGCGGCGACGGCGCTGCTGCAGTTCTGGCGGCGGCGCGACGATGAGGGCGAGATCCGGTACGACTTCAGCGATCCCGAGTGGGACACCCGGTTCCTCGGTGATCTCTACCAGGATCTCTCCGAGCACGCCCGCAAGACCTACGCGCTGCTCCAGACCCCGGTGTTCGTGGAGGAGTTCATCCTCGACCTGACGCTGGAGCCCGCCGTCGAGGAGTTCGGTCTCAAGGGGCTGCGCACCATCGATCCGGCCTGCGGCTCCGGACACTTCCTGCTCGGTATCTTCCACCGCCTGCTCACCAAGTGGCGCGACGCCGAATCCGGCACCGACGACTGGGCGCTCATCCGCCGCTCACTTGAGTCGGTGCACGGCTGCGACAAGAACCCGTTCGCGGTGTCCATCGCCCGGTTCCGGCTGCTGGTCGCGGCGCTGCGCGCGGCCGGCGAGAAGCGTCTGGCGGCCGCTCCGACGTTCCCGATCAACGTCGCGATCGGTGACTCACTGATGCACGGGCGCGGCGTGAACTGGGAACAGATCGAACTGGGTCTGTTCGCCGCCGACGAACGGCACACATATCGAACCGAGGACGTCAACGAGTTTGTCAGTTCGTGCGACCTGCTCGGGGTGAACTCATACCACGCGGTGGTCGGTAACCCGCCGTACATCACCGTCAAGGACAAGCAGGAGAACGAGAACTACCGCAAGGTCTACGACAAGGTCTGCTCGGGCAAGTACGCGCTGTCCGTGCCGTTCGCGCAGCGACTGTTTGACTTGGCGATCCGAACGGGCGGCTCGGACCGCCGTGCCGGTTTCGTCGGGCAGATTACCGCGAACTCGTTCATGAAGCGCGAGTTCGGCAAGAAACTGATCGAGGACTTCTTCGCGCAGCGTGTCTCACTTTCTCACGTGATCGACACATCCGGCGCCTACATCCCCGGCCATGGGACACCGACCGTCATCCTCATCGGACGGAACCACATCGGACGAGAGAACGACCTGATCCGCGCGGTGCTCGGTGTGCGCGGTGAACCCACCCAGCCGGATTTTCCGGCGAAGGGACTGGTCTGGACGGCGATCGTCGACCAGGTCGACAAGCCGGGCAGCGAGTCGGAGTGGCTGTCGGTCGAGGATGCGGAGCGTTCGCGCTTTGCATCCTACCCTTGGTCAGTGAGCGGCGGTGGATCTGGCGAACTGCTTCAGCTGGTGACTGCAGCCTCTGCCCAGCTACTTGGGGCTCGAATGTCGCTATGTGGCTTCGTGGCCATCACCGCAGAAGACGATGCCTTCTTTGTTGATAGCCAAGCGACCGTGAGTCGCCTATCCGTGGAGGCCGCTCTACCGATGGTAACCGGTGATGTTGTGCGCGACTACGACGATCCGGCCAGCGTGATCAGTGTATGGCCGTATGCCAATGACTTAAAAGTCAGGCAGCCGGCAGATATCCCCAACTATCACCGATTTATGTGGCCGAATAGGAGGGTTCTTCAACGCAGGAAGCGATTCGGCACTCTCATTGAAGACATTCCATCACTCTGCTGGTACGAGTACGGCGAGCTATATCGAGAGAAACTTCAATCATCGCTGTCGATTGCGTTCGCGTTTGTGGCGACGCATAACCACTTCGTGCTGGATCGGGGCGGGAAGGTCTTCAAGCAGTCCGCGCCGGTGATCAAGTTGCCAGAGGGGGCTAGCGAGGACGATCACCTGGCGCTGCTGGGCGTACTGAACTCGTCGACGGCATGCTTCTGGCTCAAGCAGGTGAGCCACGGCAAAGGGAACGGCGGCGTAAACGAGGGGTATCGGGGTGACGAGTGGGAAGAGTTCTACGAGTTCACCGGCACGAAACTCCAGGAGTTCCCGCTTCCCCCTGAGCTGCCGCTCGAGGTCGGACGGGCGTTGGATTCGCTCGCGCAGCAGCTCGCGGCGCTCGAACCGGGCGCACTCTGTGGCACCGAGGGTCCCTCACGTGAGCGGCTCGATGCGACCCGAGCCGAGCATGAGCACGTTCGAAGCCGTATGATCGCGCTGCAGGAAGAGCTCGACTGGCACACCTATGGCCTGTACGGACTCCTTAACGCTAATAGCCTCACGCGTGTCACCGCGGATGACCATGGGAGCGTGCCGGAGGTTCGTCTCGGTGAGCGAGCCTTCGAGATCGTGTTGGCACGCCAGGCCGCCGCGGGCGAGATCGAAACCGCCTGGTTCGAACGCCACGGCTCAACCCCGGTCACCGAAGTTCCAGCGCACTGGCCGGAGTGGTACCGCGAGATTGTGCAGGCGCGGATTGAGATCATCGAGCAACGCCGGGACATCGCGCTGATCGAGCGACCGGAGTGCAAGCGACGGTGGTCAACGCAGCCGTGGGAGAAGAAGGAAGCCGAGGCGCTCGAGACCTGGCTGCTAGACCGCTGCGAGCGACGTGATCTGTGGTACGGCCTCCGCGACGGGTTCGAGCAGCCGCGGGTGCTGACGGTCAGCCAGCTCGCCGACGCTTTCCGGGACGACACCGACATGCACTCGGTAGCCCAGCTCTACGCCAACGACCACCTGGGCAAGCGCGATTTCACCCTGGCACAGGTCCTGGAGCGGATAATCGCCGAAGAGCACGTGCCGTTCCTGGCGGCCCTACGCTACAAGGACGCCGGTCTGCGCAAACGCGCGCAGTGGGAGCAAGTCTGGGAGCAGCAACGCAAGGAAGACCGCACCGGCCAGCGCCTCGACATCCCGGTGCCACCCAAGTACACCTCCGCAGACTTCCGCAAGATCAGCTACTGGTCCCACCGCGGCAAGCTCGACGTGCCCAAGGAACGCTTCATCTCGTACCCCGATGCCAGCCCGGACGCCGACCCGACCCTGCTGCTCGGTTGGGCCGGGTGGGACCACAAGGACCAGGCGCAGGCACTGGTCAACGTGATCAACGACCGCACCCTCGAAGCAGGGTGGGGCCCCGAACGGCTCACATCGTTGCTGGCCGGGCTGGCCGAGGTGATGCCGTGGGTCAAGCAGTGGCACGGTGACTACGACGCCGAGTGGGGCGGCGTCCCGGCCGAGGAGTACCAAGCGTTCCTCGACGAGCAGCTGACCAAGCACCAGCTGACGACGCAGGACCTGACCGCATGGCGGCCCGCCGCGCCTCGGCGCGGCCGCCGCAGCAACAGTACAAAGGGTGAGCAGCAGTGAGCGGAGCCGAGATGTACCTCCGGGACGTCATCGACATCCCGGAATCGGTCCACGCCGGCGACTTCAAGATCGACCTCACCAAGGGGTTCGTCGAGACCGACGCCCGCGTCGCCGAGTACGTGGTCACCGACCAGTTGCGGCAGGCGTTCGGCAAGGCGCTGTCGATCGTGCGGGCCGCCGTCCGGGACGGCACGTCGCACGCTGCCTATCTGCATGGATCGTTCGGCTCCGGTAAGAGTCACTTCCTCACCGTGCTGCACGCCGTCCTCAACAACGAACCGGTCGCCCGAGCCAAGCCCGGATTGCAGCCGGTGATCGCCGAGCACGACGACTGGCTGCGTGGCAAGAAGTTCCTTATGGTGCCCTACCACCTGGTCGGCGCGACCGACATCGACTCGGCCGTTCTCGGCGGCTACGTCAGCACCATCCGCCACGAGCACCCGGGCCGGCCCACTCCACCCGTCTACCGAGCCGACGCGATGCTCGCCGACGCGGCACGGCAGCGGAAGTTCCTCGCCGACGACGCGAAATTCGCCGAGTGGCTGGGCAGCAGCGCACCCGCCGCCGGCACCGATGACTTCGACGACCTCGACGTCATCGAAGGCACCAGTGTCAGCACCTGGACCCCCGCGGACCTTGACCGCGCGTTCAGCGCGCCCGCCGGTGACCCCGTGCGCGACGCGCTCGTCTCCGCGCTGCTGTCCGGGCCGATGTCGTCCTACATCCGCGGCGCCACCGGCGACGCCGAGGCGTTCATCCCGCTGGAGAACGGCCTGTCGGTGATCAGCCGCCACGCGCGCGACCTCGGCTACGACGGGCTGATCCTCTTCCTCGACGAGCTGATCCTGTGGCTGCAGGCGCACATGGCCGACCAGGAGTTCGTCAACACGCAGGTCAGCAAGCTGGTCAAGCTCATCGAGTCCGGCGACGCCGACCGCGCGCTGCCGATCGTGTCCTTCATCTCCCGGCAGCGCGACCTGTCCAAGCTCGTCGGCGAGGACGTCACCGGCGCGGACGTCAAGAACCTGGAAGCGCAGGTGCAGTACCTGGCCGAACGGTTCGACGTCGTGTCCTTGGAAGACCGCAACCTGCCGGCGATCATCAAGGAACGCGTCCTCAAACCGAAGAGCTCCGAGGGCCGGACCGCGCTGGAGAGCGCCTTCGCCGCCATCGAGTCGACCAACTCGACCGTCCGCGACGTGCTGCTGGACGCCAACGGCGCCACCGGCGCCGACTGGACGGACTTCCGCGACGTCTACCCGATCTCCCCCGCGCTGCTCAACGTGCTCGTCGCGCTGTCCGGGGCGCTGCAGCGCGAACGGACCGGCCTCAAGCTGTTGCAAGAAATGCTGTACCGGCGCCGCGCCGACATGAAGCTCGGCGAACTCATCCCCCTCGGCGACTTGTGGGATGTCCTCGGCGACGGCACCGGCGACGCCTTCACCGACCGGCTGCGGCAGGAGTCCGAGACCGCGCACCGCTTCCACGCCCGGGTCCGCGCGTACCTGCTGGAGAAGTACGGCAGCGAGAGCGACCCACGGTTCGTCGCCGACGACCGCTTCGTGAAGACGCTGCTCCTCGCGTCCCTGGCACCCAACGTGTCCGCGCTCGCGCGGCTGACCGGGACCCGGTTGGCGGCGCTGAACCACGGCTCCATCCGCTCCCGCACCGTCGCCCCCGGTGCGATGGTGGTCAGCCGGCTGCGCGAGCTGGCCGCCGAGTTCGGCGAACTGCGCTCCGAAGGCGACGAGGACCCGGTGTTCCGGCTACAGCTGTCCAATTTGGACATCGAGCCGTTGCTGGACGCCGTCGGCGAGCAGGACTCGGTCGGTGCCCGCCGCATCTGGACCAAGAAACAGCTGTGGAAGCAGCTCGGCATCGGCAACACCGAAGAGTTCGTCTGCGAACGCGAGGTCGTGTGGAAGGGCACCCGCCGCACCGCCGAGTTCGTCTTCGCCAACGTCCGAGACAGCCAGGACCTGCCGGACCTGCAGTTCACGCCCAGCGTGCCCGGACGCGTCCGGATCATCCTCGACTACCCCTTCGACCAGCTCGGCCACGCGCCGAGCGACGACTCCGCACGGGTCAACCGGCTGCGCCGGGAGGGCCTCGAAGCCGCCACGGTCGTCTGGATCCCGCACTTCCTGTCGGGGCAGAAATCCAATCAGCTCGGACGGCTGCTCAAGATCCAGTACCTGCTCGACCGCAACCGGCTCGACGACTACGCCGGCGAGATGTCGGCGGAGAACCGGGTCAAGGTGGGCCACCAGCTGCAGGCTCAGGCCGACACCCTCGAATCCCAGCTCACGGCCTCCCTGCAGCAGGTCTACGGCATCGCCCGAGCCGAAGAGGCGACCCTCGGCGCCCAGGTCGGCGACGACGGACACGTGCTGTCGCTGTTCCCGGGGCACACTCCGCGGCTGGCCGCCGGCGCGGGCTTCGAGCAGAATGGGCTCACCCTCGCGGACGACCTGTTCGCCGCGCTCTACCCGAAGCACCCGAATTTCGACCCCACGGGCAACCGCAAACCCGTCACGCTGGGCGAGCTGAGGTCCGTACTCGGCTGGATCACCCGGGCGATGGAGGACGGGCAGCGTCGCGTCGTGGTCGACCGGCAGCACCTCGCACTCGTCAAGCGGATCGTGCATCCGCTCGAACTCGGCGAGGTCTCCGACGGCCCACTCAACGTCTCCACCGAATGGCGGCGCCGCATTGAGCAGGCAGCCGGGCAGCACGGCGTGAGCGGTGACTACTCGGTCGAGGACATCCGTTCGTGGATCGATGAGCTCGGCTACACCGGCCTGGACAAGCCAGTCGGCAACCTCGTCATCGCGACCTACGCGCTGCTGTCCGACCGTGCCTGGGTGATGCACGGCTCGCCGCTGCGGGAAGCCCCGGACCTCGACAAGATCGGCCCTGGGCACGCGCTGCGCGCCCAGGAGCTTCCGTCCGCCGACGAGTTCGCCCGTGCCCGTGCCCGGGTCTCGGCGTTGTTCGGCGTCAACGTGCCCGACCTGCTGTTCGCGCGCAACGTCAACCGGCTCGCCTCCGACGTACGCGACAAGGTGGCGAGCCTGGAGGGAGCGGTCAACAACCTGCGTCGCTCGCTGGAAGCACGAGCCGACGAGCTGGGCGTGCCCACGTCGGCCGCTCGCATCGTGATCGCCCGAGACGCCGCCAACCTGCTCGCCCGGCTGTCAGCCACTCGCGACGCCACTGCGGTCGTGCGCGAACTGTCCACCACCGGCCACGAGGTGAGCGACCAGGTGCTCGGCAACGCCATCGCCACGGCGCCACAGGTGCTCGATGCGCTCGACCGGGTCGACTGGAGCCTCGTCGAGTCCGTGCGCCGGTTCGCCGATCGGGAAGATGCCGTGGGGGTGAAGGCACGGCGGCTGGTAGACGACATCCGCGACGCCGCCATCACCGACGAGTTCACCCGCTCCCTCGTCCCGGTGCTCGGCGGTATCCGCCACCGGGCCGTCGGACTCGTGGACGAGGCCGCGCGGATGGTGTCCGTGGTGAGCCCCCCGCCCGCCCTGCCCACGCCGCCGGCGCCCTCTCCGGACCAGCTCAGCCCCACTCCTTCGGTGAGTTCGGCGGATGGCTCCTCACTCGATCACCGGCGCCAGGTGCCATCCCGGCGTCGGATCACGACGAGCGTCGTCGAGCAGCGGCTCCAGAAAATCTTGGACGAGCTGTCGACGGAGATTCGTGACTACGCCAAGGACCATCCCGGCGTCGACATCGTGCTCGACTGGCACATCGTGGGTGAGGACCAGCCGTGACCGCCGCGCCGCCACAGCTGAGCAGGCGGATGATCGAAACACTGCTCGCAGACTGGCTGCCCCAAGCCAAGCAGCGTCGCCTCGTACTGGTCTACGGCCGGTACGAGGACGGGAGCAGCGACTTCACCGTCAGCTTTGCCGAGGAGCGCAGGCAGGTACACGTCACCGACCAGCACTCCGTGCTCGGCATCGTCGAGGCCTGGCAGCGGCACCAAGCCGAGCGCGGAGCCGACGACTTACTCGTGGTGGCGACGAGCGTCGATGATGCCCAGCTCGGCTGGGACGTCCGCGGCTACGCACTCGGCCGCTCCACCCGCACCGTCGACCGGGCCCGGATCGTGGCGCAGCGATTCGGCGCGGCCAATCTCGACCCGCGCATCCGCACCGAGCCGTGGCTGATCAACGCCCTGCTCGACGCCGAACCGCCGGGCGGCTGGCCCCGCAACGGATCGGTGCTCACTCGCGATGCGGCGGTGCGCGCGCTCATCGGCGCCCGGCTCGGCGGCGGAACGCTACCCGAGGGCGGTCTTGATCCCGGTGCCCTGCTCGCCTGGTCGCTCGAACCAGCCGGACCCGACCGGTTCGCCCGGTTGGCCGAGCCCGAGCGGGCCGGCGTCGCCGACTGGCTGGCCGGCACGGTCGGCGAAGTCGCCCGGATCATCCTTCGGCTCGCCGCAGAAGGACGTGCGGCCGACGCCATGCCGCTCGGCGTCATCGGAACGGTCGCCACGCGCCCGAACGCCTCCCCCGAAGCCGCGCTCGCCTTCGGCGGCCTGCTGGCCGGGGTCAAGCCGCAGGCACTGCGCGCGTTCACCGACGCGGTCGAGGGGACGATGGAGCGCTGGCTCAGCGAGGCCGAGTCCGGCGGGCTGCTCGCCGCCCTCGCCCGGCAGCGGGTCACCGCCGTCGCAGACCGCGCCGACCGGCTCGCCGCGAGCGCACACCTTACTGAGGCTCTTCTCGACAGTCGGTTCCTGCCGTCCAGCTACGCGGGCTCGCTGCGCACCCTCGCGTCGACACTCTCACCAACGCCTGCCAAGGGCAGCATCAGTGCTGTCGAGCGGGCGCTCGACGAGGTCCGCAACCACGGGCTGGCGCGGCTGTATCCGGAACGCCTCCGGGCCGCGGAGATGGCGGTGCGCGTTCATCGGTGGCTCACGTCGGCGGTTCCGGACGTCGTCTCCGTCGCGGGAGCCGTACGCGACCAAATCACGGATTGGGCGTGGGTGGATCGCGCCCTGATGACGCTGTGGGTCGGTGACGCCGGTGGCGACCCCGTCGTGGCTCAGGCTTACCGGGCGCTGTACCAGGCCGCACGTGACCGGCGTGACCAGCTCGACGAGCACTTCGCAGCGCGGCTCGCCGGCTGGGTGCCCCGGGCGTCCAGCAACGATCCCGGCGGATGCCTGCTCATCGAGGATGTTCTGGAGAAGGTCGCTCGCCCGGTCGCGAGCCGCCATGCGCCCCTCGTCGTCGTTCTCGACGGCATGAGCACCGCGGTCGGCACCGCATTCGGTGAGCAGGCCGCCGCTCGCGGGTGGCGAGAAGCTTCGCCACGGCAGGGCGAACGCGTCGCCGCGGTAACAGTGATCCCGTCGGTGACCCGCGCGGGCCGCGCGAGCCTCCTTTCCGGTGCCCTGAACGTCGGCGACCAACCGGTCGAACGGGACGGGTTCGCCGCGTTCTGGAGCAAGCACCGGCGCGACGCGACGCTGTTTCACAAGAACGACCTCGCGGGCCATGCCGGCCACCGACTGTCCGAGGCGCTCATCGCGGCCCTCGCCGGCGACGGCGTCGTCGGCGTCGTGCTCAATACCATCGACGACGCACTGGATCATGGCAAAGAAGGCGAGCGCACCGGCTGGTCGATTCACGACATCACCTACCTTCCCGAGTTGCTCGACGCGGCGCGTGGGTACGGACGGCCTGTGCTGTTCGTCGCCGACCACGGCCACGTGCTGGAACGATCGGCAACAGAGAAACCGGTGAAGGCCTCTGGGGTGGAGTCGGCACGCTGGCGTACCGGCGCGGCGAGCGACGGGGAAGTCGAACTGTCCGGCCCCCGTGTGCTCCTCGGCGGTGGGCAGGTCACCGCCCCCTGGCGTGAGGACATTCGCTACACCCCGCGGAAGTCCGGTTACCACGGAGGTGCGTCGCTGGCCGAGATGGTCGTCCCGGTGCTGGTGCTGGCGCCGTCCGAAGAGCTCGTCCCGGCTGGATGGCATGTGCTCTCCCCCGAGACCGTGACCCCTGATTGGTGGGACCAGCGACGTACCATGCTGGCCGAGCCGTCCGCTCCCGCCCGAAAGCCCAGCCGGCGCAAGCCCGAGCCGGAATCGGCGGTGCCGCTGTTCACGGTGGAGACGCCGGTCGAATCGGTCGGTGCGCAGGTCGTGGCCACCGAGGTCTACGCCGCGCAACGGGCCTTCGTGCCCAAGGCCCCGGACAAGCAGACCGTGGCGACGGTGATCGACGCGCTGCTCGACGCTGACGGATCGCTCTCGCTCAGCGCCGTCGCGGAGCGCGCGGGCCGTGCTGCGCGACGTCCCGAGTTCTTCGCCGCCACGCTGCAGCGGCTGTTGAACGTCGACGGCTACTCCGTGTTGTCCCTGCGCGACGGCGATCGCAGTGTCAAGCTTGATCGCGAGATGCTTCAGGCACAGTTCGGAGTGCGAGTGTGACAACAGGCCAGGCGAGCGAGGTACGGCGACGTGAGGCAGTGGACGCCCTGCGGCGGGGTACGGTGCCGCGCTCCGGACTCGACCTGCTCGCCGTCGGCCTCGACCGCTTCGCCACGGCGATGGACGAAGACCTGGCCACGGTGGCCCGTGGCGGTGCCGCGTTTCATGCCGTGCGAGGCGAGTACGGGTCCGGCAAGACATTCTTCACCCGATGGCTGGCCGAGCGGGCGAAACGACGAGGTCTCGCGACCACCGAGATCCAGATTTCCGAGACTGAGACGCCACTGCACCGCTTGGAGACCGTCTACCGCCGCCTCACCGAGCGGCTGACCACCGCGACCCATCAACCCAGTGCGCTGCGAGCGGTCGTCGACTCCTGGCTCTACACCCTCGAAGAGCAGGTCATCGAGACCGGTGACGTCGCCGAGGACGACGAGCAGGCGCTGTCGGCCGAAGTGGAGCGGCTCATGGAGCAGCGCCTCGCGGACGTCGCGCGGACGACACCCGCGTTCGCCGCCGCGCTACGCGGCTACCAACACGCGGTGACGGCCGGCGACAATGCCACCGCGGAGGCGCTGATCGCCTGGCTCGGCGGGCAAAAGTCGGTCGCAGCGTCGGCCAGGCGCGCCGCCGGGGTTCGCGGCGACCTTGACCACTTCGGCGCGCTCGGGTTTCTACAAGGCCTGCTCACCGTGCTGCGAGACTGCGGCCACCCAGGACTGCTCGTGGTGTTGGACGAGACCGAGACGCTGCAACGCGTGCGTGGCGACGTGCGGGAGAAGGGACTCAACGCACTTCGGCAACTGCTCGACGAGATCGACGCCGGTCGCTTCCCCGGCCTGTTTTTGGTGATGACGGGCACCCCGCCGTTCTTCGACGGCCAGCAAGGTGTGCAGCGCCTGCCGCCACTGGCCCAGCGGCTCGCCACCGACTTCAGCACCGACGCCCGGTTCGATTCGCCGCGCGCCGTGCAGTTGCGGCTGCTCGGCTTCGACCTCGACCGGCTCGTCGAGCTGGGGCAGCGGGCCCGCGACCTGTACGCGAGCGTGGCGCGCCACCCTGAACGCATCGCGGCCTTGATCGACGACGTGTACCTGCAGGACCTGGCCTCGGCGCTGACCGGGCAGCTCGGCGGCAAGGTCGGCGTCGCACCGCGGCTGTACCTGCGCAAACTGGTGGCCGACGTGCTCGATCGCGTCGACGAGTTCGAGGACTTCGATCCTCGATCGCACTACGCGCTGACTGTATCGAGCACGGAGCTGACCGAGACCGAGCGCAACGCCGCCGCGAGTGCGAACGACGTCGAGCTGGACGTGCCGTGACGCAGGCGTTGGCGCGGTTGCACCCTGCACTGGTGCACCACATCGTCAACACCCTGGGCTGGCGATCGCTGCGGCCGTTGCAGGAGCAGGCCATCGACCCGGTCCTCGACGGCCATGACGCGGTGCTGCTCGCCCCGACCGCAGGCGGCAAGACCGAAGCGGCCTGCTTTCCGCTGTTCAGTGCGATGGAAGAGCACAACTGGACCGGGCTGTCAGTGCTCTACGTGTGCCCGCTCAAGGCCTTGCTGAACAACCTGCTGCCGAGGCTGGAGACGTACGCGGGCTGGCTCGGACGCCGGGTAGCGCTGTGGCACGGCGACGTATCCATGAACGTGCGCCGCGCAATCCTGCGCGATCCACCCGACCTGCTGCTCACCACACCCGAGTCACTCGAGGCGATGCTGGTCAGCGTCAACGTCGACCACACCCAGTTATTCGCCGGAGTACGTGCAATCGTGGTCGACGAGGTGCATGCATTTGCCGGTGACGACCGCGGGTGGCATCTACTCGCCGTCCTTGAACGTCTGACGCGGATCACCGGCGCGCCCATCCAGCGGGTCGGGCTTTCGGCGACCGTGGGCAACCCGCAGGAGCTGATGACGTGGCTGCAGGGGTCGGGCCGCGACGAGCGGGAAGGGCGGGTGGTCGCCCCTGACGTCAAGCCGGCGTCCGGAACAACTCCGCCAGGCGAGCTGGAGATCGACTACGTCGGCTCGGTGCACAACGCGGCGACTGTGATCGCCGCTCTGCACCGCGGCGAGAAACGGCTGGTGTTCTGCGACTCCCGGCAGCTGGTCGAGGAGATCGGGGCTGCGCTGCGGGAGCGAGGTGTGACGACTTACCTGTCGCACGCATCCCTATCGCTTGACGAACGCAGACGGACGGAAGAAGCGTTCGCCGAGGTGCGTGATTGCGTCATCGTGTCCACCTCCACTCTGGAACTGGGCATCGACGTCGGAGACCTCGACCGGGTCATTCAGATCAACGCACCGTCTACAGTGGCGTCCTTCCTGCAGCGCCTGGGGCGCACCGGCCGCCGGCCGGGAAACACACGGAACTGTCTTTTCCTTGCCCTCGACAAGAGTTCATTGCTGTGGGCGTACGCGCTGGTCTTGTTGTGGAGTCGCGGATTCGTCGAGCCGGTGCACGCACCGCCCGAGCCTCGCCACATCGTCGCACAGCAGATCCTCGCGTTGTGTTTGCAGGAGAACTCGGTCGGCAGCAAGCTCTGGAGCGAGGCGTGGAACGGGCTGGCGCCGTTCAACCGCAGCGCCGAGCCGATCACCCGCTACCTCCTCGAGCAGGGCTTTATCGACCAAGACGGTGAACTGCTGTTCATCGGGACCGAGGCGGAACGCCGCTTCGGCCGTCAGCATTTCATGGGAATGACGGCGGTGTTCACCGCTCCACCACAGTTCACCGTCCTCGAAGGCCGACGCGAGATCGGCCGGACGGATCCGGCGCTGCTGACCGAGAAGGTCGAAGGCCCCCGTCTGCTGCTGCTGGGCGGCCGCAGCTGGAAGGTCACGTGGATCGACTGGAAGCGCCGCCGGTGCTTCGTGGAACCTGCCGAATCGGGAGGCCGAGCCCGCTGGATGACGCCCGGCATCAGCGGCGTAAGTTTCGACCTCTCCCGCGCCGCCCGCGAAGTGCTACTCGGCGAGGACCCCACGGTCCACCTGACCCAGCGCGCGACGCGCGTGATGGCAGAGCTGCGTGAAGATCGGCTCAGCTCGGTGCATCCTGGCGGCACGGTCATCAGCCAGCAGGGCCTGGATGTGCGTTGGTGGACGTGGGCCGGCTTCCGCGCCAATGCGACTCTTGCCGCGACAATGGGTCATCTGGTCGACGAGAAGCAACGGTTCGACGACGTATCGGTCCGCCTTCGCTCGGACCTGACCCGGCAGATGTGGCAGTCAGGCACCGCGGACGCGACGAAGCGCCTGTGTCTCCCGGACATCGACGAGCGGGCGCTGGCTGGGCTGAAGTTCAGCGAGGCGCTTCCCCGCCGGCTCGCCATCGCCACTCTCGCGGCGAGGCTCGCGGACACGGACCGGGCGGCGGCGGTGCTCAATGAGCCCGTCCGGTTTGTCGTTGGCCCCGGGAAGTGACGACCGAGCTCGTTCCACTCGGTGAGGCAGACCACCGGCGCCTCGAGGAACTACAAAAGCCAACGGCCCTGATCTCTGAGGATCAGGGCCGTACCGGTCCAAAAATTACTGGGTTCAAGTCCCTAGGGATTTGAACCCACACGTGTCCGAGGGGGGACTTGAACCCCCACGCCCGTTAAGGGCACTAGCACCTCAAGCTAGCGCGTCTGCCATTCCGCCACTCGGACCTGCTGAAGAAAGAGTATACGGCTCCCCCTCACCCCCGTTCAGGGGGGTCTGGGTCGGCACTCGACAACCCTCTGGCATGATCGACGAGTTTTGGGCTCGCTGCATCGATTCAGCGAGCAGGCAGACTGGGTCCCGGTAGGCGTAGCGGTCCCGGGCCGGACGTTCAGTAAGTGAACGTCCGCCAGGGATTCCCAACAGTGCTGCAGTGTCGGCTGGGGCAGCTCCAAGTCCTTCGGGGCCACCGCTGTCGAGAACGTCGGGAACGCTGACAGCTGCTTGAACGCCTGGTCTGCCAGGGGTCAGCTCGGCCGGCGCCGACTTGTAGCGTTCGCCTGGCATTCCGGGGGCGTTGCCGGGGAGCCTGGGCCGGGCGGCCCACGCGGTTCAGAGCCTCGCCCATCGTCCGCGTCGGGCGGGCTGCCAGGCGCGCGCCTATAGCCTTGAGGACCTGGGGAAACCCGCTCTGCGCGTCGCCAGTTCGCGGGTCTTCGTCGGCTGGCGATCGACGGGGGCCAGGAGGTGTGAAAGCAGGGCCACGGACTGCGTGACGTCCAGGCGCGCCGACTTTGCCCAATGGGCGTGGGCCAGGTCGTACCGGCGGCGCGCTGCAATGAGCCGGACAGGCCCAGGACTTCGAACCGCATCGCATTCGAACCGCATCGCATCGGTCACGCGGAGCGCGGCCGGCCGCCGCGGGGCGGTATTTCGTCACAGTCCTCCGAACGCGTCGCGATGTGCGGCGAACCAGGTGACGAAGTCATGCAGCCGTCGGGTTGAGCACCGCCTACGGGTCGCGCGCCGGCGAACGCGCTTTCGTGCTCGGCGTCGTAGAAGAACACGTTCGCCAGGTCGTCGGCGCCCGGGACACCCGACGTCCGCCCGGCCTCGGCGCTCGTCGGGCGGTACGCGACTGTGTCGAGCTCCTTCGCGAACGCCGCGGCCTCGGCTTGCGGGTGTCCGGCAGGGGCGGCCAGATCGCGTGCCGCAGCGCGGGGGCCTTCGCCGCCGCGGGCGGTCAGTGCCGGCGGAGTCCGGGGTCAGGGCGAACCGGCGCTCCGAGTCGTCGAGGATCGCCGTGCACGGCGGGTGCACGGCGGGTGCGCGGCGTGCACGCGGTTTACAAGGTCGCCGTGGCTTCCTAGGATTCGCCGGTCGGGCCGCGGAACGGGAGGTTCGGATGGCGCGCGCCGATCAGCGGCGGGACGACGGTGAGATCTCCGTCGCCGAGCTGCTCCGGGAGACCGGGGCGACGCCGCGCTCGCTCGGCGGGGCGGCTCCAGCCACGCCCATGCGCGAGGAGGACACCGGCGACGGCTACCGCGAACGGCTCGAGCAGCGGGCGCGCGAGGCCGCGGCCGGCCAGCAACGGGCTGGCCGGCGAATCCGGTGGTTCTCCGCGGCCGCCGGCGCCGTCGTGGTGGTCGGCAGCCTGGTGCTCATCGCCGTGACGTCGGAAAGCTCGCCCCAGCGGCAGGCGGCCGCGCCGCCGGGCCCGCTCGCGCCGGCGACGACTCCTCGCTCGACGACGCCGGCCGCGCCGAAACCGAGTCCGACGCCGATCCCGACCGTGCTGCGGCAGACCGCGACGTCGTCGGCCGTGCCCAAGCCGCCGCCCCCGCCGCCCGCGCCCGTCGAGACCGCGACGTGCGTCGTTCGGTTTTCCGTGACGGACCAGTGGAACGACGGCTTCACCGCGGGCGTCGCGATCACCAACAAGGGCAGCGAGACGCTCTCGCCGTGGACGCTCGCCTGGACGTTCACCGCGGGCCAGCGCGTCACCCACGGCTGGGACGGCGAGTACAGCCAGAGCGGCAGCCGCGTGACCGTGAACGCCGAGTCCTACAACGCCACCCTCGCGCCGGGTGCGACCGTCAGCACCGGCTTGAACGGCGCCTTCGACCACGGCAACCCGGCGCCGACGGCGTTCACCCTCAACGGCAAGCGGTGCGACGCGGGCTAACCCAGCACCTCCCGCATGAAGTCCACCAGCCAGTGCTGCGCGGGGCTGCGGGCGTGCGGGTGTCGCGTGTAGACCGACACCTGCGCCGGCTCGACTTCCAAGGGCAGCTCGAAGAGCCGGACGCGGTGCTGGGCCGCGAACATCTCCGCCACCAGGCGCGGCACCATCGCCACCAGCTCGCCGTCCTGGACCAGGTACGGCAGGGCCGCGAAGCGGGTCACCTCCAGGACCACCCGGTCGAGCAGCCCGCGCGCCTCCAGGGCGCGGCGCGGGCCGTCGTGGCCGGTCGGGCCGAACACCGTCACGTGGCGCTCCGCCGCCAGCTGCTCGAAGTCGACCGAAGCGCCCAGGCGCGGGTGGTCGCCGGCCACCATCCCCAGGTAGCCCTCGGAGAACAGCGGGATCCGCGCCACGCGCTGGGAGCTGATCAGCGACGACGCGATGAACGCGTCGATCTCGCCGCGGCCGAGCTGGTCGGCGGCGCCCTCGACGTCGAGCGGGCGGACGGTGAGCCGGACGCCGGGCGCGCGGGAGGGCAGCGCCGCCATCAGGCGCGGCAGCAGCGAGATCTCCCCCAGGTCCGACAGGCACAGCGTGAACGCCGCCCGGGCGGTCGACGGCGAGAACGACCACGCGCCGCTGACCGCCGTCTCGATGCCGGACAGCGCGCTGTGCAGCGGTTCGTAGAGCGCGCGGGCGGTCGTCGTCGGCACCAGGCCGCCGCCGGTGCGGCGGAACAGCTCGTCGGAGAACCGGCGCCGCAGCTTCTGCAGGCTGTAGCTGATCGTCGGCTGCGTGACGTGCAGGGACTCGGCCGTCGCGGTCACGCTGCGGGTCTCGTAGAGCAGGACGAACGTGCGCACGAGGTTGAGGTCGAAGTCCCGCATCATCGATCCCGTCTATGAACGAGCGAGGCAACATTTATTGGAACACAGCCCGCTCTCCTCCTTAAGGTCTGGGCCAACCCGACCGAGGAGGACCCGCGCATGCCCACCGCCCGCCGGCTCGCCCACGAGTTCCTGCACCGCAGGGGCCTGACCACGATCTTCGGCAATCCCGGCTCCAACGAGCTGCCGTTCCTCGCCGAGCTGCCGGACGGCTTCCGCTACGTCCTGGGGCTGCACGAAGGCGCCGTCGTCGGGATGGCCGACGGCTACGCCCAGGTGACCGGCCGCCCGGTGCTGGTCAACCTGCACGCCGCCGCCGGCTCGGGCAACGCGATGGGCGCGCTGACCAACGCCGCCTACTCCCGCACTCCGCTGGTGCTCACCGCCGGCCAGCAGGTGCGCGCGGCCATCGGCATGGAGGCGATGCTCGCCAACGTCGACGCCACGCAGCTCATGCGACCCCTCGTCGGGTGGGCCGGCGAGCCGAGCTGCGCCGAAGACGTCCCGCGGTCGCTCGCGCAGGCGGTCTTCGAAGCCGAGCTGCACCGGCGCCCGACGTACCTCTCGGTGCCCTACGACGACTGGGCCGCCGAACTCGACGCGAACGCGGCCGCGACGCTCGACCGGAGCGTCCAAAGAGGACTTATTCCGAGCGAGACCCAGCTCGACGATCTCGCGACAAGTGTTGCCACGGCGAAGAACCCCTCGCTCGTCCTCGGTGGCGACCTCGACGCGCTGGGCTTGTTCGACCGCGCCGTCGCGCTCGCCGAGCACCTCGACCTGCCGACGTGGGTGGCGCCGTCGCCGCACCGGCTGCCCTTCCCCAACCGGCACCGGCTCTTCCGCGGGGTGCTGCCCGCGGGCATCGCGCCGATCTCGGACGCGCTGACCGGGCACGACCTCGTGCTCGTGCTGGGCGCGCCGGTGTTCCGCTACCACCAGTACGTGCCGGGTGCGTACCTGCCGGCGGGCACGCGGCTGGTGCAGGTGACCGACGACTTCGGGGCGGCGGCCCGCGCGCCGATGGGCGAGGCGCTGGTCGCCGACCCCGCGCCGGTGATCGAGGCGCTGCTGGCCAAGGTGCCGCGACGCGGATCGCGCGGTGACTTCGCCGGGAACCCGGCACCGAAGACCGGGACGACCGCGCTGCACCCGGAGCAGGTCTTCGCGGCGCTGCGGGAAACCCAGGCCGAGGACACCCGCTACGTCGTCGAATCGACGTCGACGAACTCGGCGTGGTGGCGGCAGCTGGACCTGCGCCGCGAGGGCTCGTACTTCTTCCCGGCCGCCGGCGGCCTCGGGTTCGGCCTGCCCGCCGCCGTCGGAGTCGCGATGGGCAGCCCGGACCGCCCGGTCGTCGGCGTCATCGGCGACGGCTCGGCCAACTACGGCATCACGGCGCTGTGGACCGCCGCGCACCACCGCGTCCCGGTCACGTTCGTGATCCTGCGCAACGGCGTCTACGGCGCGCTGCGGTGGTTCGGCGAGCTGCTCGGCACACCGGACGTGCCCGGGACCGAGATCCCCGGCCTGGACTTCACCGCCATCGCGGCGGGTTACGGCGTCGACGCCACCACTGTCACCGACGAAGACGACCTCCGCACCCAGCTCAAGACGACCCCGGACGGCCCGCGGCTGATCCAGGTCGACACCGAACCGACCTCCCCGGAGTGACCATGGCCTTGCTCGAGACCCCCTTCCTCCACGGCACCGGCGGCACCCGTCCGGTCGTCGAACCGGCGACCGGCGAAACCCTGGGCAGCGTGGGCATCGCGACTCCGGACGACGTCGCGAAGGCGGCTTCGATCGCCGCGAGAGCTCAGCGCGACTGGGCGCGGCGCAAGCCCGCCGAGCGCGCCGCGGTGCTGCGCCGCGCCGGGGAGCTGTGGGAGGCGCACGCGGCGGAGGTGCAGGACTGGATCGTCCGCGAAGCCGGTTCGACGCGGCCGAAGGCCGGGATCGAAACCGAGATGGCGGCCGGGATCTGCTTCGAGGCCGCGGCGTTGCCCACGCATCCGCGCGGGGAGGTGCTGAGCACTGGCGAACCGCGCTGGTCGCTGGCCCGGCGCGTCCCGGCCGGGGTGGTTTCGGTGATCTCGCCGTTCAACTTCCCGCTGATCCTGGCGATCCGCTCGGTCGCGCCCGCGCTCGCGCTCGGCAACGCCGTGCTGCTCAAGCCGGACCTGCGGACCGCGGTGTCCGGCGGGGTGAGCCTGGTGCGCGTCTTCGAGGAGGCCGGGCTGCCTTCCGGATTGCTGCACCTCCTGCCGGGTGACGCCACCGTCGGCGCCGCGGTGGTCGACGCACCCGAGGTGTCGGTCGTGTCGTTCACCGGCTCGACGGCGGCCGGGCGCAAGGTCGGCGAGGCCGCCGCCCGGGCGCTCAAGCGCGTGCACCTGGAGCTGGGCGGGAACAACGCGCTCGTCGTGCTGCCGGGCGCCGACGTCGCGAAGGCCGCGTCCGCCGGCGCGTTCGGCTCGTTCCTGCACCAGGGCCAGATCTGCATGACGACCGGGCGGCACCTCGTCCACGAGTCCCAAGTGGACGACTACGTCGAAGCCCTCTCCGAGAAGGCGCGGCGGCTCCCCGTGGGAAACCCGGCCGAGAGCGACGTCGCGCTCGGCCCGATCATCGACGATCGGCAGCTCGCGCACGTCACCGACGTCGTCGACCGCAGCGTCGCCGCGGGCGCGACGGTCCTGGCGGGCGGGAAGCCCGATGCGCCGTACTACCCGCCGACCGTCCTCTTCGGACTGTCCGACGACACACCCGCCTGGCGTGAGGAGATCTTCGGCCCGGTCGCGCCGGTGCGCGCCTACCGCGACCTCGACGAAGCCGCACGGATCGTCAACGACTCCGAGTACGGCCTGTCGGTCGGCATCCTCGGCGACGTCGGCACCGCGATGACGCTGGCCGACGAGGTCCGCTCGGGCAAGGTGCACATCAACGAGCAGACCGTCGGCGACGAGCCCACCGCGCCGTTCGGCGGCGTCGGCGACTCCGGCAACGGCTCCCGCTTCGGCGGCGCCCAGGCCAACATCGAGGCCTTCACCGAGACCCAGTGGCTGACCGTCCGCGCGGACATCGCGGGCTACCCCTTCTGAAACCCCTAGGAGTACGGCAATGACGACGTCTCCCCGTCCCGTGTGGACGGCGGTCCTCTGCTGGCTGACCGTCCTGCTCGAGGGCTACGACCTGGTCGCGCTCGGCGCCACCATCCCGACCCTGCTCAAGAGCGGCTACCTCGGCTTCACCGCGGCCGGGGCGACGCTGGTCGCCACGGTGTCGCTGATCGGCGTGGCGGTCGGCGCGGCCTGCCTCGGCCCGCTCACCGACCGCTTCGGGCGCCGCGGCATGCTCATCGGCTCGGTGCTGCTGTTTTCGCTGTTCACCCTGCTGACGCCGGTGGCGCCGAACGTCGCGACGTTCGGGATCTTCCGGTTCGTCGCCGGGCTCGGCCTCGGCGCGTGCATGCCGGTGGCGCTGACGGTGATGTCGGAGAACCTGCCCGCGCGGCGCCGCGCCAGCGCGAGCACGTTCACCATGACCGGCTACCACGTCGGCGCGGTGCTGACGTCGATCCTGGCGTTGTACGCGAAGGACGACTGGCACCTGCTGTTCTACGGCGGCGGGCTCGTCGGCCTGCTGGCCGTGCCGCTGATGTGGTGGAAGCTCCCCGAATCCGCGGCCTACCTCGCCGCCAAGGAGGAACCCGCCACCGAGCGTGTCGGGCTCCGCGACCTGCTGGGTGCACGCTTCCGGCGGATCAGCATCGCCGTGTGGACCGGGTCGTTCATGGGGCTGCTGCTGGTCTACGGCCTCAACACGTGGCTGCCGCAGCTGATGCGCACGGCCGGCTACCCGATCTCGACGTCGATCACGCTGCTGCTGGTGCTCAACATCGGCGCGGTGCTCGGCCTCGTGCTGGCCGGCACGATCGCCGACCGGTTCGGCATCCGGCCGATCGCCCGGATCTGGTTCGGCGCGGGCGCGGTGCTGCTCGCGGCGCTGAGCCTGCGCATCGGGAACGCCTTCGTGCTCAACGCGGTCGTGCTGCTGACGGGTGTGTTCGTGTTCTCCGCGCAGGTGCTGATCTACGGGTACGTGGCGCAGGCGTTCCCGGCGCGGGCACGTGGCACCGCGCTCGGGCTGACGTCGGCGGTGGGCCGGCTCGGCTCGATCCTCGGGCCGTTCGTGACCGGTGCGCTGGTCACCGCCGGGGTCGCGTACCCGTGGGGGTTCTACTTCTTCGCCGTCGTGGCCGCGTTCGGGCTGGTCGCGGTGCTGGCGCTGCGCGGCGAGGCACGGACGTCCTCGGAGCTGACGGCGGTGTAGTCAGGTGGTCTCCTCGGGACGGCGGCGCATGGTGGGCTCGGGGTCTTCGGTGCGGCGGTCGGAGTCGCGGAGCACCTCGCGAGCCTGGCCTTCGGGGTCGGCGCTGTCGACGGCTTGCTCTTCCGGCAGCAGCTCGGCGCGGGTTTCCGTCCGGTCGGGGAGCTGGTCGCGGTCGTCCATGCCCGGGTGGTACCCGATCTCGGCCGGGCTCAGACACTTCAGTCCCGGGACCGCCGGTTCCCCGCCGCGTCCCGGCGAAGCCGGTCCGTCTCCTCGGAAATCTCGCCCAGCCGCTTCGCCAGCCCCGCGTGCTCCTCGGCCAGGTGTGGCTGAGCCGCGGCCAACGGCGGCAGCAGCGTCGCCGGGTCGTCGTCGCCGAGGGCCGCGCCCAGGCGGTCCGCGCTCGCCTGGGCCGCCGGCCCCAGGCCGTCCAGCGCGCTCACGCGGCCGGCCAGCTGGCGCAGGATCGCCGAATTGCGCCGGGCCCAGTCGGCGACCGCGCGATCGCCCGCCCGCCGGTCGCGCTCGGCGTCCACTCGGGCCTCGCCCGTCTTCTCCCCCGTGTTCGACGGCTGGAGCCGCAGGTAACGGCGTTCCGCGGCCTGGCGGCTCGCCACGCCGAGCGCCGGCGCCAGCGCCACCCAGCTGGCTCCCGCCGCGCGAGCCGCGGTGATCAGCTCCGGCTCCCAGCCCGCGAGCTCCTCCCGCAGCACGCGCAGGCCGGCCAGCGCGGACAGCAGCCCATCCTGGTCGGCCGAGCCGGCGCGGGCGGCCGCGACCGCGTCGTGGATCCGGTGCAGCGCACCGGCGGGATCACTGTGGTCCATTCGTCATCCTTCCGACGACCTGTTGCTTGTCATCGTTCTGACGACATGCTAGAACAGAGGTGCGTGTTGACGCCAGAGTCGTCGTTCCTGGAGGTGAATCCCGATGTTGATGCGCACCGACCCCTTCCGCGACCTCGACCGGTTCGCCCAGCAGGTGTTCGGCACCGCGGGCCCGGCACCTGGTCCAAGCCCGCCGCGATGCCGATGGACGCCTACCGCGCCGGCGACGAGTTCGTGGTCTGCTTCGACCTCCCGGGCGTCGATCCCGGCGCCGTCGAGCTGGACGTCGAGCGGAACGTCCTCACCGTCAAGGCCGAACGCCGTCCCCTGCCGGCCGGCGACGACATCCAGCTGGAGGTCTCCGAACGGCCGCTCGGCGTGTTCTCCCGCCAGCTGTTCCTCGGCGACACGCTGGACACCGAGCACATCACCGCCGACTACGACGCCGGGGTGCTGACCGTCCGCATCCCCGTCGCCGAGAAGGCGAAGCCGCGTCGCATCACCGTCGCCGGATCCGGCGGACGCCGGGAAATCAAGGCCTGATCTCGGAGGCAGCGGGGTCCGGGCCGGGCGCCCGGCCCCGCTCCCCAGGCCGTCGGAGGAGGTCACGTGACCAGCGAGAAGACCCTGACGGGCAAGCGTGTCCCGGTGACCGCGCTGCTCGAAGAGCTCCTGGAGCGGATCGCCGCCGACGTGCCAGGCGCCGTCGGCGCGGCGCTGTCCGTGCACCACAACGGAAAGCCGTTGCACACGGCCGCCACCCGCGGGCTCGCCGAGTTGTTCGTCCCGGCCCAGCTGAACGGGTTCGGCGGCCCGGTCCCGACGGCGGACCGCACGGGCGAGCCGGTCGTCACGGCCGACGTCTTCGCCGACGAACGCTGGCCGTCGCTGACCCTGAGCGGGGTGCTCGAGCGGCACCCCGAGCCGGCGGCGGAGTGGTCGCGCGTCCGCGGCGTCGCGGCACTGCCCGCGCCGTGGGACGGCGAGAGCAGCATGGTGCTGTCGGTGACGCTCGACCGGCCTGCCACCCAAGAGTCGCTGAAAGTGCTGCGGCGGCACGAAAGGCTCACGACGGCGGCGCTGCTCGTCGCCGAAGCGGCCCGGCCCGACCGGACCGAGCAGCTGCTGGACCTGCTGCAGTCGCGGGCCGCGCTCGAGGAGGCGAAGGGCATCGTCATCGCCCTGCGGCGCTGCGACCCCGACGAGGCCTGGGCGACGCTGCGGCGGGCGAGCCAGCAGTTCAACGTCAAGGTGCGCGAGCTCGCGGTCGCGCTGGTGGAGCTGCTGGCCGGGGCCCCGGCGCCGCAGCCGGACGGCGACCGCACGATCCACCCGGGTCCGGCCGCGCGCGCCGCCGCCGAGCAGGTGCTGCGGGCGTTCGCGGGTGAGGCCGAGCTGGCCGGCGTGTAACGCTCCCGGCGTCGCGGACGACGTGCGTGCACCGGGATCGCCGATCCCGGACGGCCCGAGGAGGTCCGATGCCGGCTTCCGGCCCCTGGCCCGAGATCCACCGCGAACGTGCCGCGCTGGCCGACGACCTCGCCGACGTGACCGCCTGGTCGACGCCGTCGCTGTGTCGCGAGTGGACGGTCCACGACGTGCTCGGCCACCTCGTCTCGACCGCGACGCTGCCGCCGGTCGCGTTCTTCACGCGGCTGGCCGGCGCCGGGTTCCGGTTCACCGCGATGACGGCGAAGAACGTCGCGCGCGAGACGGCGGACGGCCCCGCGGCGACGCTCGCCCGGCTGCGCGCGCACGTGAACGACACGACGAGCCCGCCGGGCCCGGCGGACACGTGGCTCGGCGAGATCGTCGTGCACGGCACGGACATCCGCTGGCCGCTCGGCCTCGACCGCGCGTTCCCCGCCGCGACGCTGATCCGGGTCGCCGAGTTCTACCGGCGGTCCAACATGCTGATCGGGGCGAAGAACCGGGTGGCCGGGCTGACGCTGCGGGCCACCGACGCGGAATGGTCGGCGGGCAGCGGGCCGGAGGTGACGGGCCCGCTGCTCGCACTGGTGATGGCGATGACCGGCCGCTCGGCGGCGCTGGACCGGCTGTCGGGGGCCGGGTTGGAGCAGCTCTCGGCCCGGTACCGGACGGCTTGAGCCTGGCTGTGGCCCTGGTGAGCTGGGCTGCGCTCGGTGGGCGGGGGTGCAGCCGAACACCAGCGGCGAGGCTGGGCCCGACCGCGGCAAGGCGCCCGATCGGGACCGGCCACGCCAAGGCGGCCGGGTAGGCCGCCACCCGGACGGGGGCCGGGCCACCCCGGGTGGACGGATGCCACCAACGGGCCGGCGGCGGTCCGGGCCTGGCCGCTGGGATGGACCGTGATCCAGCCGCGGCGGCTTGGCTCGCCGCCGCGCGCCTGGTTGCGCGCCCAGCCCGGCCACATCGGTCCGCTCCCCCTCACCGCGCCGAGAGGCTCCCGCTCAGAGGGGCTCGATGCGGAACACCGCGATGCGCTCCGCCGCCGCGGCGGCCGCGTCCGGGGTCGGTGCGTCCGCGAGGCCCGTGGTCACCAGGCGCTTTCCGACGCTGGCCGGGCTGCTCGCCACCAGCTCGCGCAGGAGTGGGCGGCGCTCCTCGACCGGGACCTCCGTCAGACGGGCCGGCTTGGTGCGGCGGCCGCGGGTGAGCGTCACTTCGGACGCCGCTCGGGCGTTCGCGACCCAGGCCGCCTTCGGGTAGGCCTGGAAGATGTAACGGTCGCCGTCGATGGGGATGACCGCGATCGGGAACGTGCGCGGCACTCCCGTGCGCCGTCCGGGGACCGTGAGCAGCTGCATCGGGCCGAACGCCACGCCCAGCCGCTGGAGCCCCACGACGATCTTGTTCCCGGCGTTGACCATCCGCCGGTAGTTCTGTGCTGTTGTCATGTCACGACCGTACACCAGATTATATGAAGCTCATATCATCTGTGATCCATACTCAGTGCCGCTCGGGACCGGGCTGCGGTTCCGGCGGCAACGGGTCCGGGACGGGCGTGCCCGGCTGCGGCGCCGGCCGATCGGGGGCCGGACCGGGCAGCGACGGGTCCGGGACGGCGGGATCGGGCGGCACCGGCTCGGGCGGCGCCGGAGGTGCGGTCATGCGGGCTGCGGTCGGCATCGGTCTTCCCTCCGCCACGCTGCCGTCCGCGGTTCGGACGGCGATCACTCGTGGCTACCACCGCGGCGCGAACCGAAAACACCCACGGGTAGGAGCCGACAGGCGAAAAGACCTCGGCCGACGCTGAACTCCGCAGCTCAGAGGGACTCCCTACGCCGGCACCGGCGCCCAGGCCCGGCGGCCGAGGAACGCCAGCATCCGCGTCTGCTCGTCGACACCTGCGGGCGGGACCAGCTCCGGCCCGAAGAACCCCGGCCGCCGCACGACGTTCGCCCGGGCCCAGGTGAACGCCACCGCCACCAGCTCCGGCGGGACGCGCACGTCCTGCCCGGTGGCCGAGCCGATGTCCCAGCTGTGCGCGACCAGGTCGGTGCTCAGCAGCGTGACGATGCCCGCGACCGGCACCTCGCCGAGCCCCGGCAGCGACACCGGGCGTCGCAGTTCCGCCTCGGTCAGCGTCGCGACCGCCGCGGCCCGCCACGTCGCCACGGGGTCCTCCCCCCGCCAGCACCGCGGGGTGCGGCGCTCCCGGCGCGCCCGCGGTCTCGGCGTAGGCCTCGCCACTCGCCCATGCCCGCAGCTGACGCTGGCCCCAGACCACGTGCCCGGCGACATCCCGCACCGACCACTCCGCGCACGCCGACGGCGTCTGCCACTGGTCGTCGCGCACCGCGGCCAGCGCCGCGTCGAACCCGGCCTGCGCGCGCCGGTACAAGTCCATCGTGTCCATTTCGCTCCTTCGTCGAGGTGGTCTTCCTCCCCAGGACGAACGGGGCCGGCCGGACTCGACCGTTGACCCTGACACCGTGTCAGCCGCTATCCCGGACCCATGACGTTCTTCCGCACCGCCACCGAGGTGGCCGCCGACCTCCGCCGGGGCACGCTCTCGTCCCGCGAGCTGACCGAACAGCTCTTCGCCCGCATCGACGCCTCCGACGTCAACGCCGTCGTCGCGACCCGGCGCGACTTCGCCTTGAACTCGGCGGCCACCGCCGACGCGACGACCGGCGGCCCACTGCACGGCGTCCCGATGACCATCAAGGACGCCTTCGCCGTCGCCGGACTGGCCACCACCTGGGGCGAGCCGGCGTTCGCCGACGCCGTCGCGGACCGGGACGCCGTGGTCGTCGAGCGGCTGCATGCGGCAGGCGCGATCGTCGTCGGCAAGTCCAACGTGCACCACCTGCTCGCCGACTTCGGCCGGACCGTGAACCCGCTCTACGGCCGGACACTGAACCCGCGGGACAAGGCACGGACGCCGGGCGGCTCGAGCGGGGGCGCGGCCGCCGCGCTCGCCGCCGGACTGTCCTTTGTGGAGTACGGCTCCGACCTGGCCGGGTCGATCCGGATCCCGGCGGCGTACTGCGGCGTCTACGGCCTCAAGCCGACGCCGGGAACCGTGCCGCTGCGGGGTTTCCAGCCGCCCGGGCAGCCCGCCGGCCTCGTCCGGGAGTTCCCGTCGACGGTCGGTCCCCTGGCCCGCTCGGCCGCCGACCTGCGGCTCGCGCTGAGCGTCACCGGCGAGCCGGGACCGCCGTCACGCCGGTCGCGGCTCGCGGACTTCCGGGTCGGCGTCGTCCTCGACGATCCGCACTGCCCGGTGACCGACGAGGTGGGCAAGGTCCTGTCCGACGCCGTCGACGCGCTCGCCCGGACCGGCGTCAAGATCCACGAAGGCTGGCCGGACGGCGTCGATCCGCGCGTCCAGGCCGAGGCGTTCGGTTTCCAGGTCGAGTGGTTCTTCGCCGCGCAGGAAGGCGGTGAACCGGCCGGGGCGGCCGAGCAGGAGCGGCAGCGGGCGGCGCTGGGCGCGGCTTGGGCCCGGTACTTCGCCGACGTCGACGTCTTCCTCTGCCCGACCGTGTTCACGACGGCGCCGAAGCACGACGACCGCGACCGCTACGACGACCAGGTGTTCTGGATCGCGCAGGCGTCGCTGCCCGGGCTGCCCGCGGTGAGCGCGCCGCTCGCGGGCGCGCTGCCGGTCGGGTTGCAGGTCGTCGGGCCGGCGCACGAGGACGACACCCCGATCACGTTCGCGGACCTCGCCGCGGACGTCCTCGGCGGGTTCGTCCCGCCTGCGGAATGATCGGTGCGTGTTCTCGATCGGCGACTTCGCCCGCCACGGCCGGGTGTCGGTCCGGATGCTGCGCCACTACGACGCGCTGGGGCTGCTGCGGCCGGCACGCGTCGACCCGGCGACCGGCTACCGCAGCTACACCGCGGGCCAGCTGGCGCGGCTCAACCGGATCGTCGCGCTGAAGGACCTCGGGTTTACCCTCGAGCAGGTCGCGACGCTGCTGGCCGACGAGGTGACGGCGGAGCAGGTGCGCGGCATGTTGACGCTGCGGCGCGCGGAGCTGGAGGCGGCGCTGGCCGAGGGCGCGGCAAGGCTCGCGCAGGTGGAGGCCCGGCTGCGGACGATCGAGGAGGAGGGGCGCGCACCCGACGTCGTGATCAAGGAGCTGCCGGCGATGCGGGTGGTGGAGCTGACCGGCGTGGCGGCGGGGTTCGCGCCGGAGGCGATCGGCCCGGTGGTCCGCCCGCTGTGCGCCGAACTCGGCCACCGCCTCGCCACCGCGGACGTCACCCCGGCCGGGCGGCTGACGTGCTACTACGAGCAGCGCGCCGAGGACGAAGTCGTCGTGCACGCGGCGGTTCCGGCGTCGGTGGGGCCGGGTGACCTCAACGGGCTGACGGTGGCGGACCTCCCGGCGACGAGGGCGGCGACGCTCGTCCACCGCGGCGCGATCGACGACGTGCTGCCGAGCTGGCAGGCGGTGGTCCGGTGGATCGACGAGCACGGGTTCGCGTCGGCGGGGCCGCAGCGGGAGCTGTACCTGGACTGCCCGGAGGATGCCGCGGGCTGGGTGACGGAGCTGCAGGAGCCGATCGGCTAGGGCCGGTGGGCGTGCTCGGCCGGGAGGTCGCGGTCCAGGTGGTCCGCGTGGTGCAGGGCCTGGGCCAGCAACCCGCGCACGTGGTCGTCCGCCGCCGAGTAGTACACGAACGTTCCCTGTCGACGGCCCTTCACCAGGCCCGCCAGGCGGAGCTTGGCCAGGTGCTGGCTCACCGCCGTCGGAGCCGCGCCCGCCAGCTCGGCCAGGCACGCCACCGAAGACTCGCCCTGCAGCAGCGCCCACAGCACCTTGATGCGGGTCGGGTCGGCGAGGAGGCGGAACGACTCCGCCGCCAGGTGAACCTGCTCGTCGGTGGGCATGTCGAACTCCGGCAGCGACGCGTGCATGCCCTGAACCCTACTACTTGCGTATCTGCGTGTGTGCGCAGATAGACTCACGACCATGGGACACGGACACGGGCACAGCCACGACTCCGCCGACCGCGTCGACCACGCGCTCGAATCCAGCTCGCGCGGCCTGCGCACGCTGACGTGGTCGTTCGCCGCGCTGTTCGTGACCGCGGTCGCGCAGCTGGTGCTCGTGCTCGTCACCGGGTCGGTCGCGCTGCTCGGCGACACGATCCACAACTTCGCCGACGCGCTGACCGCCGTCCCGCTCGGCGTCGCGTTCCTGCTCGGCCGGCGGGCGGCGACGCGGCGCTACACCTACGGCCTCGGGCGCGCGGAGGACCTCGCCGGGGTGGTCGTCGTGCTGGTCGTCGCGGCTTCGGCGGTGCTCGTCGGGTACGAGTCCGTCCGGCGGCTGGTCGATCCCCAGCCGGTCGGGCACCCGTGGGTGGTCGCCGCGGCGGGGGTGATCGGCTTCGCCGGGAACGAGGTCGTCGCGCGGTACCGGATCAAGGTCGGCCGCGAGATCGGCTCGGCCGCGCTGGTCGCCGACGGCGTGCACGCCCGCACGGACGGCTTCACCTCGCTGGCCGTCGTCGCGGGTGCGGCGGGGGTCGCGTTCGGCTTTCCCGCCGCGGACCCGATCGTCGGGCTCGGCATCACCGTCGCGATCGTGTTCGTCCTCCGGGACGCGGCGAAGGAGGTTTTCCGGCGGCTGCTGGACGCCGTCGACCCGGCGTCGGTCGAACTGGCCGAGCGGACCGCGCTCGACGTCGACGGCGTGCTCGGCGCCCGTGACCTCCGGATGCGATGGATCGGGCACCACCTGCGGGCCGAGCTGGCGGTGACGGTCGCCGCGGACCTGACGGTCACGCAGGCCCACACGCTCGCGCACGAGGTGGAGCACCGGCTCGTGCACGTGGTCCCCCACCTGACCGCGGTGGTGGTCCACACCGAACCGGCCGCCGAGCGCGTGCACTGACTCCGGCGCAGCCCGAACGCCGTGAAGGCGGGGATCAGCCGACGGGTTCCTCCACCGGGGCCGGCTTCGGGCTCAGCACGCCCGCGAACACCGCCGCCAGCACGCACAGCACCACCGGCACCGCGAAGGTCACGTTCAACGGCATCCACCGCGTCAGCCCGCCGATCAGCGCGGGTCCGGCCAGCAGGCCCACGTAGCCGAGCCCGACCACCCGGGCCATCAACGCGCCCGACGCCCGCGTGTCCAGGTTGCCCGCCGCGGTGAACAGCTGCGGGACGCCACCGGACAACCCCAGGCCGAACAGCGCCCAGCCCACCAGCGACAGCGGGACCCACGGCGCCGCCGCGGCCGTCGTCAGGCCCACCGCCGCCAGCGTCGCACCGTAGCGGACGATCGCCGCCGGGCCGGCCCAAGCCGCGACGCGGTCGGTCAGGAAGCGGCCGGTCGTCATCGCCACCGCGAACGCGCCGTACGCCAAGGCGGCCGTGGAGGCCGAGGTGCCCAGGACCTTCTCCATGTGCAGCGCCGCCCAGTCGTTCGCGACGCCCTCCGACAGCATCAGCGCGAGCGCCAGCAGACCGAGCAGCCACACCACGCGTCCCGGGGTGCGACGGCGCGCCACCGGTGACGGCTCGGAAGCCGCCGCGGCGGGCGCGTCGGACGGCTCCATCAGGAACCGCGCCGACACCAGGGAAAGCACCACGCACAGCACGCCGGTGCAGGTGAGCGTGACGCCGGTCGGCACGCCCGCGCCGAGCGTCGCCGCGCCGATGACCGCCGCGAACGCGCCGCCGATCGACCACATCGCGTGGAACGCCGCCATGATCGGCCGCGGGTAGGCTCGCTCGACCACCACCGCGTGGGAGTTCATCCCGACGTCGATCGCGCCGTTGCCGAAGCCGAAGAGGATGAGCGTCAGCCCGAGCGTCCACCACGAGTTCGCGAATCCCGGGCCGCACAAGGCAAGCCCGAGCAGCACGCCCGCCGCGGGGACCAAGCGACGGTGGCCGAGCCGGTCGACGAGCGGCCCGGAGATCTGCATGCCCGCGAACGCCGCGCCGCCGAGCACCAGCAGCAGCGCGCCCAGCGTGCTGTGCGAGATGCCGGTCGCGCGCTCGACGTTCGGGATGTGCACCACCCACATGCCCATCGCGAACCCGTTGAGGCCGAAGAACATGAAGGTCGCGAACCGGGCGGCACGCGGGCGGGGCGGGGCGGTCGTCATCGGCTCTCCAGGGGGACGGCGACGTGCACGAGCACACCGAGGTCGGCCAGCGCCTCGCGCTGGTCCTCGGGCGCGCCCGGGTCGGTGATCAGGACGTCCGCGCGCGCGGCGGGACAGACGTGGGCGAGCGCGGCGCGGCCCCACTTGGCGCCGTCGGCTAGGACGATCGCCCGGGCCGAGACGTCGAGGGCCGCCTGCTTGACCTCGGCGTCACCCAGGTCGAACGCGGTGAGCCCGGCGTCGAGGCCGAACGCGCACGGGCTCAGCACAGCGACGTCGAACCGCAGCGCCCGCAGCGACGCCAGCGCCAGCGGGCCGACCAGGGACAGTTCCCCCGGCCGCGGCTCGCCGCCCGGCAGCAGCAGCCGGACGTCCGGGTCGTCGGCCAGCTCGCGGACCGCGTGCAGGGACAGCGGCATGACGGTGACCGGGCGCCCGCGCAGCAGCCGGGCCAGCTCCAGGGCCGTGGTGCCGCTGTCCAGGACGATCGTTTCGCCGTCGCGGATCAAATTCGGCGGCCGCGGCCGCGATGGCCCGCTTGGTCTCGATGGCCGCCGTCGCCCGCGCGGCGAACGGCGGCTCGATCCCCGACGGCGACGCCGGGACGGCTCCCCCGTGCACTCGCCGCAGCACGCCGCGCGAGGCCAGGTGGTCGAGGTCGCGGCGCACGGTCATCTCCGACGCACCCGTCGCCGAGGCCAGGTCCGCGACGGCGACCTGGTCCGCGTCGCGCAGCCGCTCCACGATGATCCGTTGCCGTTCCGCACTCTTCACTCGGCGATGTTCGCAAGCCGCGAGCATTCGCACAATCGATTTGTTCGTCCGCTCACGTCGCTTGTGCGAAAAGTCGCTGCGGCATGATGGGGCCGTGCACGCCGCCGAGATCACCGCGACCCCGTGACCGGGGGCTACCTGAAGGGCCGGATCCGCCGCGAGGACATCATCACGGCGGCGGCCGCCGCGTACGGCGAGCTCGGCTACCACGGCTCGTCGCTGCGGGAGATCGCCAAGCGCGTCGGGATTTCGCACGCCGGCCTGCTGTACTACTTCCCCACCAAGGAGGCCCTGCTCGCCGCCGTGCTCGAACGGCGCGACGCCGAGGACTCCGAGCGCGAGCAGCTGACCGTGCCGCCCGGGCTCGAGGTCCTGCGCCACTTCGTCGCGCTCGCCGAGCACAACGTCCGCCACCCCGGGATCGTCGACCTCTACTCGCGGCTCGCCGCCGAGGCGGTCTCCCCGGATCATCCGGCGCACGAGTACTTCGTGCGCCACTACCGGGCCGCGCGCGACGGCGTGCACGAGTCGTTCGCGGTTCTGGCCGCCCGCGGTGAGCTGCGGGACGGCGTCGACCCCGGCCTGGCGACGCTGACGTTCATCGCGCTGATGGACGGCCTGCAGGTGCAGTGGCTGACCGTCCCCGGCGACGTCGACCTGGTGGGATCGCTGCGCTTCTACCTGCAGAACCTGCTCACCGTCCCGTTCTAGAGGGTCTTCGCGTACGGGTCCCAGCCCGCCGGCAGCGCGGGCGGGACCTCGACGGTGCTCGCGACCTCGACACCCTGCCCGCGCGTCAGGGACTCGTCGATCGCCAGCATCGCGTCGAGCACGTGGTAGGCCAGCTCGCCGGACGCGCGTTCCGGCACGCCCGCGCGGATCGCCCGGGCGAGGTCCACGGCGCCGGTGCCCCGCGAAGCCGCATGTCCTTGCGCTGTCAGCTCTTCCGGTTCGGGGTGCCCCGGCAGGTGCAGCGCCGTCGAGCCGTCGAAGCGGTTGGGATCCGGCAGCACGGCGGTGCCGAGCGTGCCGGTCAGCTCGACGAATCCGGTCCGCTTGAGCGCCGAGTCGAAGCTCAGCACGAGCTGGGCCGAGCCGCCCGCCTCGAAGTCGACGAGCGCGGTGACCGTCGTCGGCACGGTCACCGGGAACTCCGTGCCGGCCCGCGGCCCGGACCCGATGACGCGCGTGTCGCGCGCCCGGCCACCGGCGCCGGTGACGCGCTGAATCGGGCCGAGCAGGTGCACCAGCGTCGTCAGGTAGTACGGGCCCATGTCGAGCAGCGGCCCGCCGCCGGCCTGGAAGAGGAACTCCGGCGCCGGGTGCCAGCTCTCCGGCCCGGGCACCTGGAAGAGGGCCAACGCGGTCAGGGGCCGGCCGATCCGGCCCGCGTCGATGGCCTGGCGGGCGGTCTGCAGCCCGGCGCCGAGGACGGTGTCGGGCGCGCTGGCCACGCGCAGGTTCTTCTCCTGTGCGCGATCGAGGAGCTTGCGGCCGGTCTGGCGGTCCAGGGCGAGGGGCTTCTCGGCCCAGACGTGCTTGCCCGCTTCGAGGGCGGCGAGCCCCACGTCGACGTGCGAAGCCGGGATGGTCAGGTTGACGACGATCTCGACTTCCGCGTCGTCGAGCAGCTCGGCCACCGTGCCCGAGCGCGGCACGCCGTGCTCGGCCGCGCGGGCCGCGGCACGGTCGACGTCGAGGTCGGCGATCCGCAGCACGCGGACGTCCGGGAAGCTCGTCAGGTTCTCGAGGTAGGTGCCGCAGATGACGCCGGCGCCGACGATCCCGACGCCGACCGGGCCGCCGGTCACCGGCCGGCGCCGGTCAGGTAGGCGTGGCCGGCGGCGATGGCCTCGAAGAGGTCACCGTCGTAGGCGTCGAACTCGACCACGCGCAGCGCGTCCGGCGCGGCGGCCAGCACGTCGGCGACCGGCACCCGGCCCTGCCCGGCGGGCACCTGGCCGGTGGCGTCGGTGGCCAGGCCGCCGTCCTTGACGTGGATCGCGCGGACGCGGTCGCCGAGCCGGCGCAGCAGCGCGGGCGCGTCCTCGCCGCCCGCGGTCGCCCAGTACGTGTCGACCTCCAGCGCGACGGCCGGGTCGAGCTGGTCGGCGAACACCTCGAAGGCGCTGCGGCCGTCGATCCGCGATTCCAGCTCCCACCAGTGGTTGTGGTAGCCGACTCCGACACCGTGCTCGGCCGCGACCTTGGCGGCGGCGTTGAGCGCGTCCGCCGTGGCCGCGATGTCGGCCGGGTCCTGCCACTGCTCCGGCTTGACGAGCGGGTCGATGACCAGGCCGATGCCCAGCTCGGCCGCGGCGGCGAAGACGGCCGCCTGGTCGGCGCCGATCAGGCGGGCGTGCGCGGTCGGGGCGGTCAGCCCGTTCGACGGCAGGCCGGCCCGCAGCGCTTCGACGTTTTCGACGACGCCGTACGGCTCGACCCGCGTGAAGCCGATCGCGGCGAGCCGCCGCAGGGTGCCGTCGGGGTCGGCCGCGAAGGCGTCGCGGACCGAGTACAGCTGCACGGAAAGCTCGCTCATCACCGGCTCCTGGAGTCATGGGGTTCCGCTGAATTTCTACCACTTGGTCAAAATTGGCACCAGGGATTTCGCGCCCGATCCACCGGACGGCGGCACCCGGCTTGCCGGGCTCAGTGCTCCGGTTGTTTTGGCGTAGGCCGCTTGGGGCAGTAACGCTTTGACGCAGTCAGAGCCGATCCGACCCGGGAGGTGCCGGCAGTGGACAGGGCAGGGGACGAAGTGGACACGGGGGCCGTCGGCCACCCGGCGTCCCGTCGCGACCTGACGGAACTGTCCGAGGCCGCACGCGACCTCGACCGGCGGATCGAGCAGCACCTCGCCCGGCTGCGCCGCGAACGCGCCGAGCGCGCCCGCGACGACATCCCTGACCAGCGACTTCGTCCCAGCGGCTGACCTCGCGTTCACCGCGCGGACGCGGACTACTACGCTGGGTGGCGCACCGCTTCCCGCCGAAGTCCTGCGAGGTCGCCATGTCCGAGACGCTGTCCCCGAGCCAGAAGCCGGTGGGAGTCGACCCCGACCGGCCGAGCATCGCGCGGATCTACGACGGCTTCCTCGGCGGCAACAACTACTACGAAGTCGACCGCGTCGTGATGGAGAAGATCCGCGCGGCCGTGCCGGAGGCGGTCGACATCGCCCGCGGCAACCGCGGATTCCACAACCGCGCGCTGCGGATGCTGGCGAGCCAGACCAAGATCCGGCAGTTCCTCGACTGCGGGTCCGGGCTGCCGACGGCGGAGAACACGCACCAGATCGTCCAGCGCATCGACAAGGACCACACCGTCGTCTACGTCGACAACGACCCGGTGGTCCTCGCGCACGGCCGCGCGCTGCTCGTGGAGAACGACTTCACGCACATGGTCGAAGCGGACATCTTCCAGCCGGAAGCGGTGCTCGGCAACGACGAGGTGCGCGGCCACATCGACTTCTCGGAGCCGGTCGCGCTGCTGCACGTCGGCACGATGCACCACTTCGAGGGCGACGGCGCGGTCGACGTCATGCGCGAGTACATCGACGCGCTGGCCCCGGGTTCGTACGTGGTGCTGTCGCACTTCTTCGACCCCGAGGTGCCGGAGCTGACCGCGATCGCCAAGCGCATCGAGCAGATCCTGGTCCAGGGCCCGCTGGGCGCCGGCCGGTTCCGCACCCGCGTGGAGATCGAAGCCATGCTGCCGGGACTGGAGTTCCTGCCGCCGAACGCGACGTCCGCGCCCGGCCTGGCGGTGTGCGACGAGTGGTGGCCGGACGGTCCCCGGCTCACGCCCCTGTCGAATTCGGCGAAGTGCGTGGCCGGGATCGTCGGCGTCAAGCGCTAGTAGTACTTTGTTAGGTCTTGGCGTGTCGTGGGGACGTGAAGCAGGCTGGATGATTTCATGCCCCGGTGACTCCCGACGAGCTTGTCCATGTCCGGCAACGTCTTGAGGCCTTCGCGGCGGAGGTGTTCGCTCCCTTGGCCCGGTCGGATCAGCGGGCCAAGGGCGAGACGTATCTGCGGGGACTGTTGCTGGACGGGCGACGTAAGTCGATGCAGCCGATGGCGGAACGCCTGGGAGTGGATCATCAAGGACTGCAACAGTTCCTGACCACCTCGACCTGGGACACCGACACGGTGCGAGCACGGCTGGCCCAGCGAGCGGTGGAGGCTGTCGATCCGGTCGCCTGGGCGGTCGACGACAGCGGCTTCCCCAAGGACGGCACGAGTTCACCGGGCGTGGCCCGGCAGTACTCCGGGACCTTGGGCAAAGTCGCCAACTGCCAGATCGGGGTCAGTGTGCACGCGGTCACCGATACCGCCTCCTGCCCGCTGGGCTGGCGGCTGTTCCTGCCGGAGTCATGGGACACCACCAAAGCAGGCCCGGCGGCGGTCAAGGCAGCCAAAGCCAACCGTCGCAAGACGCTGAGGAACGCACCACGAGCCGCGCCGGCAGGCGAGCAGGTTAGCGCCGGGACCGAGGTGGACGTGGAGGCGGTCACCGAGGCCGCCAGGGCGCGCCGGAACCGGTGCGGCATACCCGAGAACGAAGGCCACCGTCCGAAGTGGATGCTGGCCGTCGAGATGCTGGACGAACTCGCCGAACACGGGCTGCGGCCACCGGTGCTGGTCGCCGACGCCGGCTACGGCGACAACAGCCAGTTCCGGGCCGCGCTCGACGAGCGGAACATCGCCTACAACGTGCAACTCAAAAGCGAGGCCCTGGCCCACACCAGCGAGGCGGCCCCCGTCCCGCGGGAATGGTCCGGCACGGGCCGATGCGGCCGGCCACCGGCCGCCACGCCCGTCTATACCGACGAACCGCTCAGCCTGGCCCGGCACGTGGCCGCCGCCGGCCGTGAGGCCGCGCTCACCATCACCTGGCGCGAAGGCAGCAAAGGCGCCCTGAGCTCCCGGTTCGTGTTCCTGCGGGTCCGGCCCGCCGGGCACCGCGTCCCCCGCGGCGCCGAAGACGGCGCCCTGCCCGAGCGGTGGCTGATCGCCGAGTGGCCCGACGACGAGCCCGAACCGGTCACCTACTGGCTGTCCAGTCTTCCCGCCACCACATCTGCCGCCGATCTCGTCCGCTACGCCAAGATCCGCTGGCGGATCGAGCACGACTACCGCGAACTCAAAACCGGCCTGGGCCTGGACCACTTCGAGGGCCGTTCCTGGCAAGGCTGGCATCGCCACGTCACCCTGGTCACTGCCGCACACCTGTTCCTCACCCTGCTGCGAGGCGACCCAAAAGCGGCTGCGCCGGCCTGACCCTCTACACAGCCATCCGCGAGCTGCAACGGCTCCTCGCGACCTGGACCGGCGCATGCCTGACCTGCCACCAAACGGTGAAACCGTTACACCGCAACAAGCATCACCAAACCTAACAAAGTACTACTAGCGCAGCCGCCACAGGTGGTCGGCGGTCCCGGTGTCGCCGAACTGCACCACCTGAGCGCTGTCGGCCGTCGACATCCGGTCGACGCCGAGCACCTTGCCGGAGTTGCGGTTCACGATCCGGAACCAGCCGCTGCCGTCGTCGCGCAGGCGCCACTCGTGGTCCGCCGACCCGTTGTCGGTGAACTGGACGACGATCGCACTGTCCGCTGTGGACATCTGGTCCACGCCCAGCACCTTGCCCGAGTTGGCGTTGCGGATGAGGAACCAGCCGGCCGCCGTCGGCTCGAAGCTCCACAGGTGATCCGCGGTCCCGTTGTCGGCGAACTGGACGACCCGCGCACTGTCCGCAGTGGACATCTGATCGACCCCGAGTACCTTGCCGGAGTTGCGGTTCTCGACCCGCAGCCGGCCGTCCGGGACCAGTGACCACACGTGGTCCGCCGTGCCGCTGTCGGCGAACTGGACGACCTGCGCGCTGTCCGCGGTCGACATCCCGTCGACGCCGAGGACCTTGCCGGAGTTGCGGTTCTTCAGCCGCCACCAGCCGTCGCCGTTGTCGACCAGCTGCCAGAGGTGGTCCGCGGTGCCGTTGTCGGTGAACTGCACGACCTTCGCACTGTCCGCGGTGGACATCTGATCGACCCCGAGCACCTTGCCCGAGTGGTGGTTGCGGATCCGGTACCAGCCGTCGCCGTTCGCGACGAGGTGCCAGACGTGGTCGTCGGTGCCGTTGTCGGCGAACTGCACCACTCGTGCGCTGTCCGCGGTGGACATCTGGTCGACGCCCAGTACCTTGCCGGAGTTGCGGTTCACGATCCGGAAGCCCGCTCCCCCGCCGCCGGGCAGCCACGGGTGCCCGTTCGGGTCGGCCGTCGGGAACGACGTGACGCGCAGCCGCGCGGCCCCCATCGGGATCAGCGTGACCGTTTCGACCGCCGCCTCGCTGTGCGCCGGTGACGCCTGCAGCGGCGTGACGACGTTCTGGTCGTCCGCGGTCCACTCCGCGATCTTCCGGGCGGGCGCGGTGATCTTGACCGGCGCGGTGTCCGGCGTGAACGGGTTGGCGGGCAGCGCGCCGCCGGCCGCGGAGAAGGTGAGCGCCGCGTCGACCGTCAGGCCGTAGTTCCACGGCGTCGTCGCGTGCACCGCGTACTCCGGGAACTGCGCGGTCCCGCCGATCTGCTGGTAGCTCTCGCCGACCTTCAGCGAGTAGGTCAGCGGGCCGTGGTCGACCGAGACGGAGTCGTGGTTCGCCGACCACGTCCGCGTCGTCGTCCGCTGCGGGAGGGTCAGCGTGACGACGTCGCCGGTCGCCCACGTCCGGTCGACCTTGACGAACGCCGGCCCGGCCGCCGCCGCGACCGGTGCGCCCGCCACGACCAGCCGCGGCGCGGCGCACCACGCGGGGATCCGGAAGTACAGCGGGAAGGCCAGCCGCTTCGGCGTCCGGACGGTGAAGGTGACCTGCTCGGAGAACGGGTAGGTGGTGTCCTCGGTGATGGTCACGGACGTGCCGTCGCCGACCTTCGCCGTGACGCTGCTCGCGGAGTACATCGCCGCCGCGAGGCCGTTGTCCGGGGTGGCCAGCCACAGCTCTTCGGTGAAGTACGGCCAGCCCATGCCGTAGTTGTGCGGGCAGCAGCGGTACTGGTCGACGCCCGGCAGGTAGGCCTGCATCGCGAAGCCGTTCTGGAACTGGCCTTCGCTCTTGGGCACGTTGTCGAGGTCGACGCTGTTGGCGCTGGTGATGTAGTGGACCGCGCGCCCGGCGGGGTCGAGGGCGGCGGGCAGGGAGTTGAAGGCGAGGTCCTCGCAGCGGTCGGCCCAGACGGGGTCGCCGGTCAGCCGGGTGAGCAGCTGGTGGCTGGCCATGAACTCGACGATCCCGCAGGTCTCGAAGCCCTGGCGCGGGTCGCCGAAGCCGGGCCGCGCGTTCTCGTCCCCGGCGAAGCCGCCGCCGGCGAACTGGCCGTAGGTCGCCATGACCGTGGCGTAGTCGGAGTAGGTGGCCTGGGTCAGGTTCGCGTCGCCGGAGCGCAGCGCGTACTGGGCGGGCTCGCGGAAGCCCTGGGCGATGTTGACGTTGTGCAGGCTCGGCAGGTTCCCGACCCAGTCGGCGCCGTAGGCGTGGATCTTGTCGGCGAGGTCGAGCAGGAAGGTGTCGCCGGTGCGGTTGAAGAGCCAGAAGACGCTGTCGAGGCCGTCACCCCAGCGCACGGAGACCCAGCTGGAGTCGAACGCGCTCTTGCCCTGGGCGTTCATGTACTTGAGGAAGCGGGTCAGGAACGGCACGACGCGGGTGTCGCCGGTGTACTCCTGCCAGGAGCGCAGGGCCTGCAGCAGCGGGAGGTACGGCCAGAAGTCCGGGCCGTTGTTGAGCGCGGTCCGCAGCGCCGTCGGGCCGAAGAAGCCGTCGGACTGCTGAGTGGCGAGGATGGCGTCGATCCACTTCCCGGCGGTGGCTTTCGCGGTGGCGTCGCCGGTGACGGCGGCGAGATCGACGTAGCCGCGCAGCCAGTAGGGCACCTCTTCCCAGCCGGTGCGCTCGGGGTGGACCCAGCCGCTGGTGGTGAAGTCGAGGAAGTGCGAGGTCTCCGGGTAGTGGCCGCAGAGGCCGCCGAGCTGCAGGTTCAGCTGCCCGGCGAGCCAGCCCCGCGCGGTGACGGCCCCGGGCGGCAGCTTGAGGAAGGCGGCGGGCTTCAGCGGCGCGGCGTTCGGCGCGTAGAACCCGCCCTTCGCGGGAGCGACCTTGCGGCACCGCAGAGCGGCGGCCGTCGCGTTCGGGACGGTTGCCCCGGTCAGCAGGGTGGCGGCGACGGCTCCGGTGACGAACTGCCTGCGGCTCAGCGACACGGGACGGCCTCCGCTCGGATTTACAACGTTGTAAAAACAGTTGTACCGCGCTGATACAACGTTGTAAATCCGCCGTTCGTCGGAGTTCACGACGAACCACGAGAGCGGGTCAGCGATCGTGCGCAGCCTCCGGAGCGCGAGGTACGGCAGCGCCGCCGTCAGCAGGACGAAGATGCCGGTCTCGATGCCCTGGAACATCCAAAAGCGACCGAGTCGTACGCTTCCGGTCCTGCTCCGCCGGTGTTGCCGCAGCCGCTGGGTGGATACGGACCGTTCTGCGGGTCCGGCAGCTCCCTCTCCCCCGCCGCGGCCGCGGCAACGCGGGTTCCGGGTTCGGCCAGGCTGCCGGTGACGGACGTGCCCACCCCCGGCCGGCTTTCCGCGAGCCCCTCCAGGACCAACTCGCGGTACGCCTCGAGCACGGTGCTCGGGTTGATCGCCGGCGCCGCGAGCGCGCCACTGTCGAGGAGCGGCCGCCGGGCATAGGGTCTCGGGCGGGACGCACACCGGCGCCGGGAGGCAGGCATGTCGTTGTTGGACGGGCTGAGCAAGGCGATCGCCGACGGGTCGATCGAGATCGTCGACCTGACCGCGCCGCTGAGCGCGGCCACGCCGATCCTGCAGCTGCCGGAGCCCTTCGCCAACACCATCCCGTTCCGGCTGGAGGAGATCAGCCGCTACGACGAGCGCGGCCCGCGGTGGTACTGGAACGACATCCACACCGGCGAGCACACCGGCACCCACCTCGACGCACCCGTCCACTGGGTGTCCGGAAAGGACGGTCACGACGTCTCGCGGGTGCCGCTGAAGACCTTGGTCGCGCCCGCGGTCGTGCTGGACTTCTCGGCGCGGGCCGCGCAGGATCCCGACTTCCTGCTCTCGATCGACGACGTCACCGCGTGGACGGCCGAGCACGGCCCGCTGCCCGACGGCGGCTGGCTGCTGTACCGCACCGGCTGGGACGCGCGCAGCGACGACCAGGAGCGGTTCCTCAACGCCGACGAGGCCGGGTCGCACTCCCCCGGCGTCTCGCCCGAGTGCGCGCGGTGGCTCGCCGAGGAAACGCCGATCACCGGGCTCGGCGTCGAAACCGTCGGCACCGACGCGGGCCAGGCGCCGGCGCTCGAGCCGATGTTCCCGTGCCACGAACTCCTGCTGGGCGCCGGGAAGCACGGCCTGACGCAGCTGCAGAACCTGGCCTCGCTGCCGCCGACCGGGACGCTGCTGGTGGTCTCGCCGCTGCCGATCGTCGGCGGGTCCGGCAGCCCGGCCCGCGTGCTGGCACTGGTGGAGCGGTGAACGTCGCCGAACTCGTCGGCCGCACGCTGGCCGGCCTCGGCGTCGGCACGGCGTTCGGGGTCGTCGGCAGCGGCAACTTCGAGGTGACGAACGCGCTGCGCGCGGGCGGCGTCCGGTTCGTCGCCGCCCGCCACGAGGGCGGCGCGGCGAGCATGGCCGACGCCTACGCGCGGATGAGCGGCAAAGTGTCGGTCCTGTCGCTGCACCAGGGCTGCGGGCTGACCAACGCGATGACCGGCATCACCGAGGCGGCCAAGAGCCGGACGCCGATGATCGTCGTCGCCGCCGACTCCGCGAGCGCGTCGGTGCTGTCGAACTTCCGCGTCGACCAGGACGGTCTCGCCACCGCGGTCGGCGCGGTGCCGGAGCGCGTGCACTCGGCGGCGAGCGCGGTGGCCGACACCGTGCGGGCCTTCCGGACCGCGCTGCAGCAGCGCCGGACGGTCGTGCTGAACCTGCCGCTCGACGTCCAGGTCCAGTCCGCACCCGAACCGCCGGAGCCGGTGCCCCCGATCGCCGGGCCGGCGCCGATGCGGCCGGACATCGGCGCGGCGGCCGACCTGGCGGACCTGCTGATCGCCGCCGAGCGGCCGGTGTTCATCGCCGGCCGCGGCGCCCGCGGGAGCCGGGAACCGGTGCGCGAGCTGGCTTCGCGCTGCGGCGCGCTGCTGGCGACGTCGGCCGTCGCGCACGGGCTCTTCCACGGCGACGCGTTCGCGCTCGGCATCTCGGGCGGGTTCGCCTCGCCGACGGCCGCCGAGCTGATCGTGGGCGCCGACCTCGTCGTCGGCTGGGGCTGCGCGCTGAACATGTGGACCACGCGCCACGGGAAGCTGCTCAGCCCGCACGCGCGGCTCGTCCAGGTCGATCTCGAGCAGAGCGCCCTCGGCGCGCACCGGCCGATCGACCTCGGCGTCGTCGGCGACGCGGGGTGCACCGCGGAAGACGTCCTGAGCGAGCTGGGCGACCACAAGGCGGTGGGCTACCGCACCGAGGACGTCGCCGCCCGGATCGCGGCCGGCCGCTGGACCGACGTCGAGCACGACGACCTCTCGCGCGGGGGCCGCATCGATCCGCGCACGCTGAGCAAGCTCCTGGACGAGCTGCTGCCCGTCGAGCGGATCGTCTCGATCGACTCCGGCAACTTCATGGGCTACCCGAGCGCGTACCTTTCGGTGCCCGACGAGCAGGGGTTCTGCTTCACGCAGGCGTTCCAGAGCATCGGGCTGGGCCTGGGCACCGCGATCGGCGCCGCGCTCGCCCGCCCGGACCGGCTGCCGGTGCTGGGCACCGGCGACGGCGGGTTCCACATGGCACTGTCCGAACTGGACACCGCCGTCCGGCTCGGCCTGCCGCTGGTGGTGATCGTCTACAACGACGCCGCGTACGGCGCGGAGATCCACCACTTCGGCGACGCCGACCTGACCACGGTCCGCTTCCCCGACTCCGACCTCGCCGCGATCGGCCGCGGCTTCGGCGCCGACGGCGTCACCGTGCGCTCGGCCGAAGACCTCTTCGCGGTGCGCGAGTGGCTCGCGGGCCCGCGCACCGCGCCCCTGGTGATCGACGCGAAGATCGCCGACGACGGCGGGGCGTGGTGGCTCGCGGAGGCGTTCAAGCACTGACCCGGCCCGGGCATCGCTGGATGCCGGCCGACGCCGCCGCCACGCTGGTGGCCGCACCCGCCGACGGGGCTCGAGTGGCCGAAAACTCCTTCGAGCGTGACGTACGTCCTGCTGCGCGGCTAGCCCACGCGGTGCGACACCCAGACGTTCGGCTCAACGTAGACCGCGAAGTCCTGGGCCGTCGACACGAACACCGGAGCGAGCGCACCCGGGACGAGAACTCCCCCGTCGCGGTCGAACGGCAGCCCGGTCCACCGTCGCCAGTCTTCGAGAGGTGCCTGGACCGTCGCGGAGCAGGGCGCGACGGCCTCGATCCGGCCGCCGGCCCGGACGTGGGTGCGGAGCCAGCGATCGGCGGGCAAGCCGTCCGCCCGGGTCTCGGCGGCGTACACGCGCGTCGCTTCGGCCAGGTCGGGGCGCTGCGCGAGCGTGACGCGCACGTCAGCTCCCCCGCGACCACGACTCGAGCGCGATCAGCGTCTTCGTGCCGGTCACCTGGTGGTGGCGGCGGATCTCGTCGATCGTCTTCTGCAGGTGGGCCATGTCGCGCACCCGCAGCCACACCAGCGCGTCCGGGTCGCCCGCGATCGTGAACACCGCCTGTGCCTCCGGCATCCGCGTGGTGGTGCGCAGGATCTCCGCGACCTTGGTGTTCCCGACGAACCTCAGCTCGGTGAACGCCTCGATCCCCCACCCGAGCTTCGCGTGGTCGACCTGCACGGTGAACCCGGTGATCACGCCGGTCTCCCGGAGCCGGTCGATGCGGCGCTTGACCGCGGCCGTCGACAGCGTGACCCGGCCGGCGATGTCGGACAGCGTCCGGCGGGCGTCCTCGCGCAGCAGGCCGAGGATCTCGTGGTCGGTCGCGTCGAGCAGGTCTTCGGTCATGCGGCCGAGCGTAAACGGACGCAAAAATCGGGACCACCCCGTCGCTGGATACGCTGAACTTTGCGTGTAACACCTCGATCCGGCCCCGGCCGTTGCGTGAAGGGTGACCAGCGCCGCAGTGTGCTCCGAAGCACAACCGACGCGAAGGAGGCCCGCGCCGTGGAGACGTTCACGCTGGAGGACCGCTACCTGCGGGAAGCCGGGACCGTGCACCTGAGCGGGGTGCAGGCCCTGGTCCGGCTGCTGTTCGACCGCGTCCGCCACGACCGCGCCCGCGGCGGCGACCCCGCCGTGTTCGTCTCGGGTTACGAGGGCTCGCCGCTGGCCGGTTACGACCTCGAACTGGGCCGCCGCGCGAAGCTGCTGGAGAAGCACGACGTCGTGCACCGGCCGGGCCTCAACGAGGAGCTGGCCGCGACCTCGGTGATGGGCAGCCAGCTCGTCGCGGGCGCCGGCGGGCGGCGCGGCGTCACCGGTTTCTGGTACGGCAAGGCTCCCGGCCTGGACCGCGCCACCGACGCCCTCCGGCACGCCAACCTGGCCGGCACCGACCCGCGCGGCGGCGCCGTCGCGCTGGTCGGCGACGACCCGAACGCGAAGTCCTCGACCGTCCCCTGCGCCTCCGAGCTCGCCCTCGCCGACCTCGCGATCCCGATCTTCTACCCGGCCGACTCCCAGGACGTCCTCGACCTCGGCATGCACGCCGTCGAGCTGTCCCGGGCCGCCGGGGTCTGGACGTCGCTGAAGGTCGTCGCCAACGTCGCCGACGCCTCGGGCACCGCGACCGTCAGTCCACAGTGGACAGCCCCGGAAATCGCCAATGCCTACCGCCACACGCCGACGTCGCGCTTGCTCGGCACCAGCCTCGCCGAGCTCGAACGCAGCCTCTTCACCGTCCGGCTGCCGCTCGTGCTCGACTACCTGCGCGCGAGCGGGGTCAACCGGATCACCGCGCGCGGCCCGGCCGACCGGATCGGCATCGTCTCCGCCGGCAAGTCCTCCCTGGACCTCCAGCAGGCGTTGCGCGCGCTCGGGCTGGACGCGCAAGCCCTGCGGCAGCACGGCATCCGCGTGCTCAAGCTCGGCGCGATCCACCCCCTCGAACCCGGGATCGTCCGCGAGTTCGCCGACGGCCTCGACGAGATCGTGGTCGTCGAGGAGAAGCGCGCGTTCCTCGAGACGGCCCTCAAAGAGGTCCTCTACGGCGTTCCCGGCGCGCCCGCGATCACCGGCAAGAAGGACGCCGACAGCCGGACGCTGTTCACCGAGCTGGGCGAACTGGACCCGGACGGCATCGCGGCCGGCCTGGCGCGACGGCTTCCCGAAGGCATCCCGTCGGTCGACGCCTACCGGGGACGCCGTCGCCGCGAGCGCATCTCGGTGCCGCTGCTCGCCCGGACGCCGTACTTCTGCTCGGGCTGCCCGCACAACTCGTCGACGAAGGTCCCCGAGGGCACGCTGGTCGGCGGCGGCATCGGCTGTCACACGATGGCGCTGTTCATGGAGCCCGACCAGGTCGGCACCGTCCTCGGTGTGACGCAGATGGGCGGCGAGGGCACGCAGTGGATCGGCATGGCGCCGTTCGTCGAGGCCGAGCACTTCGTCCAGAACATCGGCGACGGCACGTTCACCCACTCCGGCAGCCTCGCCGTGCGCGCGGCGGTCGCGGCGGGCGTGAACATCACCTACAAGCTGCTCTACAACTCCGCCGTGGCGATGACCGGCGGCCAGGACGCGGTCGGCGGGCTGCCGGTGGAGAAGGTCGCCGAGCTGCTGCTCGTCGAGGGCGCGAAGCGGGTCGTGATCACCAGCGACGCGCCCGCGCGGCTGCGCCGCCGCAAGCTGCCCGCCGGCGTCGAGGTCCGCGACCGCACGGAACTCCTTCGCACACAAGAAGAACTGGCCGGCGTCAAGGGCGTCACCGTGCTCATCCACGAGCAGGAGTGCGCGGCCGAGAAGCGGCGGAAACGCCGCCGCGGCAAGCAGGTCGCACCCGCGACGCGCGTGGTGATCAACGAGCGGGTCTGCGAGGGCTGCGGCGACTGCGGCACCAAGTCGAACTGCCTGTCGGTGCAGCCGGTGGCCACCGAGTTCGGCCGCAAGACCGCGATCCACCAGTCGTCGTGCAACGTCGACTACTCCTGCCTGGCCGGCGACTGCCCGTCGTTCGTCACCGTCGTGCCGACCGGGAAGAAGCAGCGGCGCAAGCTCGGCGAGCTGGCCACCGACGCCGTCCCCGCGCCTCCGGCGTCCGCCACGGACTTCACCGTGCGGATCACCGGGATCGGCGGCACCGGCGTGGTCACCGTGACCCAGATCCTCGCCACCGCCGCGGTCCTCGACGGGCGGCACGTCCGCACGCTCGACCAGACCGGGCTGGCGCAGAAGGGCGGCGCGGTCGTGTCCGACCTGAAGGTGACGGCGGAACCGGTCGAGCAGGCCCCGAAGCTGGCCACCGGCGAATGCGACCTCTACCTGGCGTGCGACGCGCTCGTCGGAGCGGACGCGGCGAACCTCGGCGTGGCCGACGCGGCACGCACCACCGCCGTCGTCTCGACCACCGAAGTGCCGACCGGCCGGATGGTCGTCGACACGACGGTGTCCTTCCCGGACCCCGGCAGCGTCCTGGCACCGCTGGAAGCGGCGACGAAACGCACGGTGTCCCTCGACGCGCGCGGCCTGGCCGAGGAGCTGTTCGACGACGACCAGTTCGCGAACGTCCTGCAGCTCGGCGCGGCCTTCCAGACCGGCGCGATCGGGCTGCCCGCCGCGGTGATCGAGCGCGCGATCGAGCTCAACGGCACGGCGGTGGCCGCGAACCTCCAGGCCTTCCGCCGCGGCCGTCAGCTGGTCGCCGACCCCGGCGCGCTCACGTCGCCATCGGTTACCGCGCGTCCCGTCGCGCAGCCCGCCGTGCGCGAGCTGGTGCACGCGGAGCCCGGTTCGGAGCTGGCGCGCCTGCTCGACGTCCGGGTCCCGGATCTGGTCGCCTACCAGGACGAGCGGTACGCGCGGGCGTACGCGGAGTACGTCGAGCAGGTGCGGGTGCTCGAGGACGGGCCGACGGACATCACCGAAGCGGTCGCGAAGCACCTGTACAAGCTGATGGCGTACAAGGACGAGTACGAGGTCGCGCGGCTCTCGCTGGACCCCGCGTTCACAGCGGGTCTGGAAGACCAGTTCGGCGAAGGCACGCGATACGCCTACCGCCTGCACCCGCCGGTCCTGCGCGCGCTGGGGATGAAGCGCAAGATCAGCCTCGGCCCGTGGTTCCGCCCGGCGTTCCGGCTGCTGCACGCGCTGCGGCGGCTGCGCGGCACCCGGCTCGACCCGTTCGGCCGCGCCGAGGTGCGGCGGGTGGAGCGCGAGCTGATCGAGGACTACCGCGGGATGGTGCTGACGGCCTTCCAGGCGGCCGACGCCGACCGGGCGCGGATCCTGGCGCTGGCCGAGCTGCCGGACCTGGTGCGCGGCTACGAGGACGTCAAGCTGGCGAACGTCGCCCGGTACCGCGCGAAGCAGGCCGAGGTCCTCACGCCCGCAGGTAGCTGAGCATCGCCTGGGCCTCGTCGGGGACGCGCAGCTTCGCGCTGACGTCCCCGGCGTGCTGCCGGGCGGCCGCGGTGCCGATGCCGAGCAGCCGCCCGATCGTCGGCACCGAGTGGCCTTCGGCCAGTAGTGCGACGACCTCGCGTTCGCGGGCGGTGAGCGTGCCGACGGGGTCGCCGGGTCGCGGCCGGGCGAGCTGGACGGCGACGACGTCGCGGTCGAGCACCGTGCCCCCGGCGGCAACGCGCTTCAGGGCGTCGAGGAACTCTTCCGGCTTCCCGACGCGCTCCTTGAGCAGGTAGCCGGCACCGCCTCCCCCGGCGGCCAGGAGGTCGCCCGCGTAACCGTCCTCGATGAACGCCGAGAGCGCGAGGATCGCCAGCCCGGGCGCGAGCCGACGCGCTTCCAGGGCCGCCCGCAGGCCTTCGTCGGTGAACGTCGGCGGCATCCGGACGTCGACGACGGCCAGGTCCGGTGCCTCCGCGGCCACGGCGGCCAGCAGGTCACCGGGGTGGTCGACGGCGGCGGCGACGTCGAAGCCCTCACTGCGCAGGAGCAGCACCAGTCCCTCGCGCAACAGGGCGTCTTCCTCCGCGATCACGATCCGCACGACGGCTGCCTCCTCGCCTCCACGTCCTCTCCCTGCCTGGATGCACGGATCGGGACGCGGAACCGGTTCAGCTCTGGCCGGACCAGCCGCTCAGCCGGGTGAGCAGGCGCTCCAGCACCTCGGGGTCGGCGGCCACCGGATCGCCCGAGACCGGCTCGTCGACCAGCGTGCGGCGGTCCTGGCGCCGCGGCAGGCGCACCTGCCTGGCGTTGATCCCGCCGGGCAGTTCCAGCTCGCACCAGGTCGTGCGGGCGCCGCCGGGGCCGGGCGTGACGCCCACCCGCTCGCCGGGCCCGGCGACCTTCGGCTCCGGCAGGCCGGGCACGTCGTCGTCGACCTCGACCACCAGCACCTCGGCGCGCAGCCGCAGCCGCAGCGTCACGAAGGCCGGTGACCGCGGGTCGCCGGCGTCGATCACGGTCTCGACCAGCCGTTTCGCGGTGGCGGTCACCTGGTCCAGCATCGGCATCAGGGACCAGTCGGTGAGAATCAGGCGGACGAACAGTTCCGTGACCGGCAGCGCGCTCGGTTGCGCGACCAGCCGGATATCGTCCATCTGGGAGGTGTGCGCGCTCAAACCTGACCTTCCTCGCCCAGGTCGACTGTCCGGGTCACGGCATCTTGCCACCCGGCCTCCGGCGGCACGGTACCGGCTGTACCCACGTTGCTACCGTCGGGGTCATGGGCGATGTCGTCGAAGACGAGGAACTGCGCGCCGAACGGTTGCTGGACGCGCAGGAGAAGGCCGTCGAGCTGTTCGCGGCGGTGGCCGACCGCGGCATCCTGGCACCGGGTGTCCGGGAGACCGAGGCGAGCGACGCGATCCGCGACCTGGCCGGTGACCTGCTCGGGATCCGCCGCTACTGGCACAAGCGGATCGTCCGCGCGGGCGTCAACACGCTGCGCCCGTACCGCGAGAACCCGCCGGACCGGGTGCTCGCCGAGGACGACATCGTGTTCGCCGACTTCGGCCCGATCTTCGAGGACTGGGAGGCGGACTTCGGCCGCACGTTCGTCCTCGGCGACGACCCGGTGAAGCACCGGCTGCGCTCGGCTCTGGCACCGGTCTTCGACGCCGGGCGCGCGTACTTCGCCGCGCGGCCGGACATCACCGGCGCCGAGCTGTACGCGCACATGGTGGAGCTGGCGCGGGAAGCGGGCTGGGAGTTCGGCGGCGAGATCGCGGGCCACCTGGTCGGCCGGTTCCCGCACGAGACGATCGACGGCGCCAAGATCGATTCGTACATCGCCCCAGGCAGCGACGGCCCGATGCGGCGGCCGGACTCGGGCGGCCGGACCTCGCACTGGATCCTCGAGGTCCACCTCGTGGACCGGGAACGGGGCATCGGCGGGTTCTTCGAGCAGCTGCTGACGCTGGGGCCGAGCGCCGCGGACTCGTGACGCCCGGCCCACCGCCCATCAGACGCGCGCCGGCACCCACAAGTCGTCGATGGTCTTCTCGGCCGTCGCGAGGCTCGCGTCGGCCAGCGGGATGAGCTCCGCCATCGCCGGGTTGACGTGCGCCAGCGTCAGCTCCGCGGTGATGAACCGCGGCTCCAGGCCGATCGTCGAGATGCCGTGCGGGAGCCACTGTTCGGCGTGGTCCCAGCCCTCGCGGGGCGTGCCTTCGCCGTAGCCGCCGCCGCGCGAGGCCAGCACGATGAACTCGCGGCCGCCGAGCAGCCCGGCCCGCGTTTCCGCGTCGACCGAGAGCCCGGGGGCGATCAGGTGGTCGACCCACGTCTTGACACTGCTCGGCGCCGCGTAGTTGTAGACCGGCAGGCCCAGTAGCACCGTGTTGGCCGCCCGGACCTCGTCGATGACCTCCTGGGTCCGGGCCCACACCCGCGCCTGCTCCGGCGTGTGCTGCTCGGGCGGCACCATGGCGGCCAGCCCGCCGGCCGCGTCGTGGTGCGGGAGCGGGTTCGCGCCCAGGTCGCGGTAGGTGACGGTGCCGTCCGGGTGGGCGGCCCGCCACGCGGCCGCGGCCCGCGCGCTGAGCCGGCGGCTCACCGAGCGCTCGCCCTGGATGCTCGAGTCGATGTGGAGGAGATGCGCCATGTCGTTAGCCGTCCATAGATCGTTGATGTAAGACAAACCATTAATAGCACATCGACCGTTGGAGTGCCCATATACTGGGCGCATGACCTCGCTGCCGGTCCTCAACCAGCCGCCGCACCGGTGCGGAGCGCTGCTCGACCACCTCTCGCGCCGGATGCGGCTGCGCAGCGAGTCCGTGCTGGCCCCGCTCGGCCTGCGCCCGCGCCACCTGATCGCCCTGACGGTCCTGCGCGACCTCGGCGGCAGCTCGCAGCAGGACCTCGCGAAGACACTGCAGATGGACGGCACGAACGTCGTCGGGCTGCTCAACGACCTCGAGACCGAGAACCTGATCGAACGCCGCCGCTCGACCGTCGACCGGCGGCGCCACGTCGTGGAGCTCACCGGCGTCGGGGCGAAGCTGCTCGCCCGGGCCGAGTTCGCGCTCGCCGCGGTCGAGGACGAGGTGCTGTGCGGGCTGAGCGGCGGCCAGCGCGAGCAGCTCTACGAACTGCTCCACCAGGCGACGAGCAAGACCGAGGTGGAAGCCTGCACGGAGGCCGCGCCCCCGACCTGCTGACCCTCGGCCGGCGGCGACGTCGCGGGCGGCACGCCGCGCTGCGGGCCTACCCTGCCGCCAGGACCGCTTCGAGCCCGGACGCCTGGGTCCGCCAGTCGGTCACGTTCGGCGTCGTCCCGGTCCAGCGCTGGCCGATCCGGTTCAGCGGGTCGCGGTCGGCCGCCCACAGCGTGTCCGCCTGCTTCTGCGCGAACGCGCGGTAGGTGGCCGAACCGGTCGCCGTGGCGAGATCGCCGAAGTAGCGCAGGAAGACGCCCTTGAACTGCTTCTGGTTGTCGTCGCAGGAACTCGTGCCGGTGTCGCAGGACTCGACGAGCACGCCGCCGGAGGTGAGCCGCGCCATCGCCGCGTCCGCGAGCCGCTTCGCCGCGTCCAAATAGGACTGGACGCCGCTGCCGCGCCACAGCTCCAGCAGGCCGCCGATGCCGAGGCCCTGGTTGTACGTCCAGACGGTCTGGCCGTTGTTGGCGCACGACGACGTCAGGCCGTCGTTCACCAGGCCGGCGGAGTTGATCAGCCCGCTGTTCAGGTACCAGTCGCCCGCGGTCCGGGCCCGCCCGCTCCAGACTGTGTCGCCCGAGAGTCGCAGGTGCAGCGAGGCGGTCAGTCGCAGGTACAACCCCGCCGTGACGGCGTTCTTGTACGTCCGCTCGCGGTTCCACCAGACCCCGCCGCCGCAGCTGCCGGTGTCCCAGAACCCGGTGACGTAGTTGGCGATCGTCGTCGCCTCGGTGAGGTAGCGCGGGTCGTGCGTGCGGTCGTAGACGGCGATCCAGGCCAGGCCCCACCACGCGCTGTCGTCGACGGCCCGGCTGACGAAGTCCCCATCGATCGCGTCGGAACTCCTTGCTCCGGCGGGGAAAGCGACGCGGTTGACGTCGAAGGTGCGGGCCAGCGCGGCGTCGAACCCGCCCGCGTCGGCCACCGCCGTCACCGCGACCGCCGAGTTCCACCAGCTCGACGGCCACCACGCGGGGTACGGCTCGTAGGACCACATGAGCGCGTCGAGCGCGCCGGCGGCCCGGGTCGTCGCGGGACGCGCCCAGGCCGTGCAGCTTCCTTGCGCGTGCGTGGCTTCGCGGCCGCACGCGCGGACCGCGCCGCCGTAGAGCCGGCCACGCGGGTCCCGCGTCGCGAACGCCGTGGTGTGCGTGCCGGTCGCGCCCGGCGCGACGCTCGTGCGGCCCAGCGAGGAGCCGTCCGGCCAGCTCGCGCCGGCGTCCCAGGAGCGGTCGAGCCAGATCTCGTCGCCGGCACCGCCGGCTTCGATCCCGGCCCACGCCAGGCCCCGGCCGTCGAAGTGGAGCCGGATCGTGCGGCCGAAGAGCGTCGTCGGGGCCACCGGCTGGCTGTCCCCGGTGCCCGGCGCGGTGCGGTCGCACGCCGCGTCGCAGACGTCCGGGTAGATCCACGCGGTGCACGCGACGCCCTGCGCGTCCCCGCACGCCCGGACCAGCCCGCGGCGGTGGTTCGCCGGGTCGGTGAGGTTGTACATGAGCGTGCGGGTGCCGGTCCACGTGCCGGGGATGCTCGCCTTGCCCAGCAGGCCTTCCCAGCCGGCACCGCCGTCCCAGGACCGGTCGAGCCAGACGGCGTCGCCGGCGACGCCGTTGTCGATGCTCGCCCACGCCATGCCGTCGGGGTCGGAGGCGTGCAGCCGCACCACGCGGCCGTTGATCACCAGGTCGGGCAAGGGAAAGCTCTCCCGCGCGGCCCGCGACGGATCGAGCGTGTCGCACGACGTCACGCACACCGCCGTGGCCGCGGCGGCGGGCCGGAGGGACGTCGGAACCAGGGAACCGAGGACGAGCAGCAGCACGAGCAATGTCCGCATCGACATCCCTCTCCACGCACCGGGGTGCGCTCCAGGATAGGAACTCCGGCCGCGGTTCTGAAGGATTTCCCCCGGTTCTGGCTTGTTCCGGACAAAGATTCGCGACCGCGGAAAATGAGTGGTGCGGCCCGGCCGGACGGAGTTGGCTGGCCGCCGTGGCCGACATCAGCGGTAGCTGCGAAGACCGGTTCAGCGAAGTGCAGGACGTCTTGGCGGCGTCGCTCGCCACCGACGACGTGGGTGCGTCGGTCGCCGTGTTCGTGGACGGCGAGCCGGTGGTCGACCTGTGGGGCGGCTACCTCGACACCGCGCGCACGGTGCCGTGGGAACGCGACACCATCACCACCGTCTGGTCCACCACCAAGACGATGACCGCGTTGTGCGCACTGGTCCTGGCCGACCGCGGCGACCTCGACCTCGACGCGCCGGTCGCGCGGTACTGGCCCGAGTTCTCGGCCGCGGGCAAGGAATCCGTGCGGGTCCGGCACCTGCTCGGGCACACCGCGGGCCTGCCGGACTTCGACGGCCCGATCACGGTCGAGGACCTCTTCGACTGGCCGGGCGTGACGGCACGGCTGGCCGCGCAGGCTCCGGCGTGGGAGCCCGGTACCGCCGGCGGCTACCACTCGGTCACCTTCGGGTTCCTGGTCGGCGAAGTCGTCCGCCGCGTCACCGGGCGCAGCCTCGGCACGTTCTTCGCCGAAGAGGTGGCCGGCCCGCTGGGCGCGGACTTCCACATCGGGCTCGCCGCCGAGCACGACCACCGCGTCGCCCCGCTGATCGCCGACCCGCAGGGTGACAAGCCGCCGGGCTTCCTCGTCGGCGTCTCGGATTCCCGCACCGAGGCCTGGCGGCGTGCGGAAGTGCCGGCCATCAACGGCTTCGGCAACGCCCGCTCGGTCGCCGCCGTGCAGTCGGTGCTGGCGTGCGAAGGAGTTTCCGGCGGCGTACGGCTGTTGTCGCCGGCCGGGGCCGAACGGGTCTTCGAAGAGCAGTTCCACGGCGAAGACCGCGTCCTCGGCGCGCCGATGCGCTACGGCCTGGGCTTCCGGGTGGAGAACCGGACGTGCACGTGGGGCGGCTGGGGTGGCTCGATCGTCCTGGCCGACGCGGACCACCGCCTGGCCGTGTCGTACGTGATGAACCAGGCACTCTGGGACGACGGATACAGCCGCGGGCTGGGCGTCGTGCTGGCCGCCTACGAAGCGATCACGGCCTAGCGTTCCGGCGGCAACAGGCGCGGCAGGAAGCGCAACATGAGTGCCGACCACACCACGTGCGTCAGCAGGGGTGCCTGCACCCCGCCGGACCGGCCGCGCTGCACGGTGAAGAGCGTCCCCATCACCGCCGATGCCAGTACCAGCGCCGGGTTTCGGGTCGCCGTCGTCGAAAGGACGTACATCGCGGTCGCCCGGCGGGCGCCGAACGCGTCGTACAGCGCGCCGCGGAAGAAGACTTCCTCCGCCGCGCCCGTCACGAGCGCGGTCGCCACCACCGACGGCGTCGAACCGCGGTGGGCGTGGGAAAGCACGCCGGTGATCGCGCGCCGCAGCGGCGGGACGTGGCGGGCCACCAGCGCGCAGCCGTAGAACACGCCGAACGCGCCGGCCCCGGCCAGGACCGGCTGCACGACGTCGCGGCGGCCCCGGGGCACCGGTCCGGCGCCGGCGAACCACGTCGCCGCGACCGACGCCGTGAGCACCGGGAACCGGCGCGACCCCGGCGGGCTGGCCAGCGACGCGCCGAGCAGCACGGACCCGGCGGCCGTCACCCCGGCGAGGAGCGCCTTCTTCACGCGGACCGCCTGCTCTTCGCCCGCTCGCCCAGCGCCTGCAGCACGGCTTCGTCGTAGCCCATCGGCTCGAACTCGACGATCCGGCGGATCGCGTCGTCGCGCACGACGACCTCGTTCGTCATCGAGTCGATCAGCGCCCGTCCGGTGGTGACGTCGATGTCGGTGACCAGCGAAAGCCAGTACGACGACAGCCGGGGCGAAAGCAGCGGCACCGGCACGATCACCAGCGGCCGCCCCTCGATCGCCGCGACCCGCTGCAGCATGTCCCGGTAGGCCAGTACCTCCGGGCCGCCGATCTCGAACGTCCGGCCTTCCGCCTCCGGGTGGTCGAGGACGCCGGCCAGGTACCGGACGACGTCGGCGATGGCGATCGGCTGGGTGCGCGTGCCGACCCAGCGCGGCGTGACCATCGCCGGCAGGTGCTCCACCAGCTGGCGGGTCAGCTCCCACGACGTCCCGCCGTGCCCGATGACGATCCCGGCGCGCAGCACGGTCACCGGCACCCCGGTCTCCCCCAGCAGCCGCTCGACCTCGCGTCGGCTGGCCAGGTGCTCCGACAGCGTGTCGTCGTCGTCCCCGAGGCCGCCGAGGTAGACGATCCGGCGCACGCCCGCGTCCGACGCCGCCCGGGCGAACGCGCGGGCCGCGTCGGCGTCGCGGCGCGTGAAGTCCGCGCTGTCGAGCGAGTGCACCAGGTAATAGGCGGCTTCGGCATCCTCGAGCGCGTCACGCAGGGAGCCGACGTCGGCGACGTCGCCGCGGACGGGCGTCCCGGCGCCGTCGTACTTCGCGGGGTGGCGGGTCATCGCGAGGACCTCGTGCCCCGCTTCCGCCAGCGCCGGGCACAACCGGCTGCCGACGAACCCCGAAGCCCCGGCCACCAGTACGCGCATTCCACCGACGGTAGCCGGGACGGCCCCGGCCCGCAGGTCATCCGCGGCGGGTCCGCCCGGCGAAGCAGACCGCGGCGACGACGCCCGCGCAGCCGACGAGCTGCAGCACGCTCGGCGTCTCTCCCAGCAGGCCGATGCCCAGCAGCACCGCGCCGACCGGCTGCAGCAACATCAGCGTCGCGCCGGTGGTGGCCGGCATCCGGGGCAGTGCCGCGGAGATGAGGATCCAGCCGATCAGCTGACCCACGACGGCGAGCGCGACCAGCCAGCCGAACGTCTCCAGGCCCGGGCTCAGGTCGAGCGTGCCGCTCGGGACACCGAGCACGACGGCGACGACGCCCGCGGAGGCCGTCGCCAGCACCAGCGACTGCGCCTGCGCGCCCGCGCCGCCGCTGAGCCGGATCAGGAAGAGGTAACCGGCGTACCCCGCACCGGCAAGCATCGCGAACACGGCTCCGGTGACCGGGTCCGGGCCGAACGAGCCGCTCCCGGCGAAGCCACCGGCGAGCACGATGCCGCCGAGCAGCACGGGCACGGCGAAGAGGAACCGCTTCGCCGGGCGCTCCCGGAAGAACGCGAACGCCAGCAGCGGCACGATGACCACCTGGACGGCGAGCAGCACGGTCGCGATGCCGGCGCCGATCCGCGGAATCGCCTCGCCCCACAGCACGAAGTCCAGGCCGAGGCCGGTGCCGGCCAGCAGCGGGAGGAGCACGCGGGGCGCCGGCCCCGACTTCCGCCGTTCCCGGGCGGCGAGCGCGAGCAGCACCGGCAGGGCCAGCAGGCACCGCCAGAACGCGCTCGTGCTGCCGCTGGCGTGCGAGACCTTGATGAAGACCGACGACAGGGAGATGCAGAAGCTGCCGAGCGCGGCCAGCAGGCGCGGGTCGAAGCGCTCGGTGAACGGCGCGGTCGTGGAACGGGGCTCGGTCGTGGTCACGCCTCCAGCGTGCGGGTCACGACTGTCAAGGACAAGCGAATGTTTCTGCGGGAAACCCGGTAGTATCGCTACTGTGTTCGGACTCGAGCGGATGCGTGCGCTGCACGCCGTCGCCACCCAGGGCTCGGTCGCTGCGGCGGCTGCGTCCCTGCACGTCACGCCGTCGGGGGTGTCGCAGCAGCTGGCGAAGCTGGAACGGGAGGCCGGGCAGCGGCTGCTGGAGCCGCGCGGCCGTGGTGTCCGGCTGACCAAGGCGGGCCAGGTGCTGGCCGGGCACGCCGAGCGGATCCTGGCGCAGGTGGCCGAGGCGAAAGCGGACCTGGACCTGCTGCGCGAGGACGTCATCGGGCCGCTGCGGGTCGGCGCGATCCCGACGACGGTGCACGCGCTGCTGCCGCCCGCGCTGGCGACGCTCGCGGCGCAGCACCCGCGGCTGGCCGTGACCCTGCACGAAGGCGAGGCGGAGCAGACGATGCCCCGCGTGCTGGCCGGCGACCTCGACGTCGCGGTGCTGGAGAGCTGGGCGGACCGCCCGACGGTGCTCCCGCCCGCGACGACGCGGATCGCGTTGTTCTCCGACGTCGCCGACCTCGCACTGCCCGCCGGGCACCGCCTCGCGCACCGCAAGACGGTCGATCTGTCCGAAGTGGACGATCTGCCGTGGATCGGCTGGAGCGCCGGATCGGGCTGCTACGAGTGGCTGGTGCAGGTGCTGCGCAAGCAACGCCTCGAGCCGCGGATCAGCTGCACGGTCGGCGCGTACCCGACGCAGCTGGCGCTGGTGGCGGGCAACGTCGGCGCCGCGCTGGTGCCGCGCCTGGCCCGGGAGCAGCAACCCGAGGGCGTCCGGATCCTGGCGACGCGCCCGGCGCTGACCCGGACCATCTACGCGATCTGCCGGGCGGGCGAAGAGGATCGCGGTGCGGTGCGCGCGTGCCTCGACGCCCTCAGGGCCGCCTCCGCGCGGTTCGAAAGCGCGGGGCGGCCCCTCGGCTGAAGCGGAACCTGATCAGCAGGCGACCTGCAGCTGGAACGGGTAGTCGGCCAGCCCGCCGCCGGGGTTCTTCGTCTCGACGTAGACGCCGTTCGGGCTGCTGTGCCCACCGGCGGTGAAGACGAGACCCGGGGAGTAGACGAGGTTCCTGCCGGGGTCCGCCACCGTCGCGACGTACGAGCAGCCGGCGACGTTCCGGTCGAACGTCGCTTCGTAACGCCCGACGCCGAGGCGGGTGAACGCGGTGACGCCGCTGCCCCGGACGAAGTTGCCCGAGTAGTCGCTCGCCACCGTCAGCCCGCCGCACTGGACCTGCAACTGGAACGGATAGTCGGCCAACCCGGCACCGAGGTTCTTCGTCTCCACGTACACGCCGTTGACACTGTTGTGCCCACCGGCCGTGAACACCAGACCCGGGTTGTAGACCAGGCCGTTGCCGGGATCCGCGACGGTCGCGGCGAAGGTGCACCCGCTCACGTCCTGGTTGAACGTGGCTTCGTAGCGCCCCGGCCCGAGCCGCGTCATGCCCGTGACGCCACCGCCCCGGACGAAGTTGCCCGAGTAGTTGGTCGCCACCCACAGGCCACCGCACTGGACCTGCAGCTGGAACGGGTAGTCAGCCAGCCCCGCACCCAGGTTCTTCGTCTCCACGTACACGCCGTTGACACTGCTGTGCCCACCGGCCGTGAACACCAGACCCGGGTTGTAGACCAGGCCGTTCCCGGGATCCGCCACCGTCGCCACGTACGAACAGCCCGCGACGTTCCGGTCGAACGTCACCTCGTACCGGCCGGTGCCCAGCTTCGTGTACGACGTGACCCCGCCGCCCCGGACGAAGTTGCCCGAGTAGTCGGTGACGACCCACTGCCCCGACGACGCCGCGGGCGCCGCCTCGGCCACCGGGACGACCGCGCAGAGCGCCGCGGCGAGACCGCTCACGACGATCCCGAGCCCGCGTGCCCATCTCTTTCCTGACCACACCACCATGTTCTCCCCTGTCCGTGTCCGGTATGACGGCCTTCAGCGTGCGGGCCGCGGGCGTGCTGCGGCAGTGCGCTGCGGACGGTCCGGCGGGCAGCGAAGACTGCGCGTTGGGGAGGTATCAAGGACGTCTGTCTATTGTGGACCGAGCCGTTCGACCATCTCGGCCACCAGCTTCCCCGGCCGCCGGTGGTGCACCAGGAAGATGTCCCGCGCGGGCCGGGCGTCGGCGGCGTCACGAACCTCGATCCGCGCCTGCCCCACCCGGTCGAGCACGCTCTCCGGCACGAACGCGACGCCGAGGCCGGCCTCGACCAGCGCCAGGATCACCTGGTAATCCCGGGTTTCGTAGGCGACGCCGAGGGTGACGCCGGCGGCGTCGGCGAGTTGGTCGAGGCAGGCGCGGTTGGGCACGCCCGGGCTGCCGGAGATCCAGTCCTCCCCCGCCAGGGCCCGCAGCGTCAGCCGGCGGACGCGGGCTTTCGGGTGTCCTTCGGGCAGGATCAGCCGGAACCGCTCCGAGCGCAGCAGCGAACGGGTCAGCCCGCGCGGGTCGGGCAGCAGCGCGCCCGGATAGCGGTGGGTGATCAGCAGGTCGAGGTCGCGCGAGCTCACCAGCCCGTACCCGTCGGGCGGTTCGAGGTCCAGCAGCCGCAGCGCGACGGCGGGGTGGTCGCGGCGGAACTCGGCGAGCGCGGCGGGCACGAGCGTCCTGCCCGCGCTCGCGAACGTGCCGACGGTGAGCTGCGCCGGCTCCTCGCCGAGCAGGGCGCGGACCGTCCGCTCGGCGGTGCGCAGCTCCCCGACGATGGTCTCCGCGTGGCTCAGCAGGGCCGCCCCGACCGGGGTCAGGGTGACGCCACGCGGGTTGCGGTGCAGCAGGGGCGCGCCGACGTCGCGTTCGAGCTTGGCCAGCTGCTGCGACACGGCGGACGGCGTGAAGGACAGCCGCTGGGCCGCCCCGGCGATCGATCCGGCGTGCGCGACCTCGGCGAGCAGGGCCAGGCGGTGGGCGTCGAGCACGGGACCTCCATAAGCATCGCTAAGGCCAGCGTAGAAGACGTCGCTGGTGCTTATGGCTCTCGCCGCGCATGCTGAGGCCCATGATCGGAACTTCGGACGTCGAACAGGCCGCAGCACGGATCGAGGGCCGGGTCCGGCGGACGCCGGTCTTCGCCGACGACGGCGTGTGGTTCAAGCTCGAGCAGCTGCAGCACACCGGCTCGTTCAAGGCCCGCGGCGCGTTCAACCGGATCATCGCCGCGGGCGAGCTGTCGGCGGCCGGGGTGGTGGCCGCCTCGGGCGGCAACGCCGGGCTCGCGGTCGCCTACGCCGCGCGGGAGTTCGAGGTCGCCGCGCGGGTCTACGTCCCGGCGAACGCGCCCGCGGTCAAGGTGGCGAAGCTGCGGCAGCTGGGCGCGGCGGTCGAGCTGGTCGGCACCAAGTACGCGGACGCCTACGACGCCGCGGTGAAGGACGCGGCGGACCGCGGCGCGCTCTTCTGCCACGCCTACGACCAGCCGGAGATCTGCGCCGGCCAGGGCACGGCCGGCCTCGAGCTGCTGGCCGACGTCGACGGACTGGACACGATCCTGGTCGCGGTCGGCGGTGGCGGGCTGCTGGCCGGCATCGCGGCCGCGGTCGAAGGCCGGGCACGGGTGATCGGCGTCGAACCGCGCACGGCGCCGACGCTGAACGCGGCCCTGGCCGCGGGTGAACCGGTCGCGGTCGAGGTGTCCGGCGTCGCCGCGGACTCCTTGGGCGCGTCCCGGCTCGGCGACATCGCGTTCGCCGTCGCGACCCGGACGGGCGTGGGATCGGTGCTGGTGGACGACGCCGCGATCGTCGAGGCGCGGGCGGCGCTGTGGGACCGCTACCGCCTGGCTGTCGAGCCCGGCGGCGCGACGGCCTTCGCGGCGCTGCGCACCGGCGCCTACCGCCCGGCGCCGGGCGAACGCGTCGCCGTGCTGCTCTGCGGCGCGAACACCGACCCGGCGACGCTCACTTCCCCGACAGCCGCGCCACCAGCGGCGCGAACTCTTCGATGAAGGCGCTGTTGACGGTGATGTAGGAGATGCCGAGTTCCTCGCGCCGCCGCTCCAGCTCGCCGGCCATGTCGTCGAGGCTGCCGCGGATCATGGTCAGCGAGTCGTGCTCGATGAGCGTCTCGGCATCGACGCCGATGAACCCTCGGATCCACGGCGGCACCTGCTCACCGACGACGAAGATGTTCAACGCCAGCTCGACGTCCCGCTCCCCGGCCGCGTCACGGATCTCGCCGATGTAGCCGGCCATCTCGTCCCGGCTGGTCAGCACCCCACCGGCGAGCGTGACGATGTCGGCTTTCGCCCCGGCGAGCCGACGCGCCTTCGGCCCACCGGCGGCGATCAACACGGGGGTGTGCCCGTCGCCGTCAAGCCGCCGGACGTGGTCGATGGTCTCGGAGATGGAGTCGAGCCGTTCCTGACCCGAGCCATAGGGCAGCCCCAGCTCTTCGGCCTGCTGCCGCATGGTCGGCAGCCCGGTGCCGAGCCCGAGTTCGAACCGGTTCCCGGTCACGACGGAGAGACTGTGCGACTCCCAGGCCGCGGCCCGCGAGGTCCGCAGCGGACTGGCGAGGACGAAGGAGCCGACCCGCAGCTCAGTGGTCACGGCAGCGGCCGCCGCGAGCGCGGCGGTGGGCGTCGGCATGGTGAGGTTGTCGGGACAGAGCAGGGTGGAGTAGCCGAGCTCTTCGGCGCGTCGGGCGGTGGCCAGCCATTTCGCGCCCCCTTCGGCCGCAGTCGCGACCACGCCGAACCGGAACGGTTTCTTGGCCATCGAAGAACCCCCAAGGTGTGAGTGGTACTTCGATCAAACCACCGCGGCGGGCGGTGGTGCCAGTGCGGATCGCCGGAGGAACGACCACGAGAGGACATGGCGCGGGTACGGACTGCGAAGTCTGCGCGCACTAGGCTGGGGCCGTCCGGGCCCTGGGTGCCGCTCGCCACGGCAGGGATCGGGGTGCCGTCAGGTGATCATCAAGAGCCACGCCAGACTCACCGCCGCGTGGGGAACCGGGGCTCTCGCACCGAACGAGAAAGGACCACAAGAAGCACCGATTTCCCACGCAACGGCGAAGCCGCATCCTGAACTCAGCCCCGCTGATACTCCTCCCAAGTCACCTTGGCCACCGAAGGCCCGTCATCGGCACCACGATTGGCAAGTCCGTTCATACCAAGGTAATAGTCCCCAGTCTGGTGCTGCGCGCCTGAAGAAAGATCCGGGTCGGAGATCGCCATGGCGTGGATGTGGTAGGCGAAGCCCTCCGCCGGCGTGCGGTACCAGGCCGCGAAGCCGACGTTGCGCAGCGCCTTCAGCAGGGTCGTCCGGGTGGCCGACGACATCCCGGACACCGAGATGTCCATCGCGCCGCCGCCGTCGTGCGTGCCGGCCGAAGCGTCGACGCCGCCGGGGTTGTACGAGCCCTGCGTGAGGCTGACCGTGATCCCGGCGATCTTCTCGGCCGCCAGCAGCATCGCCTTGGTGCGCGTGTTGATCGTGACCCCGCGGAAGGCCACGCGGCTGCCGGCGGACACCGGGGACGTCACCGTGTACCGGCCCTCGCCCAGCTTCTCCAGCGACGTCGCGCCCGGCAGGCCGGAAGCGTCGATCCCGGTGTAGCCCAACGACTTCTGGTACTGCGAGTACGCCGTGATCGTCGTGGTGCCGAAGTAGCCGTCGACGTAGTTCGCGGCCAGCAGGCCCTTCGCCTGCAGTGCCTGCTCGACCAGCAGGACGCTGTCGTGCGCGCCCGGCGTCTGGGTGTCGTCGGCGCGGCGGGGGTCGATCTGGGCCGCCTTCAGCACGGCCTCCATGTTCGCCGTGGGCAGCGCCGTCGTGGCCGCGGGCGCGGCCTGCGCCGGTACGGCCACGGCGAACGCCGCCAGCGCCGCGGAAGTCAGTGCCGTCAGGACGGCGGCCTTCGTGAACATCCCTGTCCTCCACTGGTCGGAATTCCTTGACGATCATCAGGATCACCCGGCCGGATACAAGGGCCGTACAAAGCTACCCCCGCTGCCGAGCAGCGCCCATTGATACCCTAGGGAGGTAGGGTAATTGAATGCCGTCACGATATGTAATCCCAGCCACAGCCGGCTTGGTTGCCACTGGTCCAGCCGTGTTTCTCACCGTCACGGAGAGTTGTCACCGGCCAGCCCTGGACGTTCCCGTGTTCTTTTCGTAACCTGTTCGAGATCTCGCGGCCCCCGGTCGTCGATGAGACGGCGACGCGAGATCGCCGCCGATACCCCCTGCCGGGTACCGGACCCCACCGCGTGCTCTTCCTGTTGCGGTCGAGCACGCGCCGGACACGGCGAGGCCCCCGACTCGCCCCGGTGCCCGACGGCGGCCGATCAGCAAAGGAGACCCGCGCGAGAATGCGTTCGCATCCCGTCAAGCGCGTGGTGTCAGGTGCCCTCGCCGCGGCCTCGGTGATCACTGTCGTCACCATGGCCCAGCCGACGGCCACCGCCGCCCCCATCCCCGTCCTCCAGGCCCCGCCCGCCGGGTCCGACGCCCTCGCCAAGTACCGCGACCTCGCGGGCCAGGCCGAGAAGCTCAACGAGGACCTGCTCAAGGCCCAGGACGACCTGACCGCCAAGCAGGGCCAGCTCGACAAGGCCAACGCCGACGTCACCGCCGCCAAGGACGCCGGCGCCCAGGCCACCGAGGCGAAGCAGAAGTACCAGACGCAGGTCGACAAGTTCGCCGGTGCGTCGTTCACCAGCGGCGTTCAGCTGAACAAGCTGTCGGCGCTGCTGGCCGGCACGTCGACGCAGGACTTCCTGGACCGCTCGGCGGCCCTCGAGGTCATCGCGACCGACAAGAACTCCGCGATGGACAACCTCAGCGGCGCGGCCGAGAAGGCCGCGGCTGCCGAGAAGTCGGCGACGGACGCGGCGAAGCGGGCGCAGGACGCCCGGGACGCCGCCGCCAAGCTGGCGTCGGACATCGAGGGCAAGAAGAAGAACCTCCAGGCGCAGATCGACCAGATCGAGGCGCAGAGCAAGAACCTCAGCACCGCCGACAAGGCCGCGCAGAAGGACACCGGCGGCAAGGCGCCGGTCGTCAAGGCGGCCTCCACGGCGGCGCAGAAGGCGGTCGACGCGGCGCTGAGCAAGCTGGGCAGCGCGTACGTCTGGGGCGCCACCGGGCCGAGCACGTTCGACTGCTCGGGCCTGATGCAGTGGGCCTACAAGCAGGCCGGCATCTCGCTGCCCCGGACGTCGTCGGCACAGGCGGGCTTCGGCACGCCGGTGCCGCGCGACCAGCTGCAGCCGGGCGACCTGGTCGCTTACTACTCCCCCGTGTCCCACATCGGGATGTACATCGGCGACGGCAAGATGGTGCACGCACCCACGAGCGGCGACGTCGTCAAGATCTCGCCGCTGCTGAGCGAGTACGCGGGAGCGACGCGGCCCACGGCCTGAGTTTGCGCGCTACGGGCAGGTGTGCCCCGTTCCGGGAGGTGTAGAAATCCCCGGACGGGGCACCTTCCGCGCATGGTCGACAACTACGACGCCGCCACGGTTTCGGCGGTCGGCAAGGTCACCGAAGCGCTCGAGACGATCGAGCGGGCGCGCGGGCACCTGTATTCGTTCCACCAGCTGACCGGCAGCGCGGACCTGGCGCTGGGCGAAGCCGTGGACGCCCTGGAGAAGGCCGGCCACGCGGACTGGGCGCGGCGGATCTCCGAGGAGCTGATCGGGCTGAACGTGGTACCCGATCGGTGGACGTTCCAGCTCGTCGAGGAGTACGACGACGGCTACTACAAGGCCGGTCGCGACCTCGAGCGCGCACTGCTGGAGTCCCTGACCGGCGGCCGCCGGCACCTGCACGAACAGCAGATGAAGGACGACCGGCGGACCCGCGGGCGGCCGGGCCACGAGGCGGGCGCGCCGAGCACCCCGCCGGCCGGCTCGTGACCGGCGATCGTCGGACCCCTGCGCTAGAGTCGGATTCAAGCGAACACACGTTCGATTGGAGGCGTGATGACGGACCAGGTGGAGCCCAACCCGGAGAAGGACCCGAGCGACTGGACGACCGGTGACGAGCCGATGACCGGGCCGCAGAAGTCCTACCTGCAGACGTTGGCGCAGGAGGCCGGGCAAGAGGTGCCGGACGGCTTGACGAAGGCCGAAGCGTCGGCGCGGATCGACGAGCTGCAGCGTGCGACGGGGCGGGGTAGCTGAGGGTGTGACCGTCGCGGGCTGACGGGTGGCCGGTTGCCGAGGCTGCTGGGTCCGGCCGTCGCGGGTTGACGCGTGCGGGGTTCCGGAGTGGCTGGTTGCCACGGATGCCCGGCACAGCCGTCGCGCGGGACTCCGGAGTGGCCGGTTTGCCACGGGTGCCCAGCACAGCCGTCGCGCGGGCGGACCGGACGTGCTTCCTGCGCCCGTGCATGCGTGCCGTGCGTGGCCCCGAACGCGATTCTTGGGCCGCGGCCGGGGTGTGCCCGGCGCCACGGCTTGGCGGCGTTCGACGCGGGTAGTCCGTGCGCAGATGCCCGACTCCCCGAAGGAGGACATTCCGTGTACTGGACCGTGCTGCTCGTGGGCTTGGCCGGAGTTCTCGTGCTCGGCGCGGCGGCGCTGCGCGAGCTGCCTAAACCCTATCCCCTCACAGCGAAGCGCACTTTCGTCGCGGCGTGGGCCGTCGCCGCCGGTGGGGTCGGGTGGTGGGCCGCCGTGCCGGGGGCCGCTCCGCTCGTCGTCACCGTTGTCGGGCTGGGCTTTCTCGTCGCGGCCTTGAACCGCGGGCCCGAACGAGCCTCCTACCCGCCCGCCACCCCTCATCAGCCACCTCGGTGACGAGGTGGGCTGCCGAAAGGTACTCAATGATGTCCGAAGCGAACGAACAACCGGAGATCGCGCGGCCCGGCACGTCGGACCCGGGTCGAGCGGACGACAACCTTTACGAGCCCGGCGAAGGTGATCCGCCCGCCAGCGCCGACGAAGCCCGTGGCGTCGGGCAGAAAGTGATCGGTGAACTCCGGGAACGCCGCGAAAGCTAGGCCGCGGCCGGCAGTGCGGCGCCCGTCACGCGGAGGAGGAATTCGGCGTTCGAGCCCGTCTTGCGGAGCTGGTCGAGCAGCTGCTCGATCGCGTGCGGGCCGGGCAACGCACGGCGGACTTCGCGCATCGCGGCGAGTTCGCCCGGGGTGACCAGGAGTTCTTCGCGGCGGGTGCTGGACGCCGCGACGTCGACGGCGGGGAAGATGCGACGCTCGGCCGTCTTGCGGTCGAGTTTCAGCTCGGCGTTGCCGGTGCTCTTCAGCTCTTCGAAGAACACCGTGTCGGCCAGGGACCCGGTTTCGACGAGTGCCGACGCGACGATCGTGAGCGATCCGCCGCCCTCGAGGTTGCGGGCCGCGCCGAGGATCCGCTTCATCGGCTGCAGCGCGGCCGCGTCGACGCCGCCGGACAGCGTGCGGCCGGACGGACGGGCCGAAAGGTTGTACGCGCGGCCGAGGCGGGTCAGCGAATCGAGCAGCAGCACGACGTCTTCACCGCGCTCCACCAGGCGTTTCGCGCGCTCGACGGCGAGTTCCGCCACCGCCACGTGTTCGGCGGGCGGACGGTCGAATGTGGACGCGATCACTTCGCCGCGCACGGTTCGGCTCAGCTCGGTGACCTCCTCCGGGCGCTCGTCGGCCAGCAGGACCATCAGCCGGCACTCCGGGTGGTTGACCGAGATGCCGTGGGCGATCTCACGCAGCACCGTGGTCTTCCCGGCCTTGGGCGGGGAAACGACGAGGGCGCGCTGGCCCTTGCCGAGCGGGGTGACGAGGTCGATGACGCGCGGCAGCAGGCGCGCCGGGGTGGTTTCGAGCAGCAGGCGCTCGTCCGGGTGCACCGGGACCAGCTCGGTGAAGCTCGGACGCGGCGTCGCCGGGTCGGCACCGTTGACGCTGGTGATTTCCTCGGCGGTGCCGGTGATTTCGTCGCCGGGACGCAGCTTGTGGTTGCGGACGGCGGAAAGCGGGAGTGCGATGTCGCCCGGGGCCGGCCGGTAGCCGGTGCGGACGAAGGGGGTTTTCCCTGACAGGTCAAGGATTCCGTGGTAAGACATGGAAGTCTCCTGATGAGGTGGCCGGCCCGTGCGAACGGCGAGGCCGGGAATGAGGAAGAAGGCCGATCGGCCTGGATCCGGGAGCTTCCTCGGGGCGGCCAAGGGGCCAGCGTCCGCGAGGAGCACTTTCACGGTAGCGCGAGATCACGCAAAGCACAACGGGTAAGACCCCGGCACGGTGGGTAGCTCACCAGAGAAGCCCGAACGGCTGACGATGGGAGTGGATCGTGCATCGACATACCGCGGACTCTGGCGTCGACACGGGCGAGAGCACCGACGCCGACCAAACCGGGACCACGGCACCGGCGCGCACGGGCGCCGTGGTCACCTCGACGTTCGAAGAACTCGCGCGCGCGCTGCCGAACGAGATGGCCGTCCTGCGCCGCAAGCTGACCCACTGGCTGGGCCAGCTCCCGCTCGACCCGGGCAGCACGCACGACATCACGCTGGCCACGTACGAGGCACTGGCGAACGTAGCGGCTCACGCATACCCGGAAGGCAACGGCTGGGCCCGCCTCCAGGCCGCCCGCACCGGCGACGCGGTAACGGTGACGGTGACGGACACAGGCCGCGGAATCCCGGCGACGCGCCCACGCCAGTCCGGCTTGCGCACCACTGGCGGCCGAGGCCTGGTGCTGATCGACAAGGTGACGGACCAGTCCGACATCGACACAGGCGACCACGGGACAACGATCCACATGACCTGGCGCCCGGCGGCCTTGAGGGACGAGAACCCGCCCTGAGCAGCGCCGAGCCTTCGGCGGCAGCTTGGAATGGCGGCCGGGGCGCGGGGCGCGGGGCGCGGGGCCAGGATCGCACTACGCAAGGACTCTTGCACACGACGATTGCCGCAAAGGCATGCGCAGGTCGCTAGAAGCTGAGCTGGCTCGCAACCTCGCGCGCGTGGCACCTCGTCAGGAACCCTTTGCACACAAGGGTTTGCCGCGACGTTTCGCGGCAACAGCCGCGAAGCCAGCGATCTGCGGCAGTAGCCCCCGAAGAGTTGGTCAGCGCAACGCATTGTTCCCGGCCCCTCGGCCCAACCTTCCGGCCCTCGGCCCGGCCCCCTCGGCCCCCGGCCCCCTCGGCCCCCTGGCCCCAACCTTCCCGGCCCCGGCCCCGAAGTGCCCTACCTCACAACCTCAAGCAGCCTGGGCCAGCCGCACCAGCCGGTTCCGCGGATAAGAAACCAACTCCCTCTCCTCGTCAGTGGTGAAGATCTCGACGGAGTCCTCCAGCAGCTCCGCCGAGGTCACCTGCAGCTGCCACGCGGGCAGGCCCGGCGCCGGCTCGTGCCAGAACCACTGGCCCTTGGTCAGCTGGTCCGCCGGGACCGTCGCGTCGTCCGTGTTCATGTCCATGAGGCTAGCCGTCACCACCGACAGTTTTCGCACTGCCTCAGCCGTGCGCCGGGTTGATCGTGATCGTCAGGACCTGGGGGTCGCCCGCGGAGACCGCGCCGCTGAAGTCGGGGCCCGGGCTCACGTCGTCGTACGGGAACGCGTAGCCCCGGTTGTCCGGCAGTTTCGAGTGGACGATCCGCGCGTAGTGGTTGGTCGCGTCGCCGCCGTAGAAGCGAGCCGGGTCCTCGGCCGTCGGCTGGGTGGGGTTGTCCAGCAACGTCGTGCGGTTCAGGGCCGCCGCCAGGCGCGGGACGATCGCCTTGCGCGCGTCGCTCGCTCCCGCCGCCAGCGCGAACGGGCCGCTGTCGCAGCTCCACACGTCCGCCGTCGACGGCTTCGCGAACGATTCCGAGCCGAACACCAGCTGATCGCCGGAAACGCGGCCGGTGAACGTGCCCAGGCCCGGGTTCTGCGAGTCCACCACCAGTTCCGTGCCCGCGTACTTCTGCCACACCTGGTCGATGTACGCGTCGAGGTACCCGCCGAACTGCGCCGCGTGGTGGTGCGGCGACAGTACGCGCAGGTTCCCGCCGCCGCCCGTCTGCACCAGGCCGGCCCACTCGCCGCCCAGCCCCGTCAGCGCCGAGGCGATCTGGTCCAGCGCACCCGCGGGCAGCCCGTCGACCGTCGACGTGCCGGACCCGGAAGCCAGCGAAAGGCCCATCGGGATGCCCACGAAGTCGACGTAGCTGATGTTCGCGAACAGCTGCGTGTCGTTGAACGTGAACTCGCTGAACGACCAGTTCTTCCCGAAGTTGGGATCGCCGGAGTTCAGGAAGCTCGGGTGCACCAGGTTCGGCCCCGGGTCGAGGAAGAAGTCCAGCTTGGCGTCGGTGACGACGTAGATGCGCGCGCCGCCCATCTTGGGCACCTGGACCTGCGCGCCCGAAGCGATCGGAATGGCGCAGTCCTCCGGCAGCGGGGTCGTCGGCGCCGACGGCGAGTCCGGGTAGTACGGCGTGCCGTCGGCGCGCAGCAGCACCAGGCGCCCGTCCGGCGTCGTACCGGTTACGTAGGCGTACACGGTGCCGGAGCCCGAATTGTTCACCAGCTTGAGGCCGAACGTGTCCGGCGTCGCGGCGGACGCGGCCCGCGCGAGGGGGACCGCCGTGGCGAGCGTTGCCGCCGTGAGGCCGAGGAACGAGCGACGGGAGATCATGGTGTCCTCCACGGTGAGGAGACGGCGGAGTCCGGAAAGGACATCCGAGGGCGGTTCGCAGGATTCGTTGTGGACGCCAACAAACTATGCCTCCGGTTTCGTTACCTGGCAACCCTTCGAAAGAAGGTCCAGACCACCGCACCACCCGGCCCGCGCGGTTCCCGGGACCGAGGAATTCCAAACGCGACTCCCCCGGGACTGCCCACGGGTACCGCGTGCCGGGTACTTCCGGGCACATCCCTTGACGCGGGCGCGGACGGCGGTGACAGTGGAGGGCCTCGCAGGTCGTGGACGACCCCATTCCCCTCCGGAAGCGAGACCTCATGCGCACCGTCAAGCGGCTCACCGCTGTGCTGGCATCCCTGTCCTTCGTCCTGACCGCCGCGCCGGCGCACGCCGAGGAAACCTGGACCACGGTCTTCCAGGACGACTTCGACGGTGCCGCCGGCACCGGCCTGAACACCCAGGACTGGCTCTACGACAGGGGAACCGGCTACCCGGGTGGCGCGGCGAACTGGGGCACCGGCGAACTCGAGACGGCCACCGACTCGACCGCCAACGTCTACCACGACGGCCAAGGCCACCTGGCGATCAAGCCGCTGCGGGACGCGAACGGTCAGTGGACCTCGGGCCGGATCGAGACGCAGCGCACCGACTTCGCCGCTCCCGCGGGCGGTCAGCTGGAGATCAGCGCGACGCTCAAGCAGCCCTCCCCCGCGAGCGGCCTCGGTTACTGGCCGGCGTTCTGGGCGATGGGCGCCGACGCCCGCCCGGTCGGCGCGACGAACTGGCCGAGCATCGGCGAGCTGGACGTCATGGAAGACGTCAACGCACTGAGCAAGCACTCCACCACCTTCCACTGTGGACAGTGGCAGGGCGAGTGCCACGACCCGGACGGCATCACCAGCGACCTGCAGGACTGCGCGGGCTGCCAGGACGGCTACCACACCTACTCCGTCGTCGTGGACCGCCGCGACGCCGCGGCCGAGGAACTGCGCTTTTCCCTCGACGGCACCCAGACGTTCTCGGTGAAGCAGAACCAGGTGTCCGACGCGACCTGGAAGGCCGCCGTCGACCACGGCTTCTTCGTCATCTTCGACGTCGCGATCGGCGGCTCCTACCCGAACAAGGTGTGCGGCTGCACCTCCCCGAGTGCGGACATCACACCCGGCGCGGAGATGAGCGTCGACTCGCTCTCGGTGAAGACCAGCCAGGGCTGACCCGTAGGCTGGGCGGCATGAAGCACGCCGTCATCGCGTCCCCGATCGGTCCGCTGACCCTGGTCGGCGACGGCGAGGCGCTGGCCGGGCTCTACTTCGACGGCCACCTCCGGACGCCGCGCCTGACCGACCTCGGCCGCCGCGACGACGACGGCTTCGAAGCCGCGAAAGCCCAGCTCGGCGAGTACTTCGCGGGCACGCGGCGCGAGTTCGACCTCGAGCTCGCGCCGCGCGGCTCGGCGTTCGAGAAGCAGGTCTGGGCCCTGCTGACGAAGATCCCGTACGGCGAAACCCGCACGTACGGGCAGTTGGCCGCCGAACTGGGCGACCCCGGCGCCGCGCAGGCGGTCGGGAACGCCAACGGCTGGAACCCGATCAGCGTCATCGTGCCCTGCCACCGGGTGGTCGGCACGAGCGGCGGCCTGACCGGGTACGCCGGCGGCCTCACCCGCAAGCGGTTCCTCCTGAGCCTGGAGGAACCGCCCGCGGCCGAGGTCGGCCGGTTGTTCTAGCCCACCGCGCAGGTCACGGTCGGGTCCGTCAGGTTTCCGCCGTGCTGCACGGTGAAGCCGATGACGTTGCCGCTCCCGGTGGGCCGCGCGGTCAGCACGTACCCGGTGCTGTCCCAGGTGCCGGTGTAGTTCCAGCTGCCGATGACCTTCTGGGGCGCGTGGAAGGTGATGGTGAGCACCCAGTTGTCCGAGCCGGTCACCGTCACCTGGCCGTTGAAGCCGACGTTCCACTCCGCCGTCTTGGCGTAGGTGCCGGTGCAGCCACCCGGCGGCGGGGTCGTGGTCGTCGGCGGAGGCGGCGTGGTGGTGGGCGTGGTGGGCGTGGTAGTCGGCGGCGTGGTCGCGCCGCCGTTCAGCGCGTCGAGGACCGCGGTGTAGGCCGCCTTCTTCTGGCCGTTGCCGTCGAACAGCAGCGGCGTCGCGGACGCCCGCCACGAGTCCGTGTCGCGGATGCCCCACACGGTGATCCCGGCGCACCGCGCCACCGCGAGACAGGCGTTCGTGACCGTGCGGAAGTTGTCCGCCTGCGTGGTACCCGACCCTTCGATGTCCAGCTCGGTGATCTGCACCTCGACGCCGAGGTCGGCGAAGTTCTGCAGCGTCGTCCGGTAGTTCGACGGCACCGGGCTGGCGCTGTTGAAGTGCGACTGGAAGCCGACGCAGTCGATCGGCACGCCGCGGGACTTGAAGTCCTGGATCATGCGGTACACGGCCTGGGTCTTCGCCTGGTTCCAGTCGTCGGTGTTGTAGTCGTTGTAGCAGAGCTTCGCGCCCGGGTCGGCCGCCCGCGCGGCGCGGAACGCCGCCTCGATCCAGTCGTCGCCGGTGCGCTGCAGGTTCGAGTCACGCCGGGCTCCGGTGCTGCCGTCGGCGAAGGCCTCGTTGACGACGTCCCAGGCGTAGATCTTGCCGCGGTAGTGGGTCGCGACCTGGGTGATGTGGTTCAGCATCGCCGAGCGCAACGCCGAGCCCTCCATGCTCTGCATCCAGCCGGGCTGCTGCGAGTGCCACGCGAGCGTGTGCCCGCGCATCCGGGCGCCCTGGCTCGTCGCCTGGCTGACGATCCGGTCGGCGTTGGCGTAGGAGAACTGGTTCTGCGCGGGCTCGGTGGCGTCGATCTTCATCTCGTTCTCCGGCGTGATCATGGAGAACTCGCGGCTCAGGATGCCGGTGTAGACGCTGTCCGAGAGCTTGCTCGCCGAGACCGCGGTGCCGAAGTAGCGGCCGGACCCGCTCGCCGCGCTGCCCAGCGTGGTCCCCGCGGACGGCGACGGGGACGTCGTCGCCGCCGAACCGCTGTTCAGGCCCAGGAACGCGATCGCGTACGCCACCATCCCGTTCTGCGGCAGCACGTGCCCGGCGCCCTGGACGCTGATCCCCTCGACCGGCGCCTGCGCTCCGGTGCTGCCGTAGCGGGTGCGCGTCCAGCCGGACTGCGGCTGGTCGGTGGCCGACGGCGTCTGGCTCACCCCGTGCAGGTTCGTCCACTGCTTGATCTCTTCGCCGAAGTTCGGGTAGTGCAGCGTGTCGTCGGCGGTGCCGTGCCACAGCTGCATCCGCGGGTACGGGCCGCTGCGCCCGCCGCTCATCTGCCGGGCCTGGTCGCCCCACTGCTGCGCGGTCTTGATGATCTGGCCGTTGGCGCACTGGCTGTTCCAGCTCGACCCGTCGGTGGTGCCGAAGCAGCCGGCCGGCACGCCCATGAACGCGGAGCCCGCGGCGAACACGTCCGGGTACTCCGCGGCGAGGACGTTCGTCATCATCGCGCCGGAGGAGAACCCGGTGACGAAGACCCGTGCGGGGTCGACGTTGTAGTGCTGCTCGGCGTAGCCGACCATCGACAGGATGCCGACCGGGTCGCTGCCGCCGCCGCGGGTGAGGGCCTGCGGCGAGGAGACGTCGAAGCACTGCCCGCTGCGCGTGGCTTCCGGGAACACGATGACGTAGCCGTACTGGTCGGCCGCGGTGACGTAGTCGTGCGCGTCGCCGTTGAACACCGCCGAGGCCGAGCCGGTGCAGTAGTGCAACGCGACCAGCAGCGCGGGCTTGGCGGCGACGTGGTCCGGGACGTAGGCGTACATGTTCAGGTTGCTGGGGTTGTCGCCGAAGCCGGTCACCTTGGTCAGCGTGGCCGCCGACGCGGGCTGCGCCGTGACCACCAGCACGATGGCCGCCGCGATCGACAGCACGGCGGCGAGGAAGGCGGTGAGGAGTCTTCGCACCAGACGAATCCTTTCCGGGAGGATGAGGCGCGCGCAGCTGCGAGAATCGTTCGTTCGCCACCCGGGACCGGTCAACGATTTTCGGAAAGTTTCGGGGCCTTTCGCACTGCCGCCCGCCTTGCTGCGCAGCCGATCCGGCTCACGTGCGCGTGAGGGTGGGTGCGGCGCGGCCACCCTCCCCGGCCCGATCGGCGTTAGCCTTGGAGCATGTCCCAGGAAAACCCGCTCGGAGAGTTCCTCCGCGCCCGCCGCGAACAGGTGGGACCGGCGGAGCTTGGCCTGCCCGCCGGCGGGTCGCGGCGGGTGGCGGGCCTGCGCCGCGAGGAGGTCGCGGTGCTGGCCGGCGTCAGCACCGACTACTACGTGCGCCTGGAACAGGGCCGGGAGCGCAACCCCTCGGCGCAGGTCCTCGACGCGCTGGCCCGCGGGCTGGCCCTCGACGAGGACGCCACCGCCCACCTGCACCGGCTGGCGCAGCCGGCGCCGGCCCGCCGCCGGCGCGCACGGCGGCGGGAGCAGGTCAGCCCGAACCTCCTTCGGCTGATGGACGGCTGGCCGGACACGCCCGCGCTCGTGCTCGGCCGCTGCCTCGAGGTGCTCGCGCACAACGCGCTGGGCGAGGCGTTGTTCGCCGGGCACGCCCACAGCGGTGATCTGGTCCGGCTGGTGTTCCTGGACCCGGACGCCCGCGAGTTCTACCCGGACTGGGAGCGCGTCGCGGTCAACACCGTCGGCGGCCTGCGCGTCGCCGCCGGGATCGACCCCGACGACCCTCAGCTGATCGAGACGGTCGGCGAGCTGTCGGTCAAGAGCGCGGACTTCCGCCGGCTGTGGGCGCGCCACGACATCCGGCAGAAGACGCACGAGACCAAGCGGTTCCACCACCGCCTGGTCGGCGAGCTCGTGCTGAGCTACGAGGCGCTGACCGTGAACAGCGCGCCCGGCCAGCAGCTGGTGGTCTACCAGGCCGAACCCGGCAGTCCATCGGAAGCCGGGCTCGCCCTGCTCGGCAGTCTCGCCGCCGGCTGAGAAACCCCTTTCTGTCATTCCACAGTGGACGGAGTACTTCGTCATGCCCGAAAGCGCTGTCTGGTTCATCACCGGCTGCTCCACCGGCCTCGGCCGCGCCCTGGCCGAAACCGTGCTCGACCGCGGCCTGCGGGCCGTCGTCACGGCTCGCGACCCCGCGCGGGTCGCCGACCTCGCCGGCCGGCACGGCGATCGCGCGCTGGTCCTGCCGCTCGACGTCACCGACCCCGCGCAGGTCGCCGACGCGGTGAAGCGCGCCGAAACCGCGTTCGGCCGGATCGACGTCCTGGTCAACAACGCCGGCTACGGCTACCTGGCCGCGGTCGAGGAGGGCGAGGACGACGAGGTCCGGCGCCTGTTCGACGCCAACGTCTTCGGCCTCGCCGACGTCACGAAGGCGGTGCTGCCGGGTATGCGGGCCCGGCGGAGCGGACACGTCGTGAACGTGTCGTCCCTCGGCGGGCTCGCCGCCTTCGGCGCCACCGGCTACTACCACGCGACGAAGTTCGCGGTGGAAGGGCTTTCCGAGTCGCTGGCCGCCGAAGTGGCACCGCTGGGGATCAAGGTGACGATCGTCGAGCCCGCCGCCTTCCGCACCAACTGGTCCGGCCCCTCGATGCGCCAGTCGGCGACCCGCATCGACGACTACGCCGAGACGGCCGGCGCCCGGGCCGCGACCACCGCGACCTACGGCCACCAGCCGGGCGACCCGGTCCGCGCGGCCGAGGCGATCCTCACCGCCGTCGACGCCGACGAGCCGCCCCTGCGGCTGCTGCTCGGCAAGGCCGCCTACGCCATCGCCACCGCCCGGCTCGACACCCTGCGAGCCGGGTTCGACACCTGGCGCGAGGTCACCCTCGGCGCCGACTTCCCGGAAGGAACCGAGTGAAGACCGTCCTCATCACCGGCGCCGGCAGCGGCATCGGCCACGCCACCGCGCTGCGGCTGGCCCGCGAAGGCCACCACGTCGTGCTCGGCGCCCGGCGGGAAGACCGGCTCACCGCGCTGGCGAAGGAGATCCACGACGCCGGCGGCACCGCGGACGTGCACCGCCTCGACGTCACCGACCGCGCGGAGGTCGCCGCCTTCGCCGACGCCGCCGTCGAAGCGCACGGCCGGCTCGACGTGTTCGTCGCCAACGCCGGCGTGATGCCGTTGTCGCGCCTGGATTCCCTGCTGGTCGACGAGTGGGACCGGATGCTCGACGTCAACGTCCGCGGCCTGCTGCACGGGATCGCGGCCGCGCTGCCGCACTTCCGGCGGCAGGGCGGCGGGCACTTCGTGACCATCGCCTCCACCGGCGCGCACCAGGTGGTGCCGACGGCCGCGGTGTACTGCGCCACGAAGTACGCCGCCCGCGCGATCACCGAGGGCCTGCGCCTGGAGGCCGAATCCGGCATCCGCGTCACGACCGTGTCGCCGGGCGTCGTCGAGTCCGAGCTGGCCGACACGATCACCGAACCCGGTGCGCGGCAGGCGATGCGCACCTACCGCGCGGTGCCGCTCGCGCCCGGCACGATCGCCGGCGCGATCTCGTACGCGATCGGGCAGCCGGACGGCGTCGACGTCAACGAAATCGTCGTGCGCCCGACCGCCCAGCGGTAGGGCTCAGCGCTCCAGCTCGGCGATCACGCGGGGGATCTCGTCGACCAGCTCCCGCGCGAGCAGGCCGGTGGTCCCGGTGTCCGGGATCAGCCGCTGCCCGGCCACGGCGTGGACGTGCGTCGCCCAGCAGGCGGCCTGGTCGAGGTCCGCGCCGCGGGCGAGGAAGCCGCCGGTCAGCCCGGCCAGGACGTCGCCGCTGCCGGACGTCGCGAGCCCGACGTGGCCGCTGCCGTCGCGCCAGGTCCGGCCGCCCGGCTCGGCGACCACGCCGAAGAGCAGCACGACACCGTCGTAGCGCTCGGCGATCCGGACCGCGGTTTCGAGGTCGTCGACGTCCTCTTCGGAGCAGTCGTCGAGGAACGCGGCTTCGGTCCGGTTCGGTGTCAGCACGAGCCGGCCGGACAGCGGTTTCGCGAGCTCGGGCGCCCGGCTGAGCGCGCCGAGCGCGAACGCGTCGAGCACCACCCGCGCGTCCGGTGCGATGGCGGGAACCAGGTGCCGCAGCAGATCCTCGGTCTCCTCGGCGCCGGTGAGCCCGGGACCGACCACGACGGTGCCGGCGCCGGGCAGCACGTCGGCCAGCCGGTCGACGGCGTCGCCGGCGATCGCACCGGACCCGGTCTCCGGCAGGCCGAACACCGACGACTCGGGCACCGCCACGCCGAGCGCGACCGCGTGCCGTTCGCTGACCGCGAGCTGGAGCGTGCCCGCGCCGGCGCGCAGGGCGGCGGTGCCGGACAGCGCCGGGGCGCCCGGCACGGTCCGGGCGCCCCCGACGACGAGCACGGTGCCGCGGTCGCCGGTGCCGATCCGCCGGTCCCGCAACAGGGCCGGGCTGATCGGCGCCGGGTCAGGAGAGCTGCTGCGCGGCATCGTCGTCCGCCGTCGGCGGGGTGTCGGTGGCGTGCAGGTGACCGACCTCCTGGGCCAGCACCATGGTGAACGCGCCGTCGCGGTCACGCTCCCAGGCCGTCACCGACCCGTTCGGGACCTCGGTGCCGCCGGCGACGCGCAGCAGGTCGGGTTCCGGCAGGCCTTCGAGGAGGTAGCGCAGGGCGTAGACGGTCATCTCGTGGGCGGACAGCAGGACGCGCTCGCCGGGGTGGTCCGCGCTCAGCTCGCGCAGCAGGGACCGCAGCCGCAGGACGACGTCCGCCCAGGACTCCCCGCCCGGCGGCCGGTAGTAGAACTTGCCCAGCCGCCGCTTGCGCCGCAGCTCGTCGGGCCACCGCTCGCGGACGCCGTGCGAGGTCAGCAGGTCCAGCACGCCGAGCTCGCGGTCGCGCAGCCGTTCGTCCGGCACGACCGCCACGCCGTCCGGCGCGGCCAGGAGCGCGGTGTCCCAGGCCCGGCGGTAGGTCGAGGTGACCACGAGGTCCGGTGGGCGCTCGGTGAAGAACTCCCCCGCGGCCTTCGCCTGCTCACGGCCCAGATCGGTCAGCGGCACGTCGGCGTCGCGCTCGGCGATGTCGATCACGTCCGCGCCCGCCGACTCCGCCTCTTCCCGGGCCACGTTCCCGCTGCTTTGACCGTGGCGCAGCACGGCCACCCACTCCAAGTCGACGCTCACGACCGGCTGATTACCCCTGGCGACCCGCCGTCGAAACCCGGGATGGTTAGGAGCGCAAAGGAGTTCCCGGCTAGGGTCTTTCCATGTCCCGGAGTATCGGCGCGCACGACCGGCTGCAGCAGCTGGAGAAGATCCTCGGCGTACCCGCCGAACACCTCGGGCTGGCCGAGCTGCTCGCCGAGACCCTGCAGCGGCTGCGCGACGTGCTGGAGGTCGACACCGCGACCGTACTGCGGTACCAGGCCAGCGGCCGCCAGCTCGTGGCGTTCGCCGCGGCCGGCATCGAAGAAGAGGTCCACCAGGGCGTCCGGGTGCAGGTCGGCAGCGGGTTCGCCGGCCGCGTGGCGCTCGAGCGGCAGCCCGTCGTGCTCGACCACGTCGACGAAACCACCGTCGTGAACTCCCTGCTGTGGGAACGAGGGCTGCGCTCGATGCTCGGCGTGCCGATGATCGCCGGGGCCGAGCTGGTCGGGGTGCTCCACGTCGGATCGGTCGCGTCCCGGGAGTTCACCGAGGCCGAGGTCGCGACGATGCAGCTGCTCGCGGACCGCCTCGCGATGGCGATCCAGGTCGAAGCGCTCGAAGAGAACCGCTCCGCCACCATGGCGCTGCAGCGCAGCCTGCTGCCCAGCAACCTGCCGGACGTGCCTGGCCTGGCCTTCGGCGCGCGGTACGTACCCGGCGCGGAAACCGGGCTCGGCGGCGACTGGTACGACCTGTTCGTCCTGCCCGGCGACCGGCTCGGGGTCGTGATGGGCGACGTCTCCGGCCACGGGCTGGAGGCCGCCGTGATCATGGGACGGCTGCGCAGCGCCCTGCGCGCGTACGCCCTCGACTGCGAGAGCCCCGACGAGGTGCTCGCCAAGCTCGACCGCAAGGCCAACCACTTCGAGCACGGCGCGATGGCCACCGTCGCCTACGGGATCATCGAACCGGGCCGCGAGACCATCGCCCTGTCGCTCGCCGGTCACCTGCCGCCCGCGCAGGCACTGGCCGGCGAACCGGGCCGGCTGCTGGACGTGCCGCCGGACCCGCCGATCGGGCTGACCATCGGACGGCCCCGGCGGCGCACGACGGTGATCGACCTGCCGCCGGAGAGCGTGCTCGCGTTCTACACCGACGGCCTGGTCGAACGCCGGGACCGGCCGGTGGACGCCGGGATGCGGCAGCTGGCGGACACCCTGCGCGCGGGCGACCCCGAACGGGTCTGCGCGCAGCTGATGGCGGCGATGATCGGCAACCGGGCAGCCCAGGACGACGTCGCCCTGCTGGCCGTGCAGCGCCGAGCTGTCCCGGCCGGCTGATCCCCGGCCGGGACGCGCTTCAGGACGCGGTCAGCGCCGCCTCGCGGGTCGGGAACAGCGAGAGGCTGTCCTCGAGCCCGGTCAGCTGGATCGGGCGCAGGGTCGCCCGGCCGGACGCGACGATCCGCACCGCGGTGCCGGCTCCGGCGTCGCGGTGGATGGTCAGCAACGCCGTCAGCCCGGGTGAGGCGAGGAACTCCACCCGGGTCAGGTCGACCACCAGCAGCGGCGGTGCCGCCTCCAGCGCCTCTGCGGCGGCCTGCACGAGGGCCGGCGCGGTGGTCGTGTCCACGTCCCCGGCCACCTCGATGACGACCGCGTCGCCCTGCTCCGTTCGGGCGATCCGGAATTCGCCGAATGGCACAGCGGTGGCCGGGCCCTCACTGTGCATGTGCTCCGTCATCGTGTTCTCCTCGCCTTCGGCAGTGCCCCCGGAACCTCCGGTGGGCGCGCGTGATCACGAAGGCTGTCTGCTCAACCGGGATCAATCATGCCGGTCCCCGGCGTCCACCGCCGTGTCAGCGGCTCCTTCGGCTTTGCGGACCGCCCCGGAACAGGCAGGATGGGCGCCATGGCCGAAACCGACGCGACGGGGAACACACTCGGGGACGCGGCGAGCTCAGCGGGCACGGTGGCGCTGGAAAACCGGGACGGCACGGCCGTGCTGCGGGTCGACGGCGCCCTCGACCTGGCGCTGGCACCGAAGCTGCGGCAGCTGGCCGAACGCGCCGCGCGCCTGGAGCCGGCCGTCCTCGTCATCGACCTGACCGGCGTCACGTTCCTGGCCTCGGCCGGCATGGCCGAGCTCGTGCGGGCGCACCGCGGGCGGACGGTTTCCGCGCCGCTGCGGGTGGTGGCCACCGGCCGGATCACCCTGCGCCCGCTGGAACTGACCCGGCTGACCGACGAGCTCGCCATCTACCCGTCGCTGTCCGAGGCGCTGGCCGCCGGATGACCGCCCCGGGGTTCGACGAGCTGCTCGACGCCGTGCGCCGGGCGTTCGTCGACGGCTCGGGAACCCCGGTGGTCACCGACGTCCGCCCGCTCGACTCGGCCGAGGCGCGCGCGGTGCTCGGCGACCACGTCGCGGTCGCCGTGACCGATCGGGCGGTGCTGGCGGACCTGGTGCCGGGCCGAGCGGTCACCGGCGCGGTCGCCGTCACCGGCGACGGGCACGACACCCTGGTCTACACCACCGAAGAGGTCGGCGGGACGCCGTCGGCCGTCGCGGCCGCCGTCGACGCCGCGACCGCCCACCTCGCGGGCACCGTACGGCGGCTGCGCGGCGAAGCCGCGATGCTCGACGCCCTGCACTCCACCGGCCGCGAGCTGACCGCCCAGCTCGACATCGACCGGGTCGTGCAGGACGCGACCGACGCGGCGACCCGGGCGACCGGCGCCGAGTTCGGGGCGTTCTTATACAACCTGATCGACGAGTTCGGCGAGTCCTACACGCTGTACACGCTTTCCGGCGTGCCGCGCGAGGCGTTCGAGCGGTTTCCCATGCCGCGCAACACCGAGGTGTTCGCGCCGACCTTCGACGGCGCCGGGACCGTCCGCAGCCCCGACATCACGCGGGACCCGCGGTTCGGGAAGAACGCGCCCCACCACGGGATGCCGGAGGGGCACCTGCCCGTGTGCAGCTACCTGGCCGTGTCGGTGATCAGCCCGACCACCGGAGAGGTGCTGGGCGGGTTCTTCTTCGGCCACCCGCGGCCGGACCGGTTCACCGCGCGGCACGAGTACCTCGCCGAGGGCATCGCCGCCTACTCGGCCATCGCGCTGGACAACGCCCGCCTGTACGAGCGCGAGCGCAACCTCGCTTCGGAGCTCTCGCGCAGCATGCTGCCGGTCGCGCCCGCCACCCCCGGCCTCGACGTGCTCACCCGGTACCTGCCCGCGGCGACCGGGAGCAAGGTGGGCGGCGACTGGTTCGACGTCATCGCGCTCCCGTCCGGCGCGACCGCGTTCGTCATCGGCGACGTCGTCGGCCACGGCGTCACGGCCGCGACCGTGATGGGCCAGGTGCGCACGGCCATCCGCTGCTACGCGCTGCTCGAGCTGCCGCCGTCGGAAGTGCTGCGCAACGTCTCCGCACTGACCGGCGGGCTGTTCGGCGAAAGCTTCGTCACCTGCTTCTACGCCGTGCACCGGCCGGCCGACGGCACGCTGACCTACGCGAACGCCGGCCACCTGCCGGCGATCCTGGTCCGCCCGGACGGCGAACTCGAGGAGATCGGCGAGGCGCTGGCGCAGCCGCTCGGCGTCGGCTCCGAGTTCCCGGAGCGCGGCACCGGGTTCCCGCGCGGCACGGATCTGGTGCTCTACACCGACGGGCTGGTCGAAAGCCGCACGCGCGACCTCACCCTGGGTGTGGAATGGCTCCTGGCGGGCATTCCCGCGGTACTGGCCGCGGCCGACCTCGGCCCGGCGTGGGACAAGCTCGTGGCCGAGCTGACCCACGGCCGGCACGACGACGACATCGCGCTGATCCACGTGCGTCACCGCGGAGAGGACGGAGCATGACCGACCCCCGCCCCCCGGGCGCGCCCCCGGCCACGTTCCACCGGCGCATGGTGGCGCTGGCGGACCGGCTGCCCGAGCTGCGCGAAGCGCTGGCGGACTGGCTGCGCACGCTCGGCCTGACCGAAGAACGCCAGGAGGACGTCGTCCTCGCGGGCTACGAAGCGATGGCCAACTCCGCCGAACACGCCTACCGCGACGCCGAAGCGGGCCCGGTCGATGTCCGCGCCGAAACCCAGAACGGCCGCCTGACGGTGACGGTCACCGACTACGGCGCCTGGCGCACCCCGGTCGCGACGAACGGGCTGCGCGGCCGCGGCCTGCTGCTCATCGACAGCCTCGCCGACCACAGCGCGCAGGTGCACCGCGAGGACGGCACGACGGTGACGATGACCTGGCTCTCCGGCGGCTGAACGCGGCGGCGGACGCCCGGCGCGGGTAGGCTCACCCGGGGCCGCGTGAACCGGGAGTGTGATGAGCGTCGGCGAGGAATCCGGCCAGCGCGCCGTCTTCCCGGGAGTCAGCCAGATGGCGGCCCGGATGCGGGAGTTCGACTGGGCGTCGTCCCCGCTGGGCGAGCCCGCCGGCTGGCCCGCGAGCCTGACCACGGCCGTGCGGATCTGCCTCACCTCCCGCTTCCCCATGATCGTCTGGTGGGGGCCGGACCTGAGATTCCTCTACAACGACGCGTACCTGCCGCTGCTCGGCAGCAAGCACCCGGCGCTGGACAAGCCAGGCGCGGACGTCTGGACCGAGATCTGGCACATCATCGGCCCGATGCTCGACAGCGTGATGACGACCGGCGAGGCGACCTGGTCGGAGGACCTGCTGCTGCCGATGAACCGGCACGGCTACTGGGAAGAGACCTACTGGACCTATTCCTACAGCCCGGTCCACGACGACGCGGGCGCCGTGCGGGCCGTGTTCACCGCGGTCACCGACACCACCGAGCGCGTGATCGGCGAACGCCGGATGGCGACCCTGCGCGAGCTCGGCGCGCAGGCCGGCATCGCCCGCACCGTCACCGAGGCCTGCGAACTCGTCGCCGGCGTGCTCGGCCGGGCCGGCGCCGACATCCCCTACGCCGCGATCCACGTCCGTGACGGCGACGGCGACCTGGCTCTCGCCGCCGCCACCCCCGGCGGCGAGGGGCACGCGGACGGCTGGCCGCTCGAGGAGGTGCTCGCCGACGGCACCCCGCGCACCGTCGCGGACCTGAGGACGACGTTCGGCGAGCTGCCGCCGGGAGGCTGGTCCACCTCGCCCGTCGAAGCGATGGTGCTGCCGCTGCCCGGCGCGCCCGGCACCGCGGCCGCCGGCGTGATCGTGCTCGCGGCGAGCGCCGGACGCGCGCTCGACGAGTCCTACCGGACGTTCCTCGGGCTGGTCGCCCAGCAGACCGCGGCGCTGGTCAACGGCGCGCTCGCCTACCGGGCCCAGCAGCAGCGCGCCGAGGAGCTCACCGAGCTGGACGCGGCGAAGACCACGTTCTTCGCGAACATCAGCCACGAGTTCCGGACTCCGCTCACGTTGATCCTGGGTCCCGTCGCCGAGCTGGAGAAGACCCTCGGCGACGCCGATGAGCGCGCCCGCGAGGAGGTCGCCGTCATCCACCGCAACGCGCTGCGGCTGGGCCGGCTGGTGAACAACCTGCTCGACTTCTCCCGGATCGAGGCCGGCCGGATGCAGGCCCGCTTCGAGCCGGCGGACCTCGCCGGGTTCACCGCGGAGCTGGCGAGCGTGTTCCGCGCCGCCGTCGAACGGGCCGGGCTGCGGTTCGACGTCGACTGCCCGCCGCTGGGCCGCCCGGTGCACGTCGACCGCGGGATGTGGGAGAAGGTCGTCCTCAACCTGCTGTCCAACGCGGTCAAGTACACCTTCGACGGCGAGATCCGGGTGCGCACCACTGTGGACGGTGAGCACGCCGTGGTCACCGTGGCCGACACCGGGATCGGGATCGACGCCGACGAGCTGCCCCGCCTCTTCGAGCGGTTCCACCGCATCCCGTCGGTACGGGCGCGCTCGAACGAGGGCAGCGGGATCGGCCTGGCCCTGGTGCGCGAGCTCGTCGGCATGCACGGCGGCGACGTCACCGTCGAGAGCACGCCCGGCGCCGGCACGACGTTCCGGATCCGGCTGCCGCTGGGCACCGGGCACCTGCCCGCCGAGCACGTCGCCCCGGGCCCGTCGGCGGGCGGGCTCGCCCCCGAGACGATCGAGCCCTACGTCCAGGAGACCCTGCGCTGGCTGCCGGACGGCGAACCGGAGCCCGCACCCGAGCCGGTGACGGGCGCCCGCGTGCTGGTCGCCGACGACAACGCCGACATGCGCGACTACCTGACCCGGCTGCTGCGCGAGGACTACGCGGTGACCGCGGTGCACGACGGCGTCGAGGCCCTCGAAGCCGCGTCCGGCGCGCCGCCCGACCTGATCATCAGCGACGTGATGATGCCGCGGCTGGACGGCCTCGGCCTGCTCGCCGAGCTGCGGCGCGACCCGCGCACCGCCGCCGTGCCGGTGCTGCTGCTGTCCGCCCGCGCCGGCCAGGAGGCCGCCGTCGACGGACTGGCCGCCGGAGCCGACGACTACCTCGTCAAGCCGTTCGCCGCGCAGGAGCTGCTCGCCCGCGTCCGCACGACCATCCGGCTGGCCCGGCTGCGGACGCAGCACTCCCGGTGGCGCGCGGCGATGATCGACTCCCTGCAGGAGGGGTTCTTCGTCTGCGACGGCGACGGCCGGGTCGTCGAGATGAACGCCGCGTGCGCCGAGCTGCTCGGCTTCGGGCCCGACGGGCTGCCCTACGCGCCGCCGTTCCCCTGGGTGCCCGGCCCGGACGACGACCCGGTCGCCGTCCAGCAGGTCTCCGCCGCGCTGAACCGGTCGCGGACCGAGCCGTCGGGCAGCTTCGTGCTGCCCCTGCGGCACCGGGACGGCCACCGGGTCTGGGCCGCGATCACGTACAACGAGCTGCACGACGACCAGGGCGAACGCCGGCTCGTCGGCACGATCCGCGACGTCACCGCGGAGCGCTACGCCGTGCAGCGGGAGAACTCGCTGGCCGCGATGAACCAGCGCCTCGCCGAGGCCAGCGGGGTGCCGGAGGTGCTCCGCACCGCGCTGGGCCTGCTGCGCGAGCTGTGGCAGGCCGAGCGCGTGCTCGCGGTGACCTGGCCGCGTGACGGCGAGCCGGAACTCACCTCCACCGACCCCGGCGACCGGCGGTGGACGGACCTCGCCGCGCCGTTGCGGGCGAAGCTCGACGAGGTGCGCTCGCTCCCGGCGATGCACGCGACGGCGGCCGGGGACGGGGTGGGCGCGGCCTTGGACCACCCCGGCGGCCGGCTGACGCTGTGGGTGGAGCCGGACCCGCGCCGTCCGCTCGGCACCGAGGACCGGACGCTGCTGGCGCTGCTGGCCGGGACGCTGGCGCACGCCCTGCGCCGCGCCCACCGCGACGACCGGCAGCGCGAGGTCGCCATCGCGCTGCAGCGCTCGATCCTGGGCCCGGCCCAGCTGCCCGACGGCTTCGCGGTGCGCTACGAACCGGCGAACCCGCCGCTGGAGGTCGGCGGCGACTGGTACGACGTCGTCCCCCTTGGCGGCGACCGGATCGGCATCGTCGTCGGCGACTGCGTCGGCCGGGGCCTGGCCGCGGCCGCGGTGATGGGCCAGCTGCGCAGCGCCTGCCGCGCGCTGCTGCTGGAGGCCAACGGCCCGGCGCACACCCTGACCACGCTCGACCGCTTCGCCGACCGGCTGCCGGGTGCCTTGTGCACCACGGTCTTCTGCGGTGTCCTCGACCCCGCCACCGGCACGCTCACCTACAGCAGCGCCGGGCACCCGCCGGCCACCCTGGTGCACCGCGACGGCTCGGCGGAGTCCCTCGACGCCGGCGGGAGCGTGCCGCTCGCGGTCCGCATCCCCGCCGCGCGGCCGGAGGCCACGGCGGTCGTCCCGGTCGGATCGCTGTTGATGCTCTACACCGACGGGCTCGTCGAGCGCCGCCGCGAGTCGCTGGACGACGGCATCGACCGGGCCACCTCGGTCGCCCACGGCGCGCGGGACGCCGGCCTCGCCGACCTGGCGACCACGCTGATGAGCGGGCTCCGGCCGGCGGACGGCTACGAGGACGACGTCGCGCTGCTGCTCTACCGCCGGTCGGTGCCCCCGCTGGAGCTGGACTTCCCGGCGCACCCGGACAGCCTCGCCTCGACGCGCCACTGGCTGCGCGCGTGGCTGGGCACCGCCTCGCTCGGGGAGGATCTCGCGCAGGACGTGCTCGTCGCCGCGGGTGAAGCGTGCGCGAACGCCGTCGAGCACGCCTACCCCGGCGCCGAAGGGACCGCGCACCTGACCGCCCGCTTCGCCGGCGAGCACCTGGTCGTCACCGTGGCCGACCGCGGCCGCTGGAGGCAGCCTCCCCCGGACAACCACGTGCTGCGCGGGCGCGGGATGCCGATGATGGAGGCGCTGGCCGACGCGGTCACGGTCCGGCACGACGCGACCGGAACCACCGTCACGCTGGAATGGAGGATCGGTTCGTGACGACGGCACTCACGCTGGTCGCCTCGGCGGGCGACGAAGGGGACCGGATCCTGACCGTGACCGGCGAGATCGACATGAGCAACGCGGCCGGGTTCGGTGCGGCCCTGGACCGCGAGCTGGCGGACGGCGCCGCGCTGACCGTCGACCTGACCGGGGTGACCTACCTCGACAGCGCCGGGGTGGCCGCCCTGTTCGACCGGGCCACCACCCACGACGTGCGCCTGACCGCGCCCCGTCTGCTGGACCGCGTCCTGCGGGTCTCCGGCCTGGCCCAGGTCGCGAAAGTGGTGATCCGCTGAGGGTTGGCCGCCCGCCCACCGGGTAAGTGGTGTCCAGCGACGACTGTCGGGTGGGTTGTGCTGCCGGTCGTCGCGAGGTGGCCCCGGCGCCCAACCCACGACGTTCAGCAGCGAGCGCCGGGCCGGAGCCACCGCTTGCCTCCTGGCTCGCCGAGGCCGGGCCGCCCGCGGGTAAAGTTCGCGCACGAACCGGGACGGAGGTGATCGCGATGACCGGTGACCCGATCCCGGCGGAGCACCTCGACGAGCTGACCGCGGCGATGGCGGACCTCACGAGCGCGCTGGAGACCGAGCCCTCCGAACGCGAGATCCTCGACGCCGTCTGCGGCGAAGCCGTCCGGGCGGTGCCGGGGGCCGACATGGCCAGCATCACCGCGATCCGCGACGGCGAGCCGGAAACCGCCGCGTCCACCGACGACCGCGCCGTCGAGATCGACCGCGTCCAGTACGCGGCGGGCGAGGGCCCGTGCCTGCGCGCGGCCGAGACCCGCGAGATCGTCCGGCTGCCGCTCGCCACGGCCGGGGCGCTGTGGCCCGACTTCACCGAGCACGCCCTCGCCCTCGGCGTCGGCAGCTACCTGGCCGCACCGCTGCGCGTGGACGGCACCCTCGGCGGCGCGCTCAACCTCTTCGGCTTCGGCGACCACGGCTTCGCCGAGACCGACTCCCGGCTGCTCACGCTCTACACCACCATCGTCTCGTTCGGGCTGCGCACGACCCGCCGCTACCACCGGGCGCGGCAGCGAGCCGCCGAGCTGGAGACGGCGATGGGCTCGCGGGCGGTGATCGAGCAGGCCAAGGGCATTCTCATGGCCGTGCACGGGATCACCGCCGACGACGCCATGAAGCGCCTGATCGCGGAGTCGCAGAACTCCAACGTCAAGCTCCGGGACGTCGCGACCCGGTTCGTCGACAGCCTCGCGGGCTGACCCTCAGGCGGTGCGGCGCGCCGGGAACGGCCAGGTCAGCGTGATCACCGTGCCGTCGTCGGTCGAGCGGAGGTCGAGCCCGTCGACCAGCGCCTGGATCAGGCGCAGGCCGCGCCCACCGTCGGCCCGCTCGGTGACCGACGTCCAGCGGCCCTGGTCGGCGACGGTGACGATCAGGACGTCCTCGTCGATCCGCGCCCGGACGTCGATCAGCCCCGGCCGGCCGTGGTAGGCGTGGTCCAGCACGTTAGCCATCGCTTCCCAGCAGGCCAGGACGACGTCGTCGGCCTGCCTGCCGACCTCGTCGCCGGCGCGTCTGCGCAGCCACGACACGAGGTGCCGGCGCAGGCTCGGCAGCGTCCGTGGCGAAATCGTGCCGCGGTACCGCCAGCCGTCCGATCCGTGCTCTTCCACGCTCACCTCCCCGGGGGACTGTTCGTTTGCTACCCACCGGTCGGATTTCTCAATCACGGGTAACGGCTTTCCCTGCTGCGTTCGGCTCTGGTGCGCCGCGGGCCGCCGTGATCGGATGGGCGGATGACTCGGTCGACGTCGTCCGTGGTGCTGTGCGCGGTGCTCGCCGCGGCCCTGGTTCCCGCACCGGCAGCCGCCGCTGCCCCGGATCCGGGACCGGGTGCCCTCGCGCACTTCGGCCTGGCCCGCAAGGACTGCCTGGGCACCGCCCGGAACACCACCAGCAAGGCGTGGTTCACGGTCGCGGGCGGCGTGCTGTCCGACGTCTACGCACCGGTGATCGACAACACGAACGTCGAGACGCTGCAGTTCGCCGTGACCGACGGCCGGACGTTCACCGACCTGCAGGCGCGGGACATGACCTACACGGTCCGCACCAGCGCGGGCGGGATGGCCTGCGAGGTGACGTCGACCCCGCGCAGCGGCAGCTACCGGCTGGTCACCGACTACCTGACCGACCCGGCCCGGACCGGCGTGCTCATCCGGACGCGCCTGGAACCGCTGCGGGGGTCCGGGAACGACCTCAAGGTCTACGTGCGGTTCGACGCGAGCATCAACGGCAACGGCGGTGGCGGCCCGGCCAACGGCGGCGGCGACACCGCGACCGTCGACCCCGCGACGAGCGCGCTGGTCAGCGCCGACCCGAACACGGTGTCGAGCGCGCCGGCCCGCGACTACGCCACTCCGCTGGCCGCCGCGTTGCGCGCCGACCGCCGGTTCCTCAGCACCTCCAGCGGCTTCGCCGGCACCGCCGGTGACGGGCTGGCCCAGCTCGACCGCGACCACCGGCTCACCGATCCGACGTCGACGGCGGTGAACGGCAACGTCGTGCAGACCGCGCAGCTGGACCTGCAGCCGCGCCGGCCGGCCGTGCTGGCGCTGGGCTTCGGCTCGGACGCGCGCGCTGCGGTCCAGACCGCGGGCGCGAGCCTCCGGACGCCGTTCGACCAGAGCTACCGCGACTACGCGCGCGGCTGGCGCGACTACGACGACGGGCTGCTTCCCTTGCGGGGCAAGGATTCGGACGCCTACTACCAGTCGGCCAACGTGCTGAAGGCCAGTGAGGACAAGACGTTCCCCGGTGCCGTGGTCGCGTCGCTCGGCAGCCCGTGGGGCCAGGCGGTCTCGGCGGGTGACGCGCCGGGCGGCAAGCCCGTCTACTTCGGGTCCTACCGCGAGATCTTCGCTCGCGACCTCTACGAAAGCTTCTCCGGCCTGCTCGCCGCGGGTGACCGGGAAACCGCGCGGGCGAGTGTCCGGTGGCTGTTCAGCCGCCAGCAGCAACCCGACGGCCGGTTCCCGCGCAACTCCATGCTCAACGGGAAGAAGGCCCCCGACTCCGGTGGTGACCAGCTCGACGAGAGCGCGTACCCGATCCTGATGGCGTTGCAGGCCGGGCTCGACCGCGACCGGACGCTCTACACCGACCACATCCGCGCGGCCGCGGACTTCGTCGTCGCGCACGACCCGGCGTTCGGCTCGGAGCGCTGGGAGGAGCAGGGCGGCTACTCCCCCTCGACGATCGCCGCCGAGATCGCCGGACTCGTCGCGGCGGGCGTGATCGCCGACCGCAACGGCGACCCGGCGCGCGCCCGCGTCTACCGGGCCACCGCGGACCACTTCCAGCGCAGCATCAAGGGCTGGACGGTCACGTCCACCGGCCCGTACGGCGGGCGGTACTTCCTGCGCCTGACCAAGAACGGCGACCCGGACTCCGAGTGGGTCTACAACCTGGGCAACGGCTCGGTCGACGCCGACCAGCGCGCCGTCGTCGACGCCGGGTTCCTCGAGCTGACCCGGCTCGGCGTGCTGCCGGCGAACGACCCGGACGTCACCGCGTCGCTCGGCGTGGTGGACCGCGTGATCAAACGGGACACGCCGACCGGCCCGGGCTGGTACCGCTACGGGACTTCCGCGGCGGGCAGCGAGGACGGCTACGGCGACTGCTACGAACCGGACCCGACGAACTGCGCGCCGACCGGGGCGCCGTGGCCCTCGACGAACACCGGGTCCGGGCACCTCTGGCCGGTGCTCGCGGGCGAACGCGGCGAACAGGCCGTGCAGACCGGCGACCGCGCCGGCGCGGCGGCGCTGCTGAGCGCGATGCGGGCGCAGACCGGCGGCACCGGGCTGATTCCCGAGCAGACGTGGGAAAACCCGGCGGTCCCGGCGTCGCCTTACGGCGCGGACCCGCGCACGGCGTCGATCGGCTTCGCCCCCGGGCAGCCCGCCGGTTCGGTCGCGCCGCTGAGCTGGGCGCAGTCGCAGTCGGTGCGGCTGGCCCGGGCCGTGGCCGACGGCCGGCTGCCCGAACAGCCCGCCGACGTCCGCGCCCGGTACGTCACGCACGCCCCGCCCGCCGCGCTGGCGGTCACCCTCGACGCTCCGGCGTCGGTGTCGGCCGCGACCGCAGCGGTCACCGGCACCGCGCCCGGCGGCAGCCAGGTCGACCTCGCCGTCTCGAACACCGACAGCGGGACGACGTCGGTGCTGTCGGTCCGGGCGTCCGCGGACGGGAAGTTCGGCGCGACGGTGCCGACGCCGCTGGGCGCGAACGTCGTCACGGCGGCCGCCACCGCCGGCTCAGGGACGGGTTACGCGCAGAAGACGATCAGCTCGGACTTCGTCAGCGGCACGGTCCTGCTCGACGCGGCTGACCCGGACGGCGACGACAACGGCCCGGGCACGTACACCTACCCGACGGCGGGCGACTTCCACGCGGGCGCGTTCGACCTGCAGCGGTTCCAGGTCATCGACGCGGGCCCGAACCTGGTGTTCCGCGCGCAGGTCCGCGACCTGTCGCCGACGTTCGGCTCGCCGCTGGGCGCGCAGTTGCTGACGATCTACGCGCACGACCCGGCCGCGACGGCGACGTCGACCGCGGCGCCGTTCCCGACCCGGGCGTACTCGATCGCCGCGCAGGACGCGTGGAGTCGCCGCATCGAGGTACAGGGCTTCGCGGATCCATCGCTCGTCGACGCTTCGGGCGCTTCGCTGGCGACGCCGTCTGTGCAGGCTTCGCAGGCGACGCGGTACATCACGGTGAGCGTGGCGAAGTCCGCGTTCGGGACACCGGGCGCGGGTTGGACGTTCGCGGTGGTGCTGACCGGCCAGGACGGCAACTCCCCCGACCAGGCGCGGCCGTTCACGCCGACGGCGGGGCAGTACACGTTCGGCCTGTGCGCGGCGGGCGGCACAGCGCCGATCTGCGCGGCGGACCCGGCGACGGCCCCGAAGGCGTTCGACGTGCTCACGCCGTCCGGAGTGGACCAGACGGCCGAACTGGACCCGACCCGCGGGCCGGTCGCGGTACGTGGCGTGCCGGTGGGGTGAGCTGGCAGGCTGGAAACGGTGATCGACGACTTCGCGAAACGGTATCTGCACGACGATCTGCGGGAAATCCGCGAGGTGCTGGTCGGGAGGCTCGAGGGGCTCGGCGAGTACGACGTCCGCCGTCCCCTGACCTCGACGGGCACGAACCTGCTCGGCCTGGTCAAGCACCTGACGCTGACCGAAGCGCGGTACTTCGGCGAGGTGTTCGACCGGCCGTTCCCCGAGCCGGTGCCGCGGTGGGACGACGCCGGCGCGCGCGGCACCGACATGTGGGCGACCGCGGCGGAGACGCGCACGGAGATCGTGGACCGCTACCGCCGCGCCTGCGCGCACTCCGACGCGACGATCGCCGCCCTGGCCGTCGATTCGCCGGGTCACGTGCCGTGGTGGCCGCGTCCGGGCGTGCTGCTGTTCAACGTCCTGGTGCACGTGCTCACCGAAACCGGCCGCCACGCCGGGCACGCGGACATCCTGCGGGAACAGCTCGACGGGACGACCGGTGCCGCGCCCCGCGACGCGGCCTTCTGGGCGGCGCGGTGCGCGGAAATCGAACGGGCCGCGGTCGCGGCGGGTCGCTGAGCCGCACCCGGAAACCCTCGCCGACGAGGGCCACCACGGCCGCGGTCAGCCGGGCAGCCCGGCGTTGAGGCGCGCCAGGTGCCGCCGCCCTCGACGCAGGCGCGGAAGATCTCGCGGGAAGCGTCGTCGCCGGCGCAGAAGGAGCCGGTGCCGAAGGTCATCGCGCCCAGCGCCGGCGGGGAGACCCGCGGCCCGGTGGTCGTCCAGTCGTGTCATGTCCCCGGATCGTGCAACCCGGAGCGTGGTCCGGGTCAACCCCGATCGGGGCATTCGCGGGCAACATCGGGGAGAAAACCAGGCATACCCCCGGCCATCATCGGATGAACGTCCGGTTTGCGCTAGCCTGGCCGGATCATGGGGCCCGGCCCCGCACCCCGGCGTCGCGAGGAGTCGATTTCGTGCAACCGAACCTGGGGCCAGGCGAAGACTTCCAGCTCCTGCTCGAACGGCAGGTCCGGGACATGCAGTCGAAAGCCGCGGCGCTGAGTGAAGCGCTTTCCGCGGCCGGCGCCACGGTCCGCTCCCGCGACGGCGCGGTCACCGTGACGCTCGCGCCGAACGGCGCGCTCACGAACCTGGAGCTCGGGCACCGCGCGTGCGAGCTGGGGCCGGCCAGGCTGACCGCGGCGATCATGGGCACGGTGCGCGAAGCGCAGCGCCAGACCGCACGCAGCGTCGCGGACTCCTTCGCCACCATCAACGGCGACGGCGAGTCGACCGACATGGTCCGGTCGTTCCTGCCGCCGGACCCGCCGCCGGACGGGGACTTCGCGGCGCCGGAGAGCGCCGAGCCGACCCCGCCGCCGGCCGCTCCCCCGGCCCCGCCGTCCGGTGGGCCGGCCCCGCGCCGCCGTCCCCCGGCCGACGACCACCCCGACGACGAATCGAACCCCTGGTGAGCGGCGGCGGCTTCCGGGTCGATTCGGCACCCCTGGCCACCTTCGGCAAGCATCTCGACGAGTTGCAGCGCAACCTGCAGAGCACCGCCGACCTCGTCGGCGGGATGGTCTGCGACCCGGGCATGTTCGGCATCAACCCGGCGTGCCAGCTGATGGCGGCGGGCGCGAGCACGTGGACCGACAAGGCCCACCACCAGTTCGGCGACTACGCCAAGACCATCGGCGAGTTCGCCGACAAGGTCGCCGAGGCGGCGAAGCGGTACCAGGCGGGCGAACAAGACGCCGTCGACTCGATCGTGAGGTTCGAATAGTGGGCGACGACTACCAGAGCAAGGACGTCAGCCTCCACGGCTCGGAACTGTTCGACAGCGACAACGCGGCGTCCGGCGCCGGCTTCTTCGAGGCCGCGGTGGGCCTGGACAAGGCCGTCAAGGACAACGACAAGGTCGCGATCGGCATCGGCTCCGCCGGCATGGCGCTGGAGACCATCGGGCTCGTGCTGGACCCGATCGGCAGCCTGCTCACCGCCGGGATCGGCTGGCTCATCGAGCACATCACGATCCTGCGGTGGCCGCTGGACATCCTGATGGGCGACCCGATCGGCATCGCGGCGGCCAGCGCGGCGCTCACGGCCGAGAAGAAGAAGCTGGAGCAGTGGTCGACGGACCACCAGTCGGCGCTCGACACGCTCATGAAGGACTGGTCCGGCAAGGCCGCCGACCAGTTCAAGAAGGACATGGACGCGGTCACCGAGCAGCTGGCCTCCCTCGGCGGCTACCTCGACCAGGCCGGCAAGAACATGACGATCGCGGGCGGCATCGTCGGCGCGTTCCGCGGCATCCTCCGCGACCTGATCGCGATGCTCCTGGCGACGATCGTCAAGGGCGCCCTGATCGCGGCGGCCCTGGCCCCGGTGACGTTCGGCGCGTCGATCGCGCTGTTCGTCACGACGACGATCGGCACGGTGGCCACGGCACTGGGCAAGATCGGCACGAAGCTGCTGCAGCTGGCCAAGAAGCTGGCGGATCTGGTGAAGGCCCTGGCGAAGATGGGCAAGGCGGGCGACGACCTGGCGGCGGTGAAGCCCCCTACGAGCAGCCTGACGCCGACGCCCACCCCGAAGCCGAGCGCAACCCCGCTCCCGAAGCCGGACCCGGCGCCCACATCACCGAAACCGTCGTCGGCCGCACCGGACCCGACGCCCACGCCGCCCAAGCCCGACCCGGCACCGTCGTCCTCGGCCACCCCGGATCCGGCGCCGAAGCCGTCGTCGGCCACCCCCGACCCGACGCCCACGCCGCCCAAGCCGGACCCGGCACCCTCCTCCTCGGCCACGCCCGACCCGGCACCCAAACCGGCCTCGGCCACCCCCGACCCAGCACCGGTGCCACCGAAACCCGACCCGGCACCGTCGTCCTCGGCAACCCCCGACCCCACCCCCGCACCGCCGAAGCCCGACCCGGCGCCGTCGTCGTCTTCGTCCACTCCGGACCCGGATCCCACCCCCACGGCGGCCCAGCCGCACAAGCCGTTCACCGATCAGATGACCGACGTCATCAAGGCGAAACTGTCCAAAGTGGACGGTGTGACGCCGGAGATCATGCAGAAGTTCGACAAGATCAGCAACTTCTCGGTGCACGAACTCGGCAAGGTGTTCGGCCCGGAAGGCGCCGAGAAGTTCGAGTCGGCCATCAAGATCATGACCGATCCGTGGTTCGGCAAGTCGGGCCTGGCCGGCAAGACCGTCGTCGACATGATCAAGGGCGTGCCGGCCAGCATCGGGAACGTCACCGGCGGCGGGGACGACGGCTAGTCACTCCTCGGAAAGGATCACCGCCCGGGACGCGAGGTGCAGCGCCAGCCGCTCGTCCGGGCGGGACAGGTCCACCCCCAGCAGCTGCTCGATCCGCGCGATCCGGGCCGCCACGGTGTTGCGGTGCACGCCGAGCACCATGGCGGTCTCGGCGATCGACGATTCCGCGTCGAGGTAGGCGGACAGCGTCCGGACCAGGTCGCCCGGCACCGAGCGCAACGGCGCGACCAGCGCCCGCGCCGCCGGCTCGAACGTGTCCGTGCGGGTCCACTCCAGCAGCAGCTGGGCCATGCCGAGCTGGTCGACGTGCAGGAAGTTTCCCGTTTCCGGCCGGGTTGCGGCGAGCCGGGCCGCGTCGAGGGCCTCCGCGACGGTCGCCGCGAGGCCTTCCGGACGCGGGTGCGGCCGTCCGACGCCCATGTGCGCGCCCAGCCGCAGCGTCCGGTGCGCCGCCTGGAGCCGGGTCGCCAGGGAGCGCACCCGTTCCGCGGTGGGTTCGTGGTCGAAGGTGACCCAGCCGGTCCAGCCGTCGCCGTGCTCGACGACGACCGCCTCGACGTCCAGCGCCCGGATGACCTCCTGCGTGCGCGCCACCGTGTCGATCGCCGCCGGGACGCCGATGTGCAGCCCGACGTGCCAGCCACCGAGCCGCCAGCCCGCGTCCGCGACGCGCCGGCGCAGGTCCGCGCCCGGTTCGGTGTCGAGGCGCAGCAGGTCGCCGAGCAACGCCGTGCGCGAGCGCGCGTCGCGTTCCAGCTCGAGGCGGTTGGCGAGCAGCCACCGCTGCAGCGCCCCGGCGGCCACGGCGAGCGCGGGCGGCACGACGTCGGCGCGCGCAGCCTCCGTCCCCCGCAGCTCGGCGGCCAGCCACATCGCCGGCCGCTGCAGCAGCACGGGGTGGGCCAGCAGGACGCCGTCGTCCAAGTCGGTCCGCTGTGGAACGGCCTCGTCGAGCCGGACCCGCCCGGTCACCTCGCCGGCCAGCGGCGCGCCACGGTCGTCGAGCACGGCGACGGGCGAGCGCAGCAGCCGCCGCAGCACGGTGACGACCTCCTCGGGCGGCCGCAGCCGGTCCCCGAGGGCGCGGTGGGTGGCCAGCAGCAGGTTCGCCCGGTCGAGTTCGGGGGCCGCGAGCAGCAGCCGCGCTTCGACGAGCAGGTCCAGCGGCGGCGCACCGGTGGTCAGCAACGGCACGGCGAGGCGGTCGGCGAGCAGCCGTGACGCGGCGAGCGGCTCGGTGCCGGGCAGCAGGACGCCGGTGGCGCCGGCATCGGCACAGCGCCGCAGCAGGGCATCGATCTGCCAGTCGGTCCCGGCGACCGGCCGCGCGACGACGGTCAGCTCCTCGGGCCGGGGAAGGTGCGAAGCGTCCAAAGTGGCCTGAACCGTCGCGAGTGGACGGTCGAGCCCAGCCGAGCCGGCGAGCAGCCGGACGTGCTCGGCCCAGCCGGGAAGGGCAAGCACCCGCCGCAGAGTCATGACGGACTCGCCGACCCGACGGCGCGCGCCCGGCTCACGACAGCCACCCCGGGCTCGATGCCGCGCGACCACGCCACGCCACGCCGCGCCGCTCTCGCACCGGCAGCCGCCTGCGCACCACGCCGCGCGACACGCCGCCGACCCGGCACCGAACCACTCGCCGCAACCCGAAAACCCGCCGCCGGTCGCGCCCTCTCGGACCCGGCGACCACCGCCGGGCTGTCGTCCGCGGCCTCATCCCGTCCCCACCGGGTCGCAGTCGATGCCGTACGCCCGGGGGCGCACTACCGGCAGCCACCGGGGGTCGGTCCAGAACGGCGCCGCCGCCAGGCGGACCACGTCCACCTCCACCCCCGTGCGGATCGCGTCGCACGAAACCGGCACCCCCGTGCGGTGGTCCAGCACCGAGAGCACGTCCGGTGTGGACGCCACCGGCGCGCCGTCCCGCAACGCCAGCAGGTACTCGTTCTCCATCTCCAGCCGCAGCAGTCCGCCGTCGCGGTGGTCGGCCAGCGTGACGCTGCCGCGGCCGAAGCCGGGACTGCCGTGCTGCCCCGGCCCGAGGTGGCGCGCCACCTCGAGGACGCGCCCGCGGGCCAGCACCGAACCTTCCAACGCCGCTTCGAGCGCGTCCCGCGGCGGGCTCTCCCCGGCCGCGAGCACGCGGCGGCCGAGCGCCAGCGCGCCACTCGTCGTCCCGGGGACCGAACAGCCGGCCAGCTCGCCGGCCGGGATCGGGGCGAGCGCGAACGCCGCCCAGCCGCCGGAGCCGGCCAGGAACGCGCGGGTGCCGCGCTCGATCACCACGTCGGACCCGGCCGCCAGCACGACGACCTGTCCGCCCGGCTCCGCCAGCGCCGCGGGCGCGACGCCGCGGCCGGTCGCCGCCACCGAGAACTGGTCGAGCCGGGGCAGGCCGCGGCCGGAGAGGTCGGCGTCGACGTAGCCCAGCCCCAGCTGGTCGGCCACGACCAGCGGCAGCAGCCCGTTGAGGCCGCCGATCTCGATCGACATCAGCGCGTCGGCGCGCTCGGCCGTCCACCGCTCGATCGCCGCCACCGCCGAGGCGAACTCGCCGCCGCCCGGCAGCTTTTCGGCGAACGCCGCCGTCGCGCCCACGACGCCGATCGGCACCACCCGGGCCGAAGGCGCCAGCTCGGCCACCGACGAGATGCCGAGCGACCGGCCGCCGGCGAGCAACCGGCGCAGCAGCACGGCGGCGGTGACGGTGTCCCCGCCACCACCGGACCCGAGCAGGGCCACCCCGCGTTCGAGGGCGGCCACGTCACCGGCGGTGATGCGCATGACTGACCACAGTAGACGAACTCAGCGCAGCGCGTAGCCACCGTCGGGGTAGAGCGTCGACCCCGTGGTGGACGTGCTGCCGAACAGGTACAGGACGGCGTCGCCCACTTCGGACTCCTGCCCGACGCGGTGCAGCAGCGTGTCCGCGCGGTACTGCGCGAAGCTCGCCTCCCGCACGTCCGCGGGCCGCCCGGCCCAGAGGTCGCCGTCGATCGTGCCCGGCGCGACGACGTTCACCCGGACCGGCGCCAGTTCGACGGCGGGCCCGCGGCCGACGCCTTCGACCGTGTACGACGCGCCCGGCGTGACCAGGTGGTCGACGCGGTCGAGGGCAGCGAAGCGCCCACCGCCGAAGCACGCCGGGCCACCTCACCCGATCTCCTCGACGGGGACGAACGGGTGCGGCAGCCCGAACGCGCCCGGGCCGAAGGTGTCCAGGGCCTCCGGAGTGCGCATCAGCGGCGGGGTCGAGATGCCGACGACGGTGACGCGCTGGCCGTACCGCAGCGTCTCGGTGGTGATCGGCTCAGCGGTCGCCGATTCCAGCACGCAGATCAGGTCGGGCACGAGACACCGCACGGAACCGTCCACTGTGGCCAGCAAGTTCTCGTTCTGGAACAGGATCTCCAGCTTGCTCGAGCCGTCGAACGAGACCGCCGCGGCACGTCCGCGTGCGAAGCCCGCCTCGGTCCGGCGCTCCACATCGGACACCTTGCCGCGGAACAGCACGCGCAGGTGCTGGTACGGCGTCTCGAGCAGCGCGGCGGCCAGCCGTGAAACCGGGTCCTCGTTGCGGGAGCGCGCTTCCCGGATCGTCCGGCCCACCGTCAACGCCAGTGAAAGCGTTTGCGGCACGGCAGTTCGCTTCACGTCGGCGCCGCTCATCGCGTACTCGGCGATGTGCGCGACCCCACCGAGCCGGATGGTGACGCCGCGGGCCAGCCACTCCATCCGCCGGTTGTCCGCGCCGGTGTCGATCACCGTCGTCTCGCCGCGCTCCCCACCGATCGCCATCGGCGAGCCCGGGATACCGTATACGCCGAACGTCTCCATCTGCAGCTCCGGGAACGCCCGGCCCATGCCGTCGGCGTCGACCACCGGCAGCCCGAGCCGCGCCCCGACCAGCAGCGGGATCATCGAGTTGATGCCGCCGCACTCGATCGGCATGGTCGCGTCCGCGGACCGGCCGAGGTGCTTCTCCAGCGTCCGCAGCGCCAGCACCGGCTCGGCGCCGTTGGGCAGCTTCTCGTGCACGACGGTCGGCGCGCCCATCTGCGCGGTCGGGATCACCAGCGCCTCGTCGTCCACTTCGGACGGATCAAGGATCGTGATCGGCCCGTGCTCCCGGATGGCTTCGCGCACGAGCAGCCGGCCGACGTACGGGTCGCCGCCCCCGCCGGTACCGAGCACGGCGGCGCCGCGCGCGAGGTCGGGCAGGTCGGCTTCGGTCAGGGTCCAGCTCACCCGGCGACTCCGATCGGGTCGATGTCGTAGCCGAAGTACCGCGGCCCGGCCAGTGCGATGCCCTCCGGCGTGTGCCAGCGCGGGTCGGCCGGCGCGGCGATGACCGTGACGCGCTGGCCGTACCGCAGGCCCTCGGTCGTGACGGCCTCGCCGGACTCGCGTTCCAGCGTGCAGATCAGGTCGGGCACCGACGCCTCGACGACGCCGTCGCGCTCGGCCACCAGGTGCTCGTTCTGGAACCGCAGCACGAGTTCGGCGCCGGCGTCACCGTCCATTCCGGACAGCCGGGCCTCACCGCGGGCGAACCCGGTGACCGTCCGGCGGGCGACGTCGACGACCTTGCCGCTGAACAGCCGCCGCCCACCCAGCCGGGAAACGACCTGCGCGACGGGATCCTCGTGAGAAGCACGCGCGGAACGCACCAGGGCACCCAGTTCGGCGCACAGGCTGAGCGTGCCGGGCACCAGCGACTCCCGCGCCTGCCCGCCGGTCATCGCGTAGTTGCTGATCATCGCCGAGCAGCCCATGTCGATGGTCGCCGAGCGCGCCAGGCGCTCCGCCCAGCGATTGTCGACTGTATCCAATACTCCGCGGTTGCCCTTTTCGTCGGCGATCGACATCGGAGTGGCACGGATTCCATACAGTGTGGGAAGTACCATCTGCAGCTCGGGGAACGCGCGCCCCATGCCGTCGGCGTCGACCAGCGGGAGGCCGAGCTGCGCGGCCGCGACGACCGGGATCAGCGAGTTGACGCCGCCCGCCTCGGCGCACGCGATGTGCGTCAGCTCCTTGCCGAGGTAGCCGGCGAGGGTGCGGGCCGCGAGCCCGACCTGCTCGGCCGAAGGCAGCTTCTCCACCATGACGGTTGGCGCGCCCATCATCGCGACCGGCAGCACGACGGCGTCGTCACCCACCTCCGCGAGCGGCACCAGCGGCACCGGACCGTGCGTGCGCACGGCCGAGAGCGCGAGCAACCGGCCGATGTACGGATCGCCCCCGCCCCCGGTGCCGAGGATGGCGGCACCGCGGGCGATGTCGTCCAGGTCGTGCTCGGTGATCTCGCGCATCACGCCCCCAGCTGCAGGTCGCCGACGGCCTTGGCGCGGATGCGCGTGGCGTTGCCGGGCAGGTACGGGATGGGCACCTCGTCGAAGTCGACGATGCCGACCGACGCCGGTGACGCCCCGGCGGCGACCGCGCGGTCGACGGCCTCCTGCTTCGCCTCCTCGACGACGGCTTCACGACGGCCCGGCTCGATCACGTAGACGCGGTCGACCTCGCCACCGATCTGCGCGATGGCTGCGCCGATCGCGTTGGCCACGGCGTAGTTCTCGGGCCGGTGCACGGCACCGCACCCGGCCAGCTCGTCCGGCAGCAGCACCGAGCCACCGCCGACCGCGACCACCGGCAGCGGCTCGGCGGACGTCCGCATCCGTTCGACCACATCGGACACGTCGGCGGCGATGCGGTCCAGCGCCGCCCGGACCAGCGAGCGGTCCAAATGCGACACGAGCGACGCGTCCCCGATGTCGGCGCGGCCCGCCGCGACCGCGATGTCGGTCGCGGTGAGCGTGTCGCCGCCGAAGACCAGCGCCTTGGACGTGAGCTCGTAGCCCACCGAATCCGGGCCCACGGTGACGTTCCCGCGCACCCGGCTGCCCCCGCCGATGCCGATCGACAGGACGTCCGGCATCCGGAAGTTGGTGCGGATGCCCGCGACGCTGACGTCGGTGGTCGCCTCGCGCGGAAACCCTTGCCGCAGCACGCCTACGTCCGACGTCGTGCCGCCGACGTCGACCACCGCGCAGGTGTCCAAACCGGACAGCACGGCCGCGCCGCGCATCGAGTTCGTCGGACCCGACGCGAAGGTCGCCACCGGGTAGCGGCGGGCGAAGTCGACGTCCATCAGCGTGCCGTCGTTCTGGCTCAGGTACAGCGGTGCGGTGATGCCCGCGCCGGTGACCGACGCGGACAGCCCGTCGACGATGTGCGCGGCCAGCTCGCGCAGCGCCGCGTTGATCACCGTCGCGTTTTCCCGCTCCAGCAAGCCGATCCGGCCGATCTCGTGGGACAGCGAGATCGCGACGTCCGGCAGCTGCGCGCCGATGATCTCGGCCGCGCGGGTCTCGAACTCGGCGTTGACCGGGGAGAAGACCGAGGTGATCGCGACGCTGCGCACCCCCGCCTCCCCCATGTCGTCGGCCGCCTTGCGCAGCTCGCTCTCGTCGAGCTCCGCGATGTGCCGGCCGTCGAACTCGTGTCCACCGTGGACGAGGTAGCTGCGCCCGGACACCGCGTCGACCAGCCGCTGCGGCCAGTCGACCATCGGCGGCAGCGACGCCCCGGCCGGCAGGCTGAGCCGCACGGCCGCGGTGGGCGCGAGCCGGTGGGCCTCGACGAGGGCGTTGATGAAGTGCGTGGTGCCGATCATCACCGCCCGCACCGCCGCCGGATCGAACGCGCGTTGCCGCTGCAGGCCGTCGATCGCGGCGACGATGCCCGAGGTGACGTCCGCGGTCGTGCTGGTCTTGACCGAGGCGAGCACCTGACGGCCGTCGAGCAGGACAGCGTCGGTGTTGGTGCCGCCGACGTCGATGCCGATGCGCACGAAGATTCTCCTTAAGGACTCAGACGGCCGGGGCGGGCTCGGCGTCGGCGGTCCGGCTGCTGCCGATCCCCCGCACCAGGCCGAGCTTCCCGGCGACGACGTACAGGACGAAGCCCACGACGAGCGAGTTGATGCTCGGCAGGCCCCATTCGACGAACTCCCCGAAGAGCGCCGCGGCGACCCAGACGACGAGGGTCGCGGGCACCCACACGGGCGCGTCCTCGGGCACGGTTCCCCGCGCCCGGGCGCTTTCCAGGTCCCCGCGCCACTTCTTCACGACGAAGTATTCGGCGACCATGATCCCGGCGATCGGCGGGAACGCGACGCCCAGCACGGTGAGGAAGTCGGTGAACTTGGCCAGGATCCCGGCCGCGGCGAGCAGGCTGCCCGCAACACCGAGCACGGCGGTCACCAAGCCGCGGTGGGCCTTGCGCCCGGACACCGTGCCGATGAAGTTCACGACGCCCAGACCCGACGAGTACAGGTTCCAGTCGTTGATCTTCATCGTGCCCGCGATGACGATCAGCAGGCCGATCCAGCCGACCGACGACGTCACGATCGTGGTGATCCCGGCGGTGCCGACGGCGTGCGCGAGCAGCACGCCGGACAGGCCGATGACGTACTCGCCGAGGGTGATCCCGACGAGCGTCTGCTTGACGACGTCGGCGGTGGTGCGGTTGAAGCGGGTCATGTCCGGGGTGATGACGGCGCCGACGATGAAGCCGCCCGCCACCAGCGTGGTGCCCTGCAGCAGGCTCAGCGACGGCCCGGGCGCGGCCGAGGAGACGAGCGTGCCGAAGTCGTGGCGGGTCAGCTCGGAGATGATCGACCAGCCGACCAGGATCAGGAAGGCCGGCACGGTCAGGTACGCCGTCCAGGTCATGGAGTGGAAGCCGCGCACCACGATCGCGGTGACGAGCAGGCCGAACACGAGCGCCCAGCCCCATTCCGGCAGGCCGCCGATGAGCGAGACGAGACCCTGCGCGGAGACGGCCGACTGGATGCCGAACCAGCCGATGAGGCTGATCCCGATGGCGAGCCCGATGAGCGCCGAGCCGCCGCGGCCGAAGCCGGTCCAGCGGGCGATCATGGACGTGGACAGACCTTCGCGGACGCCGATGACGCCGACGAGGATCGTGATGAGCTCCAGGATGACCGAGCCGAGCGTGAACGCCAGGACCGCCGGCCAGAAGCTCATCCCGAAGCCGACGGTGGCTCCGAGCAGGAACTGGGACAGGGCGGACACCTGGCCGAACCGCTGGACGGCGACCGACCACCACGAGTACCGGGCGTGGTCCGGCACTCTGGTGAGGGCATAGTCATCGACACCGACTGATGAGGCCACGCCGACCTCCTAATCCGGGAAGGGGAACGGTTCCCCGCACCGTAGGCAGCGGTCCCGGTGGCGTCACCGTGCGATGTGCACAGCCGCGACGTCAGCACTGTGCATTCAGACCAGTGGGTCCACTTCGGTCAGCGTGACACTTTCGGTCCAAAGCCGCCGGGCGGCGTCGTCGGTCAGGTTCGCCCAGCGCTCCTCGAGGCGGGGGCGGCCGCGCAGGCCGAACACGCGCGGGCCCCACAGCTGACCGCCGGTGACGTCCGGGCCGAGCACCGCGCGGACGGCGGGCCGCGCGCCGGCGTCCTTGCCCTGCAAGGCGATCCGGGCCGGGAGGCCGCGCAGCCACTGCGCCGCGGTGCGGACGTGCACGGGCGGCCGCGACGGCGTCAGCGAGTCGAGCGCGCCGCCGGGATGGGCCACCACGCTGAGCCGTTTCGAGCCGGCTTCGCGCAGCCGCCGGTCGAGTTCGAGCGCGAAGACCATCTGGGCCAGCTTCGAGCGCTCGTACGCGCGCTTCGGGACGTAGTCGCGTTCGCTCTGAAGGTCGGCGAAGTCGAGCTTCGCGGACTTCGCCGCGAAGCTGCCCGTAGTGACGATGCGCGCGTCGGGCGCGAGCCGCGGCATCAGCCGGGCGACCAGCGCGAAGTGGCCGAGGTGGTTGGTGCCGAACATCAGCTCGTGCCCCGCCGGCGTCTCGCGGCGGGGCGGGTGGTCGAGCATGACCCCGGCGTTGCAGACGACGGCGTCGAGCTCGCCGGGATCGACGGCGCCGACCGACGCCAGGTCGGCGAGGTCGAGCCGGACGTGCTCGACCTTCGCCCCGGCGACTCGCGAGCGGATGGCGGTCTTCGCGGCCTCCGCCTTCGCCGGGTCGCGGCTGCCGATCACCACCTCCGCGCCCGCCGAAGCCAGCTGTTCGGCGGCGAAATAGCCGATCCCGGCGTTGCCCCCGGTCACCAGCACCCGCATGAACGTCCCCTCCCCGTGCCAAGCTGTCCCGCATGGACAACGCTACCGGCTACCGGCGATCGGCCGGTTCGGCCCGCGGCGAGGCCCGGCGCCGGGAGCTGCTGGCGAGGATCACCGACGACGTCGCCGAGAACGGTCTCGTCGACTTTTCGCTGCGGCGCGCGGCGAAGTCGGCCGGGACCACGCACAAGGTGCTGCTTTACCACTTCGACGGCGTCGAGGACCTGCTCCGGCAGGTGGTCTTCTCCCTGCGTGAACGGCGAATCGGCAACGCGCTGACCGCGGTCGCCGCCTCGTCGTCGACGCTGGCCGGCCGGGTCCGCGCGGCCTGGGAGAGCCTGCGCGACGAGGAGACGCAGCTGCGGCGCGTGCTCGACCAGGCGATGGGCCTGGCGATGTACGACCCGGGCCGGTACGCGGCGCTCGGCCACGGCGCGTCCCAGCAGTACCTGCCCACCCTGGTGTCGTTCTGCCCGGTGGAGTGGCCGGACCAGCGGAAACACGAAGTCGCGTCGATGATCCTCGCGACGCTGCGCGGCTTCCTCGTCGACCTGCTGACCAGCTCGGACGGCACCGGCGCGGCCGCCGGGTTCGCGGCGCTGCTGCGCGCGGTCGAACGGGAGGAGACGGCTTCCTGAGCCTCGACAGCTTGCGAACCACGTGGTTCACTTCTGCTCGGGGGAACTCACTGGGAGGCCGGGATGCAGGTCGAGCTGTCCGCGGGAACCGTCGAATACACCGACACGGGCGGGCCGGGTCCGGTCGTCGTCTTCGTCCACGGCCTGCTGATGGACGGCACGCTGTGGGACGGCCCGGTCACCGGGCTGCCCGAGCACCGCTGCGTCGTCCCGACGCTGCCGCTGGGCGCGCACCGGCACCCGATGCACCCGGACGCGGACCTGTCGCTGCCCGGGATCGCGGCCCTGCTCGCGGAACTCCTCGAGCGCCTCGACCTGAGGGACGTCACGCTGGTCGGCGTCGACACCGGAGGCGCGCTGGTGCAGCTGCTGATGGTGGCGGGCGAATCCCGGGTGAGCCGCGTGGTGCTCGCGTCGTGCGACGCGTTCGACAACTTCCCGCCCGGGCTCACCGGCAAGACGCTCTTCCTGGCCGGGAAGCTGTCGCCGGGGCTGTTCGGGGTGTTCATGCAGCAGATGCGGCTGCGCGCGGTGCGCCGGCTGCCGATCGCGTTCGGCTGGCTGACCAAGCGCGGTGACGCGGTGTCCGCCGGCTGGATCCGGCCGCTGCTGAGCCAGGCTTCCGTCCGCCGCGACACGGTCCGCGTGCTGCGGGCGGCGGCCGAGACGCCGGACATCCTGGTGGAGGCGGCGGAACGGCTGCCGTCGTTCGACCGGCCGGCACTGGTGGTCTGGGCCCACGAGGACCGGGTGATGCCCCCCGAGCACGGTGCGCGGCTGGTCGCGTTGCTGCCCAAGGGAAAGCTCGTCGAGGTCGACGACAGCTACACGCTGATTCCGCTCGACCAGCCGGCCGAGTTCGCCCGGCTGGTCCGGGAGTTCACAGCCGGCTGAGGCCGTGGAGGATGCGCTCCATCAGCTCGAGGCTCGGCCGGTTCCCCGACCCCTTCCGGGCGCTGTGCACGGCGACGATCCCCCGGTCCGCCAGATCGGACAGCAGGACGCGCGCCACCCCCAGCGGGATCCGCCGCCGCGCGGCGACCTCGGCGACCGACTGCGAAGTGCGCAACAGCGCGCAGATCTCGGTCTCCTCCTGCGTGCTCCCCCGCACCACGGCCCGCCCGCGCTGGGTGATCGACACCAGCGTCTCGACCGGCAGGTCGCGGGTCGGGCGTGTTCGGCCATGGGTGCGGAAGTACGGGCGGACCATCCCCGCACCGCCTTCTTCGAGCACGGACCCCCAGTGCACAGCCAGCTCCTCACGGCGATTAATCCTTGTCGGCGATTATTTGACCGAAAGATCGAGTAGGCCGCAATCGACCGAACAGAGCAACGCCGGAAAAAGCGCAGGTCAGAACCTTCTGGGCGGAGCGGTACTGCCGCGAAGGACTAGTTGGGTCCCAAGAATCGACGGCGATGTCGCGATTTTTCCACCGGACAATCGCGTCACGAGGAGCCGCCCGGCCCGCTCGCCCAGCTCGGCGACGGGCTGCGCGACCGTGCTCAGTTCGAGCAGGTCGGCCAGGTCGTGGTCGTCGAACCCGAGCACCGAGACGTCCTCCGGCACCCGCAGCCCGGCGCGGCGGAGCGTCCGCAGCGCGCCGAACGCCATCTCGTCCGACGCGGCGAACACGGCGGTCGGCCGGCGGGGCAGGCCGAGCAGGGCGCCCATCGCGCGTTCCCCGCCCGCGACGGTGAACCCGCCGGCGGTCTCGAACGCGGCTTCCGGCTCGCGGCCGTCCTCCCCGCACACCGCGTGGTAGACCTCGCGGTACGCCGCCAGCCGCCGCAACGGCGTCGTGAACCCCAGCGGGATCGGATCGCTCTCGCCGATGAACGCGATTTCGCGGTGACCCAGCTGGACGAGGTGTCGCATGGCCGTGACGGCGGCCGCGTGGTCGTCGATCCCGACGGAGTCCGCGCCGGGCTCCTCGGTGCCGATCGTGACGAGCGGGACGTCGAGGCCCAGCAGCAGTTCGCGTTCCGCCTCGGTCAGGGGGAGGGAGAGCACGAGCACCGCGTCGACCCGGCGGCGCACCGGCAGGGTCGCGAAGAACCGCTGACGGCCCGGGTCGTCGCCGAGGTTGTAGAGCAGCAGGCTGGTCCCGGCGTCGCGCAGCACCCGCTCGACGCCGGAGATGATCCGCGCGTAGTACCAGCGGTCGACGTAGGGCACGATCACGCCGACCGTCCCGGTCCGGCCGGTGGCCAGGCTCGACGCGGCAGGCGAGATGGCGTACCCGAGCTCCGCGGCGGCCGCGAGCACCCGGGTCCGCGTGCCGTCGGCGACCCCGCGCACCCCGCGCAGGGCCCGCGACACGGTCGCCGCCGAGACGCCGGCGAGCCGCGCCACGTCGTCGAGCTTCTCCGGCATCTCCTGCCCCATTCGTTGCAAGCGCTTGCAACCGTTCGCGTCCCTGCCATTGACAGTGCCCTTCATTGAGGCTAATCATCGATGCAAGCGCTTGCAATGCGTCGCCTGTCCGGCAAGGAGGCCGACATGCGCCAGCTCCTTCCCCTCACCGGTGCGACCCTGCTCGCCGCCACCGCGCTGGCGGCGTGCTCCTCGGCCGCCGGCCTCACGATCAACCTGTACATCTCGCCGGAGGATCACCTCCAGACGGTGGTCGACCGGTGCACGCAGGAGGCCGCGGGCCGGTACAAGATCGTCTACAACAAGCTGCCGCGCGGCGCGGACGGCCAACGTGAACAGATGGTCCGGCGGCTCGCCGCCGGGGACACGTCACTGGACGTGCTCGGCCTCGACGTCACGTGGGTGCCGGAGTTCGCCGAGGCGGGCTGGGCGCAGGAGTGGACCGGCGCGAACGCGGCGGCGGCCACCCGGGACGTGCTGCCCGGGCCGCTGGCCACCGCCAAGTGGAACGGAAAGCTTTACGGCGCCACGAAGAACACGAATGTCCAGCTGCTCTGGTACGACGACCGGATCACGCCATCGCCGCCGAAGACGTTCGACGAGCTGATGTCGCAGGCGCAGCAGCTGAAGGCCGCCGGGAAGCCGTACCAGGTCGTGTTCACCGGCGCGCAGTACGAAGGCCTGGTCGTCTTCTACAACACGCTCGTCGCCTCCGCGGGCGGCCACATCCTCTCCGACGACGGCAAGTCCGTGGTGCTGGACGACGGTGCCGTCCGCGCGCTGGAGCTGCTGAAGAAGCTCACGACGGCGGGGATCACGGACCCGTCGCTGACGAACCAGAAGGAGGACGACATCCGCCAGGCGTTCCAGCGCGGCCAGGCGGCGACCGAGCTGAACTGGCCGTTCGTCTACGCCTCCTACGCCAAGGAGAAGCCGCAGGACCTGACGCACTTCAAGTGGACGCGGTACCCGTCAGTGGTGGCGGGCCGGCCCAGCCGCGTCACGATCGGCGGGTTCAACCTGGCGGTCTCCACGTACTCGCAGCACAAGCCGGAGGCGTTCGAAGCGGCGCTGTGCCTGCGCAACGCGACTTCGCAGAAGTATCAGGCCCTGGTCGACGGTATCCCGCCGAGCATCGCGTCGATCTACCGCGACAACGCACCACTGGACCCGGCCAAACCGCCGGACGCGAAGGAAAACCCGACGATGGCCGACCAGTACCCGATGAAGGGCGACATCCAGGCGGCCCTGACGAACGCGGCGGTCCGCCCGCTGACCCCGGCGTACCAGAACCTCTCGACGGTGATCTCGAAGGTACTGTCACCCCCGGCGGAGATCGACGTCCAGGCCACGGCGACCGAACTGCGCGACCGGTTGACGGACGCACTGAACTCCAAGGGCATCATCCCGTAGGCATTCCCGCCGGGGCGGGGTCGTGGGTGGGGAACGGCCGGACTTGGCCCCGTTCCCCACCCACCACTCACAGGCGGATGGGTTTCTTGTTCATGAACTCTTCGATACCCAGCGGTCCCAGCTCCCGTCCGATGCCCGACCGCTTGATCCCACCGAACGGCAGGTCCGCCTCCGACCCACCCGACTTGTTGAGGTAGACCATCCCCGCCTCGATCTGCCGGGCCACGCGGACCGCTCGTTCGCGGTCCGTGCCGAACACGCTCGCGCCCAGGCCGAACGGCGTGTCGTTGGCCAGTGCGATCGCCTCCTCCTCCGTCTCCGCGCGGAAGACCAGGACCACCGGGCCGAAGATCTCCTCGTGGTACGCCGCCATTTCCGGCGTCACGTCGGTGAGGACCGTCGCCTCGAGGTATGCGCCCGGGCCCGGCACCCGGCGGCCGCCCGCGCGCAGGGTCGCGCCTTCGCGGATCGCCGTCTCGACCTGGGCCGCCACCTCGTCGGCCGCCGCGATCGTGGCCAGGGGCGGCAGTGTCGTCGACGGGTCGGCCGGGTCGCCCGGCACGTAGTACTCCGCGACGCGCTTGGCGAGCCGGTCGACGAATTCGTCGTAGAGCTCGCCCAGCACGATCATCCGCTTGGGCGCGTTGCACGACTGGCCGCAGTTGCGCATCCGGGCGGTCGCGGTGACCTTGACCGTCTCGTCGAGGTCGGCGGTGTCCAGCACGATCAGCGGGTCGGACCCGCCCAGCTCCAGGACGCACCTCTTGAGGTTCCGCCCGGCTTCGGCCGCGACGGAGATGCCGGCCTGCTCGCTGCCGGTCAGCGAGACGCCGACCAGGCGCGGGTCGGCGAGCATCCACGGGACCTGCCGGCTCGACGCGAACACGTTCACGTAGGCATCCGACGGCACGCCGGCGTCCCGCAGCACGCTCTCGATGGCCGCCGCCGAGCGCGGGCAGATCGACGCGTGCTTGAGCAGGATCGTGTTGCCCAGCACCAGGTTCGGCGCGACGAACCGGGCGACCTGGTAGGCCGGGAAGTTCCACGGCATGACCCCGAGCAGGGCCCCGATCGGCTCCTTGGTCAGCACGGCCTCGCCGCTCCGGATCGGGATCGGCTCGTCGGCCAGCAGCTGCGGGCCCTGCTCGCCGTAGTACCGGAAGATGTCGACGACGACGCCGACCTCGCCGCGGCCTTCGTTGATCCGCTTGCCCATTTCGAGGGTCATGACCGCGGCCAGCTCGTCGGCGCGTTCGGCGAACAGCTCCGCCGCGCGCAGCACGATCGCGGCCCGTTCGGCGATCGGCCGGGCGCGCCAGGCCGCGAACCCGCCGTGGACGCGATCGATCGCGGCGCGGACCTCCTCGTCGGTCGCGTTCGGGATCTCCTCCACGAGTTCACCGGTGGCGGGGTTGGTGACGGAATACATGGCGGTCTCCTCTGCCCACGGTAGCCTACTGCATACTGTATACACCATGAGATCCGTGATCGACACCCGCGCGGCGGTACCCGTCACCGGGTGATCGACTATCGTTCTCCCATGACGCTGGAACTCACCGGCGGATCCGCTTTCTCCGCCCTGGCAAGGAAAACCGGCCACTGGACCCGCCGCTACGCGGGCGGCGCGGTGACGTTCGGGTGTCCCGGGCGGGCGTCTGAACGCGCCCCGCGCGTCTGGAGCAGCCGCGGTCTCGGCCTGCCGGAGCCCGAGCTGCCGGGATTCGCCGCGCAGCTGCGCCGCGTCATGAAGCACGAGGCGTACTGGATCGCCCGGGCCGCGTGCGCCGATGGCCGCGCCGGCGACGCGGCACGCTGGTCACCAGGGCGCTACGACGACGAAGACGGCTTTGTCTACTTCGCGGGCCCGTGCACGCACGGTGATCCATGGCCGGGATACCGGCCCGCGGAGGAGTTCACCATCACGCTGCCGCACGTCCGCGGGCTGCGGATCCGGGTCGCCGCCTACCTGGCGGCGGAGTGAGCTGAACCGTCGTGGACGACGCTTTCCTGCCATCCGACGCGGTGTCGTTCACGAACGCGGGGATCCGCCGCGCCCTCCGTGCGGGAGCGGTCGCCGCGGTGGTGAGCGGGATACCGTCGACCGCCCATGCCCTCTTCACCGGTCGCGACGTGCTCGCCGCGACCCGCGCCGCGGGCACCCTGCTCCCCGGCCGGCGCGACCGGCCCGGCGTCGCCGCCGGGCTGGTCGCGCACGTGCTCGTCTCGGCCGCCTGGACCGGGGTCCTCGCCGCGACCGCCCGCCGCCACCGCCTCGGTGCGTTGCGGGGCGCGGCGGCCGGACTGGTGATCGCGGCGCTGGACCTGGGCGTCGCCGGCCGGGCCTACCCGACCGTGCGGACGCTTCCCCGCGTCCCGCAGGTCCTGGACCACCTGGTCTTCGGCGCCGTCACCGGCGCGCTCCTGGACCGTCCACAAGGGACGGATCAGGGCACGACCTGGACGAGGTCACCGGGCTGCAGCGCGTTGTAGAACGTCACCGCGGACGCGTGCGAAAGGTGCACGCACCCGTGCGACTTCACCTTCAGGCTGCCCTGGTGGAACGCCACGCCGGTGGTCGTGAAGAACACCGAGTACGGCATCGGCCCGTGGAACTGCTTGCTGTAGTGGTCGATGTCCTTGTACTGCACGTGGAACGTCCCGAGCGGGGTCGGGTACTTCGCCAGCCCGACCGTGATCGGGACCCCGCCGTAGGTGACGTGGCCGGCGCCGTCCGTCAGCCACGCGGTATTCGAACTGCGCTGGACGCAGGCCTTCGCTTCGGCACTGCACGGCGTCGACGCCGCTTCGGCCGTACCGGCGAAAGCCATGGTCCCCGCCATCGCGGCGACCCCGCCCAGTAGTGCGATCATCCTCCGGTTCATCGTGTGCCTCCCGTGGTCGTTCGGCTACGCGATGTAGGATGCCCCGTTTCCCGATCTTCGAACCGCTATCGAGGTTGCGACAACTGGAGGAACTCGTTCTGCTCGCGGTCATAGCGCTGGGTCAGGCCATTGCCGTAACGGTCCCACCAGTTCGCCGTGTGGCCGCCCTGGCGCGTGGTCGTGTCGCCGTAGATCTGCCGGTCGTACTCGATGCGCGCGTCGTGGAACTCCTGCTGGAACTGCTCGGGCGTGAGGACCTGCGCGTGCTGGACCGCCGCGTCGCTGATCGTGTTCGAGCTGCGGACGATGTCGTCGCCCGCCATGTGGTTGAGGATCGCGCGGACGCCGCCGGCGCCGCGCATGTGCGCGCCGGACATGACCGCGGCCTGGGCGCCGGGATCGGTGAAGTTGAGCGCGCCCGCGGTGCGCGCGTTCGCGGTCATCAGGTCCGAGACGACCGCGCGTTCCTCCGCGCTGCCGATGCCGTACTGCTCGCGCGCGGCGATGATCCGGTCGTAGCCGTTGTGCATGTTCTGCCGGAAGCCGTACGCCTCGGGCACGCCGCCCTGCTCACCCGTCGCGCCTTCGGAGCGCATGATCGAGTCGACGACGCGGGGGTCGAGCTGCGGCGGTGCCGCCGCGGCCGCCGCTCCCCCGCCGCCCTGGGCGGTCTGGGCGGTCTGCCGGCCGCCACCGTAGGCCTGCGCGACGTCGGAGTCGGCCGCGTTGTAGCCGTTCGCGGCCGTCTGGACGTTCTGGTTCACGTTCGTGATCAGGCTCAGGAACTTCTGCAGCGCGCTGCCCAGCGAAGAGTGCAACGCCGAGTTCGCGGCGGCGACCCCGCTGCCGATGCCGGCGAACGACATCGCGTCCAGCACCAGGCCTTCCAGGTCACGGGTGGTCGACAGGAAGGACGACCCGACTTCTTCGACCGCCTTGGCGACCGTCCCCATTTCGGTGGTTTCGGCGCGGTAGGCCCCGGCGCTCATGGTTCGCTCCCTCCGGACACCGGCTGTGCGCGTCGAGAATTCCCCACCGGGCCGCGCCGCCCCACGGCCGAATTACCCACTGGCCGACTCTCAGCTGTCGTTCATCTTCCGTTCACCCTGGGTTCTTCTGGTGCGGTACTAACCCGTCATGACTACCCAGACGCTCGACACGATCGCGTCCGAACAACTCGACCTGCAGCTGCACGTGGTCGAAGACCGCTTGCGCCAGGACTACACGGGCCTGGACCGGGGCTCGGTCCACTCCCTCGTCGAACAAGAGCGGCAGCGCTTCGGCGAAGCGCGGATCCACGCCTTCGTCCCGATCCTCGTCGAACGGGCCGTCCGTGCGTCCTTGGCGGACCCGGCGGGCCGGCACCGGCGCTAAAGTCGGGAGATGGACAAGCCCCAGGACGACCCGAACGTCGTGGACGGCGAACTCGTCGACGAGACGCCGACCGCCGCCCTGGCGATCCCTTCGCCGCCGCTGCCGGACCCGGACTACAGCGAGGGCGGGGTGCCCAGCTTCGACTTCGTGCGCGACAAGATCGAGAACCGCTACACGACGTCGCTGGGCGCCGCCGACGTCGCGGGGCTGGGCACCGAGAACACCGCCGAAGCGCTCGACAAGAAGATCGCCGACCGCGACCAGGCGGCCAAGGACCGGCTCGCCGAGATCCGCCGCTCGATGCGCGGCGAGTAGCCCGACCGCACCGGACGACCCGCGTACCGGGACCGACGACGCGGCGGAACCTCGACACCGAGCCCTGTCGTGCGGCTGGGCACGCGAGCCGACCGCCCAAGCGCGCAAGCCGACCGCCCAGGCACGCGAGCCGACTGGCTCGGTAGACGAGTCGACTGCCCAGGCGCGCATGCCGACCGCCCGGGTACGCAAGCCGACCGCCCAAGCGCGCGAGTCGTCCATCCCGGTACGCGAGTTGGCAAGCTGGGTACCTCGGTGTCAGCCGGGTAGCCAGCGCATCTCGACCGGCTGGCTGGCGGCGATCGCCGTCAGGCGGTTCGGGAACACCCGGAACCGGTCGGCGAGTCCCGTCAGGCGCACCACCCGGGCGGCGACGCTGCCCGGGGTGATGATCAGGCAGCCGGCGATCCCGCGCTCCTGGCAGCACTCCATCGCCTCCAGCAGCCCCCGGACGCCGCGCGCCGACAGGAACTCCAGCGACCCGAGGTCGAGCACCAGCAGGTGCGGCTCCGGCAGCTCGCAGATGGCGGCTTCGATCACCGTCGTCCACCGCACCACGGTGGCGATGTCCAGCTCGCCGCGGATCTCGACGACCAGCACGCCGCTGGTCCGTTCCGCGACGGCCGGGTTCCGGTCGCGCATGGAGCGCCTCCCCGGGGCCGGATCGGGGCGGCCCCCGGGCCATCGTCCCACTCACCGCCCCGTCATCGCGCCCCGGAACGCAAAACCGAGACGCCGTCCGCGCAGACGGTCCAACGGGCAGGGCCGTCCGGCTCAGTGTCCACTGTGGAGGCTCAGCCGCGCCAGCCACTCCCGCAACACCGTCACCTCGGCCGCCGTCAGGTCGCCCGGCACCGTCTCGGGCAGCCGGGCGGCGAGCGCCGTCGCCGTGGCCGCGACGCCGTCGGCCTCCGGCCGGTCCTCGGCGAGGACGCCCGCGAGCACGCTTTCCCGCACCCGCACCGAAAACCCGGGGACCGGGTAGAGCTCCGGGCGGGTGATCATCGACAGCGCGACGCCCGCGTTGGCCGCCATCACCATCTGCGCGGCGAGCGGCGGCGGCAGCTTCAGCCGTCCGGCGGCCGCGCAGCGCTCCAGGACCGCGAGCAGCAGGGCGTGTGCCTCGGCCGCCGCGCCCGGCGGCGTCGACAGGCCCGAGTACATCAGGCGGTAGTGGTGGGGGTGGCCGAGCGCGAACGCGACGTGGTTGTCCCAGCCGTCGCGCAGGTCGCGCACCGGGTCTTCGGACGGCTTCGCGGCCCGCTTGCCGTCGAGGTACTGCTCGAACCCGCGGTCGACGACGGCGGCGAGCAGGCCGTCCTTGTCGCCGAACTGGCGGTACAGCGCGGGCGCGCCGACGCCCGCGGCCTCGCAGACCGCCCGGGTGGAGAAGTCGGCCGAGCGGGACAGCAGGTCGGCGGCCGCCTCCAGGATCCGCGTTCGAGAGTCCACGAGAGGGACGCTAGCAGCGGGTATCAGCGATATCAAGCATGGGGTAGCGCCGGTTCGCCGCTTCTGTTAACGTCGATTACGCAAGGACGACAACACCGATAACACGAAGGACACGACATGCCGTTCGCCAACTTCAAGGTCCCCGCCGGCACCCTCACCCCGGAGCAGAAGGAGCTGCTCGTCACCCGCACCACCGACCTGTACGCCGAGATCTACGGCGACCGCGCCCGCGCGAACACGATGGTGCTGGTCGAGGAGGTCGCCGACGGCGGCTGGGGCATCGGCGGCGACGTGCTCACCCTGGCGAAGCTCCAGGCCGGCTGACGTCAGGCTTCCGTAATCCCCGCGTGGAATCATCGGCTGACCACCGAAGTTGTACAGGTGGCAGCACCACACGAGGAGAAGGAGTGACGCCGTGACCACGTCAACCGAGAGGGCCGTCCTGGCCGGCGGCTGCTTCTGGGGCATGCAGGAGCTGTTCCGCCGTCAGCCCGGGGTGATCTCGACCCGGGTCGGTTACAGCGGCGGCGACGTCCCGAACGCCACCTACCGCAACCACGGCACGCACGCCGAGGCCATCGAGGTGGTCTACGACCCGGCGCGGACGACGTTCCGCGACCTGCTCGAGTTCTTCTTCCAGGTGCACGACCCGACGACGAAGAACCGCCAGGGCAACGACATCGGCCTGAGCTACCGGTCGGCGATCTTCTTCGAAAACGACGAGCAGAAGCGCGTCGCCGAGGACACGATCGCCGACGTCGACGCCTCCGGGCTCTGGCCGGGCAAGGTCGTCACCGAGGTCGCCCCGGTGGGCGACTTCTGGGAGGCCGAGCCGGAGCACCAGGACTACCTGCAGCGCATCCCGAACGGGTACACGTGCCACTTCGTGCGCCCGGGCTGGAAGCTCCCGAAGCGCGAGAAGACCGCCTGACCCGCTCGTACCACGAAGGCCCCTTCGCCGATTCCCGGCGAAGGGGCCTTCGTCGTTTCGGATGCGAGAAAGATCACCCGAACGGCGGTGATCTCCGCTCAGTCCTGAGTGGACAGTCAGGCCCGGCGATCCCAAAAGCGAGTAATGTCTGTTTTGAGAAGTATTGCGTTCAGTAGATAAGACCGTACGTTAGTCGCTTGTTCACGAGCCTTCGGCGCCGGATTCTGGTTTCCGCCAAGCAGCACCGTTTTCCCGTCCCCCGTTCTCGGCCCGGCCTGTACCGGGCCGGGTTCGCCCTGCCCGGAGGAGATCCTTCGATGCAACTGAGACGTCCCCTCGTCTTGGCCGCGAGCGGCGCGCTGATCGCCGCGATGTGCACGACCACCGCCGCCCAGGCCCAGCCCACGACCCCGAACGCCACCCCCGACGCCCAGACCCTGGCCGTCAGCGCGGCGGCCGGTCTCGTGGCCGGCAGGCCCGCCGCGCTGCACGCCAGCTCGGACGACGTCTTCCTGGCCCAGAAAGCGATTTCCGCCACCAACGGGCTCAAGTACATCCCCTACGAGCGCAGCTACAAGGGCCTGCCGGTCGTCGGCGGCGACTTCGTCGTGGCGACCAACTCGACGGGCCAGGTGCTCGGCACCTCCGTTGCGCAGGACCAGACGATCAACCTCGCCTCGACCACCGCGAAGGTGACGAAGGCCGCGGCCGAGGCGACCGCGCGGCAGCAGCTGTCCGCCGTGGACAGCGTGAGCCCGGCGCAGCAGGTCGTCTACGCGCTCGGCACGCCCGCCCTCGCGTGGAAGAGCACCGTCGTCGGCCGCGACGCCGAAGGGCCGAGCCGGCTCGACGTCATCGTCGACGCCGCCACCGGCAAGGTGCTCCACACGCAGGAGCACGTCATGAACGGTGACGGCACCAGCGCGTGGAACGGCCCGAACCCGGTGCACCTCGACACCACGCACTCGGGCAGCACGTACACGATGAAGGACCCGGCCATCACCAACACGTCCTGCCAGGACGCGGCCAACAACACCACCTTCAGCGGCCCGGACGACTCCTGGGGCACCGGCAACGCGACCAGCCGGGAGACCGGCTGCGTCGACGCGCTCTTCGCCGCGCAGACCGAGAACAAGATGCTCTCGCAGTGGCTGGGCCGCAACAGCTTCGACGGCAACGGCGGCGGCTGGCCGATCCGCGTCGGCCTGGCCGACGAGAACGCCTACTACGACGGCACCCAGGTCCAGATCGGTCACAACTCGCAGAACCAGTGGATCGGCTCGATCGACGTCGTCGCGCACGAGCACGGCCACGGCATCGACGACCACACCCCGGGCGGCATCTCCGGCAACGGCACGCAGGAGTTCGTCGCGGACGTCTTCGGCGCCTCGACCGAGTGGTTCGCGAACGAGCCGGCGCCGTACGACACGCCGGACTTCCTCGTCGGCGAGCAGATCAACCTGGTCGGCTCCGGCCCGATCCGCAACATGTACAACCCGTCGGCGCTGGGCGACAAGAACTGCTACGACAGCTCCGTCCCCAGCGGTGAGGTGCACGCGTCCGCCGGCCCCGGCAACCACTGGTTCTACCTGCTGGCCGAAGGCACCAACCCGACCAACGGCCAGCCGACCAGCCCCACGTGCAACAGCTCGACGATCACCGGCCTCGGCGTGCAGAACGCGGTGAAGATCTTCTACAACGCGATGCTGCTCAAGACCACCGGCAGCTCGTACCTGAAGTACCGCACCTGGACGCTGACCGCGGCGAAGAACCTGTTCCCGGGCAGCTGCACCGAGTTCAACACCGTCAAGGCGGCGTGGGACGCGATCAGCGTGCCGGCGCAGTCGGGTGACCCGACGTGCTCGGCGACCGGCACGGTCACCGTCTCGAACCCGGGCAACCAGTCGACCACGACCGGCTCCGCGGTGAACCTGCCGCTGTCGGCCTCGGGCGGCACCGCGCCGTACACCTGGTCGGCCACCGGCCTGCCGGCCGGCCTGTCGATCAACGCCTCCACCGGCACGATCTCGGGCACCGCGACCACCGCGGGCAGCTCGAGCGTCACGGTGACGGCGAAGGACGCGGCGAACAAGACCGGCACGGCGTCGTTCACGTGGACCGTCGGGACCACCGGCGGCTGCTCCGGCCAGAAGATCGTCAACGGCGGCTTCGAATCGGGCAGCGGCAGCTGGACCGGCACGACCGGTGCCATCGGCCAGTGGGCTTCCTCTGGTGAGGCGGCGCACGGCGGCACCTACAGCGCCTGGCTCGACGGGTACGGCTCCACGCACACCGAGTCGGTCGCGCAGTCGGTGAGCATCCCGGCCGGCTGCCACGCCAGCCTGACGTTCTACCTGCACATCGACACGGCGGAGACGACCACCACGACCGCCTACGACAAGCTGACCGTGACCAACGGCAGCACCACCCTCGGCAGCTACTCCAACCTGAACAAGGCGTCCGGGTACGCGCTCAAGACGATCGACGTCTCGTCGGCCGCCGGCGGCACCCTCGCGCTGAACTTCAGCGGCACCGAGGACAGCTCGCTGCAGACCTCGTTCGTCATCGACGACGTGGCCGTCACCCTGAGCTGACGCTGGACCGTTGACGCGGGGAGACCGGGCGACCGATCTCCCCGCTTCTTCGTTTTCCGGAGCAGAATCGGCGCATGGATGCCGAAACGCTGCGCGCGACCCAAACGCCGTTGAAGGAGCAGTATCGGGAGCGGCCCGAAACCGCACTCGTCACGCTGCACGCGGACGCCGAGCTTGCCGCTCTCGGCATCTCCTGCAAGGTCGAAACCGGCCGCGCGGTCGTCGAAGCCGGGCTGCACCCGGCGACCGGCGGCGACGGCACCCTCGCCTGCTCCGGCGACATGCTGCTCGAAGCGCTCGTCGCGTGCGCCGGCGTGACACTGCGGGCGGTGGCGACGTCGCTGGGCCTCGAAGTGCGCGGCGGCCGGGTCCGGGCCGAAGGCGATCTCGACTTCCGCGGCACCCTCGCCGTCGCGAAGGACGCGCCGGTGGGCTTCCGCGCGATCCGGCTGTCGTTCGCTTTGGACACCGACGCTGCCGAAGACCAGCTCGCCACGCTCGAGAAGCTGACCGAGCGCTACTGCGTGGTGTTCCAGACGCTGCGGACGCCGCCGGAGTTCGCCGTCACGCTCGCGGCGAAGTAATTTCCCCTCAGGGAGAAACCCGGAGGACAAAGCAGACAGCGTGGCCTAGCTTGGCGGTGTCACCGAGAGGGGAACCGCCATGCCGGAACCGGACAGCGCCGTCCAGGTGCGCGGGCTCGTCAAGACCTACGGTTCGACCCGCGCGCTCGACGGCGTCGACCTCGACATCCCGGCCGGGCGCGTGCTCGGCCTGCTCGGCCCGAACGGCGCCGGGAAGACCACGACGGTCCGCATCCTGACGACGCTGCTGCGGCCGGACTCCGGCGAGGCGCGCGTGGCCGGCTACGACGTCCTGACCCAGCCCGACGAGGTGCGGCAGCGGATCGGGCTGTCCGGCCAGTACGCGGCCGTCGACGAGAACCTCACCGGCTTCGAAAACCTCTACATGGTCGGACGGCTCTACGGACGGCGGAAGTCCGCGGCCCGCTCGCGCGCCCGCGAGCTGCTGGCGCGGTTCGCGCTCGAGGAGGCCGCCGACCGGCCGGCCAAGGGCTATTCGGGCGGCATGCGGCGGCGGCTCGACCTCGCCGGGGCGCTGGTCGCCGAGCCGACCGTCGTCGTCCTCGACGAGCCGACCACCGGCCTCGACCCGGGCGGGCGGCTCGACACCTGGGGCGTCATCAAGGAACTGGTCGCCGACGGCACGACCGTGCTGCTGACCACCCAGTACCTCGAAGAGGCTGACCAGCTCGCCGACTCGATCGTGGTGATCGACCACGGCCGGGTGATCGCGCGCGGCACGGCCGACGAGCTCAAGGCCCAGATCGGCGGCGAGCGGCTGGAGCTGGTCGTCGCCTCGGCCGCGGACCTGCCGGCCACCCTCGAGGTGCTGCGCGAGGTGGGCACCGGCGAGCCGTCCGGCGACGACCACACGCGGCGCGCGGAGATCCTCGTCGACACCGGGCCGAAGGCGCTCATCGAGGCGTTGCGCCGGCTCGACGGCCAGGGCATCGCCGTCCAGGACGTCGCCCTGCACCGGCCGACCCTCGACGACGTCTTCCTGTCCCTGACCGGCCACGGCGCCGAGCCGGCCGAGGAGGTGGCCAAGTGAACACGCTCGCGAAGGGCATTTCCGACGGCGGCATCATCACGTGGCGCAACCTGATGAACGTCCGCCGCAACCCCGACTGGCTGATGGCCGCGACCCTGCAGCCGATCATGTTCGTGCTGCTGTTCGCCTACGTCTTCGGCAACGCGATCGGCGGCGAAGCGGGCGGCGCGGCCTACCGCGAGTTCCTCATCGCGGGGATCTTCGCCCAGACGGTGGCGTTCAACTCGGCGTTCACCGTCATCGGCTTCGCCAACGACCTGCAGAAGGGCATCATCGACCGGTTCCGCTCGCTGCCGATGTCCCGCATCGCGGTGGTCCTCGGCCGGACGACGTCCGACCTGGTGGTCAGCGTGGTGGCGCTGGTCGTGATGTCGGCGTGCGGGCTGATCGTGGGCTGGCGCATCCGCGGCAGCTTCGGGGACGCGCTGCTGGGCTACCTGGTGATGCTGATGTTCGCGTGGGCGCTGTCCTGGGTGGGCGCGCTGATCGGGCTGGCGGCGCGCAGCGTCGAGGTGGCGCAGAGCCTCGGCCTGATCTGGATGTTCCCGCTGAGCTTCATCTCGTCGGCGTTCGTCCCGACGCAGACGCTCCCGCCGTTCCTCAAGGCGATCGCGGACTGGAACCCGTTCACGGCGGTGATCAACGCCACGCGCGACCTGTTCGGCAACCGCTTCGGCGCACCACCGTCGGGCTGGCCGGCGGAGAACGCGGCGTTGTACGCGATCCTGTGCTGCGTGGCGATCATCGCGGTGTTCGCCCCGCTGGCGACGGCGAAGTACCGGCGGGTGGCGAGCAAGTAGGACGGTCCGAAGAGGACTGCGTCAGTCCTCTTCGGACAGTTCCACGATCGGGATGACCCGCTTGGCCTGCCGAGCCTTCGCCGCGTGGTCGGCCAGGAACGGGTAGTGCTTCTCCAGCTCCGTCCACGTCCGCACGTAGTCCGCGCCCAGCAGCGGCAGCGCTTCCGCCGCGAACTTCCGGCCGTCCACCTCCACCGTCACCCGCGGGTCCTCCGCGAGGTTCAGGTACCAGTCCGGGTGCTTCGGTGCCCCGATGTTGGACGCCACCACCAGCAGCCGCTCGCCGTCGCGGTGGTACATCATCGGGACCGTGCGGGTCTCGCCCGTGCGGCGGCCCGTCGTGGTGAGCAGCAGCAGCCGCTCCCGGTGCATCCCGTCGACCTCGCCGCCCGCCCGGAACTGGTCGATCACGCGGCGGTTCGTCTCGCGGACGTCCATCGTCACTGGTCGTAGTAACGGGTCGGCGGAGGCTCCTGCTGCGTCCACTGCCGGGTCGGCGCCGGTTTCTGCTGGCTGCGGCGCCGGTGCAGCGTGCGGGCGCTCGCCGCCATGCTGTTGACCACCGCGGCGATCACCAGCCCGATGACGAGGTTGATCGCGGCCGTGGCGATCTTCGCGCTCGGCGCGACGGTCAGCGTCAGCGGCAGGACCACCGCGATCAGCGTCACCAGCACCATGATCCAGCCGAAGAACTGCGACGGGGCGGGCGTGGCGACGCTGAGCAGGTGCATCAGCCCGGTGGCGAGCAGGGCCACCGCGGCGGCGACCAGCGCGTACGTCGTGGTGCTCGCGTTGCCCCAGACGCCCTCGCCTTTTGGGGCCAGCACTTCGACTTCGAAGACCCCGCGCGCGATCAGCAACCCGACCACCGCGAGCAGGGCCGCGATCACCGCCGTCGCCACGCCGCCCGCCCACAGGCGGCGCGCGTCGATCCCCGGGCGGACGTCCTGGGGCTGGTTCCCGTAGTAGTCGGCCATCAGAGCCTTCCTAGGTCGGCAGCGCCTCTCTCCTCCGATTGTCCCCTCTTTCGGCCGTGTCCGCGATTTGCGCTGGAGTGCGCTCCAGCTCGTACGGTCGGGGACATGACCACCGCACAGCACAAGATCGGATCGGGCTTCGGCGCCACCACCACGGCCGCCGAGGCCGTCGCGGGCATCGACCTCACCGGCAAGCTCGCCGTCGTCACCGGCGGCTACTCCGGGATCGGCCTGGAAACCACCCGCGCGCTCACCGGCGCCGGCGCGCACGTCGTCGTCCCGGCCCGCCGCCGCGAGACCGCCGAAGAGACCCTCGACGGCGTCGAAAACGTCGAGGTCGACGAGCTGGACCTGAGCGACCTCGACAGCGTCCGCGCCTTCGCCGAGCGCTTCCTCGCCACCGGACGGCGGATCGACCTCCTCATCGCCAACGCGGGCGTGATGGCCTGCCCCGAGACCCGCGTCGGCCCCGGCTGGGAGGCCCAGTTCGCCACCAACCACCTCGGCCACTTCGCGCTGGTCAACCGCCTGTGGCCGGCGGTCGCCGACGGCGCCCGCGTCGTCTCGCTGTCCTCGCGCGGCCACCACTACTCGCCGATCCGCTGGGACGACGTCCAGTTCGAGCGCGGCTACGACAAGTGGGCGGCCTACGGGCAGGCCAAGACGGCCAACGTGCTCTTCGCCGTCCGGCTCGACGAGCTGGGCGCTTCGCGCGGCGTCCGCGCGTTCGCCCTGCACCCCGGCGGCATCATGACGCCCCTGCAGCGGCACCTGCCGAGGGAAGAGATGATCGAGCGCGGCTGGATCGACGAAGCCGGGAACTTCCTGGTGGAGTTCAAGACGCCGGAGCAGGGCGCGGCGACGACGGTCTGGGCCGCGACGTCACCGCAGCTGGCCGGGCTCGGCGGCCTGTACCTCGAGGACTGCGACGTCGCCGAGCTGTGCCCCGCCGACGCGGAGGGCATGGCCGCGTCGGGGGTCCGCCGGTACGCCGTGGACCGCGACGAGGCCCGTCGCCTGTGGACGCTGTCGGCGGAGCTCACCGGCGTGGACGCTTTCGCGTGATCTTCTGACGTTTGCCGGTCACGGGTTCGGGGTACATCGCGCCCGTGGCCGACGAAGCCGGCAGAACGGGGAACGCGCCGATGGGCGACGCGGACGACGTCACGTGTGCTCGCTTCGCGCTCGACGAGTTCGGCGCCCACCCGCGTTCCCTCCACGACGAACGTCCGCCGTCGGTGCTGGCCGGGCGGTACGACGTCGGCAGGCTGATCGGCAGCGGCGGTACGGCCCGCGTGTACCGGGCCTACGACCTGCGGCTCGCGCGGGAGGTCGCGGTCAAGATCTACGACCGGAACACGGTCGCGCTCGACCAGCGGCGCCGGCTGCGCGAGATGAGCATCCAGGGCAGCATCACCCACCCAGGCGTGGTGGCGCTGCTCGACAGCGGCACCGACCACGGCCGGACGTACCTGGTGATGCAGCTGGTCGAGGGCGAGAACCTGGCGGAGCGGCTGCTGGGCGGCCCGATGCCGGCGGCCGAGGTGACGTCGCTGGCCGACGGGCTCGCGGAGGCGCTGTCCCACGTGCACGCGCTGCGGGTCGTCCACCGGGACCTCAAGCCCGCCAACGTGTTCCTGTCCGCGGACGGCCCGCTGATCGGCGACTTCGGCATCGCCCACGCCCTCGACACGACGCACATCACCGGCACGGGCGTCGTCCCGGGCACGGCGGCGTACCTGGCCCCGGAGCAGGTCGGCGGCGAACCGGCCGGGCCGCCCGCGGACGTGTACGCGCTGGGCTTGATCCTGCTGGAGTGCGTGACGGGCCGGCGGGAGTACCCGGGCACGATGGTCGAGGCCGCGATGGCACGCCTGACCCGCCAGCCGCGGATCCCGCCGGACCTGCCGCCATCGCTGGCCCACACGTTGCGCCGGATGACCCAGCGCGACCCGGCCGACCGCCCGACGGCGGCGGAGGTCCGGCACCTGCTGCACGCCCCGGCACCGACGCTGCCCTGGGCCACCGGGCGGCGCACGTTCGGCCCGGCGGGAGTTTTGCGGCGATGGCATCGGGCGGCACCGGCAGATCGCGTGCAGCGCGGTCGGCTCGGCGCAGTGGGCCGCCGCCGCGCGGCAGCGGATGGGGCGGCGCAGCTCGGCTCCGGCGGCCTCGAGACAGGCGGGTTCGGCCGACGCGGCCCCGCCGCAGACGATCCCGGCTCGCGCTGGCCCGGCGCGAGCGAGCCCGACGACCAGGGGCTGCGCGAATCCATAGCGGGCGAACGCGACTCCGGCCGCCCGATCCACCAAAGCGCGCCCAACCCAGCCGCGAGCAACCCCGGCGAGCGCGGCTTCGGCGACCCCAGCCACCACGACCCGCTCAATTCCCCCGCGGGCGACCCCGGCTGGCGTGACTCCGGCGACCACCACTCACTCCAGTCCTCCGCAGTTCACCCCGGCCGCCGCGGCTTGGTGGAGCCCACCGTGGCCGATGCCGGCGTCCGAGCCACCGGTCCCCGCAGGATCCTCGTCGCCGCGGGGCTGTCCGCGACCAGCGATCCTGCGCGGCGCCGCCGGTTCACCGCCGTTGCCGGGTCGACCGCCGCGGCCGTCGCCGCCGTCTCCGCGCTGGTGCTCTCCGCGCAGGACCCCGGGGCCCGGACTCCGGCGCAGGCTCCGGTGCCCAGCTCGCCCGCGTCCGCCCAGTCCTCGGCGCCGCTCGCCGGGTCGGGGACGCCGGATCCGGAGCCCGGCGCGACCGAGTCCGCCGATCTCGAACCGGCGGCCGTCACGCACGAAAGCCCGGTCGCGCCGCCGAAGAGCGCCAAGGCCGGGAAGCCGCCGAAGACCGAGACCCACGGCAAGGACAAGGGCAAGGGCCCGGGCCACGACTAGGACCTCCGGCTGCCCGATCCGGGCCCAACGGCCCTAGTGGCGCAAACCCATTCGGAATAGACCGGAAGCCGTCGCGAATTGTTTTCCCGAATTCGGACTCGAAGCAATAACGACCGGTAACCGGAACCCGCTCCGCCCCGACACACCCCACGTGTCCGCACCGGCCTCGTTCCGGCCCGGGCACCACCGCCGGGAATCCCCATCCGGCCGGTTCACCGACTTCCGGAGGTCTTGATGAGCGTCCACGCTGCCCTCGCGCGGCCGGTTTTCGGAACACCGCGCGGGCGGCACGCCAAGCCCCGTTCCGCGTGGCCGCGTTTCGCCGCCAGGACGCTCTTCCTCGGGTGCGCGGTGATCTCCACCGCCGCGGTGCTCGGCGCCGGCCGGCCACCGGTGCTGCTCGTCGTGCCCGCCGCCGCGCTCCTGCTGCTCGTCGCGGGCGTTCTGAAACTGCGGACCGCGGCCCGGAAGATCGATTCCATCTTCGCCGAAGAACTGACGGAGGAAACGCCGGTGGAAACCCACGCGTGCGCCGAAATCTCCTGACTCCCGATCATTTCCGGGTTCCGCCAGGCCCGGCGCAGGTGCCGCCTGAGAGCGTCTGGCGACGCTGGTCCGGGTCGACCTGACCGGCGCGCATCTCACCAGAGGCTTCCCCTCCCCACCCCAACATATAGCGGACCTGGGGGCTTGCGGCAAGACCCCGGTGCGGGTCCACAATCCGGGCTCGTCATTTTCTGCGAGGGGATCCTTCATGCGTGTGCTGCTGTCCACGATCGGTTCGCGGGGCGAGGTCCAGCCGGTGCTGGCGCTGGCCTCGGAGCTGAGAGCGCTCGGGCAGGACGTCCGCCTGTGCGTGCCGCCGGACTTCCGGGACTGGCTCGAGGAGCTGGGTTTCGACGTCGTGCCGATCGGCCCCGAACTGCGCTCGACGGCGTCGGCGCACCGCGGCAAGCCGACGCCCGAGCAGATCCGGAAGTCCACCGAGGACACCGTCACGACCCAGTTCGGGACGATCTCCGTCGCCGCCGAGGGGTGTGACGTCCTGGTCGCCTGCGGCGCGCTGCAGTTCGCCACCCGCTCGATCGCCGAACGGTCGGGCGCCGCCTACGTCTACGCGAGCTTCTGCCCGATCACGGTGCCGTCCGAGCTGCACGCACCGCCGCCGATGCCGTGGCGGTCGCCCGGAAAGGCGGAAAACCGCGCCCTCTGGGACGAGGACGCGCGCCGCTGGAACAGCTTCTTCGGCGGCAAGGTCAACGAATTCCGGGCGGCGGCCGGGCAGGCGCCGGTCGACGACCTGCCGGGCCACGTCTTCGGTGACCGGCCGTGGCTCGCGGCCGACGCCGCGCTGGCGCCGTGGCCGGAGCCGGGCGATCCGCGGATCGTCCAGACGGGCGCCTGGATCTGGCCGGACGAGCGGCCGCTGCCGGACGAGCTGCGGGAGTTCCTCGACGCGGGCGAACCGCCGGTGTACTTCGGGTTCGGCAGCATGCGCACGCCGGCCGAGGTCGCCGGGGCCGCGCTCGCGGCGGCGCGGGCGCACGGACGCCGGGCGGTCGTCGCCCGCGGGTGGGCGGACCTCGTCGCGGCCGACGCCCCGGACTGCCTCGGCATCGGCGAGGTCAACCAGCAGGCGCTGTTCAGGCGGGTGGCGGCCGTCGTCCACCACGGTGGCGCGGGCACGACGACGACGGCGGCCCGCGCGGGCGCGCCGCAGGTGGTCGTGCCGCAGATGTACGACCAGCACTACTTCGCGGGCCGGGTCCGCGACCTGGGCCTCGGCGCGGCGACCGAGCCGGGCGTGCCGACGGCCGAGACGCTGACCGCGGCGCTCGACACCGCACTCCGGCCCGAAGTCGCGACGCGGGCGCGGGAGTTCTCGGGCAAGATCCGCGCGGACGGCGCGAGCGTCGCGGCACGTCACCTGCTGACGACGGTGCCGCTCGCGTCCGCCTGAGGCGCGGGCCGCCGTTCGCCGGGCCGGTGACCGGCCTGGCGGGCGGCGGCACGGGATCGCCTGGCGGTGGAGAAGTGGACGGTGACCGCGATCGGCCGACGCATACGCGGGGGAGGTCAGTGCCGCGGAGGCGACGCGACGACCGGACTTTCCTCCTTCCGCAGCCGAAACGCCAGCGCCGGGCACGCGGCCGCCGCGCGGCGGGCCTCCGTCACCAGTTCCGGTGGCACCGAACCCGATGCCACGATCGGGTAGCCCCACTCGTCCAGCCGCACCAGCTCCGGCAGCACGTCCGCGCACAGCCCGTGCGCCCGGCAGCCGATCGGATCCACCGACACCTTCACGCCGCACGCTCCAGGATCCGGCACCGGCCACCGGCCGCGTGCGCTGCCACGTCTGCCTCGAACACCCGCAGCGCGCTCGCCGCGAGGCGGGCCGCGCCGTCCGGGTGCGCGCACGCCCCTCTCCCGGTGAGCAACGGAAGCCTGCGGGCCAGCCGGGCCGTCGAGGGGCCGCCGCGCAGCAGCTCCGCGAAGTCCGCCGCGACCGCCGGGAGCCCGAACATGCACGGCCCGCACTGCCTCGCCGACTCGGCCGCCAGGAACGCCAGCACCTTCGCCGTGTACTCCAGTCCGCAAGCCCGGGCCGGAAGCGCGTACACCGCCGAAATCCCCGACACGCCCGCGGTGAAATCCGCCGTCCACTGGCCGCCGTAACCGCCGACGAGGACCGCCCGCACCGGTTCGGTCTCGCCGCCCGCCGCGGCCAGCACCGTCGCCAGTGAGCCGCCGGGAGCCGTCTCGACGACGCCGGGCCGCCGGACCGCGCCGGTCACCGTGACCAGGTCGGCGCGCGCCGCGCGGTAGTGCTGCGGGCCCAGGAGGATCACCAACGCCAGCTGCGCCAGCGTTTCGACGTTGTCCACGAGCGTCGGCCGGCCGCGCACCCCGCGTTGGTCGGGCCGCGGCGACTTGCCCAGCGGCCGCGCGTCCCCCGACGTCAGGTGGTGGACGAGCGCGGTCTCCTCACTGGCGACGTACCGCCGCGGGATCTCCTCGACGCGTACCGGCACGCGGTCGTCGCGTTCGGCGAGCGCCGCGAAGACGCTCGGCAGCACCGGGCTCCCCGCGTGGACGCAAAGGACGGTCTCCGCGGCGCCGACGGCGTGCGCGGCGAGCTGCAGGCCGTCCAGCACGAGGTGCGGCGACAGCGTCAGCAGCGTGGCGTCCTTGTGACTGAGCGGGTCGCCTTCGCACCCGTTAGCGACGACGACCGAGCGCGGCGCCCGGGCCGAACGCAGCTTGACCGCGGTCGGGAAGCCCGCGCCGCCGCGGCCGCGCAGGTCCGCGGCGGCGACGGCGTCGATCAGCCGGTCGCGGCCGTCGTCGCCGTGGTAGGCGACCCAGGGCAGGACGCCGTGGCGGCGCCGGTGGCCGGCCAGGTCGAGGCGGTGGGGCGGCAGGATGGTCATCGGGTGCCTCCGAGCGGCGAGAGCTTGCGGGTCGCGGTGTCGGCGTCCTGGCGCGTCGCCCGGAAGGCGACGCCGCCGAGCACGGCCAGCACGCACAGCACGTCGAGGGCGACGATCCAGCCGTACGCGGCGTCGTTTTCGGCCATGCCGAAGCCGTGCACCAGCGCGACCGGCCAGCACAGGTAGGCCAGCCAGTGCACAGCGCGCCAGGCCCGCGGCGGGATGCGCGTGCGGACGAGGCTGGTGACGACGATGGCGAGCAGCAGGTCGATCGCGACGGCGCCGAGGCCGACCCAGAGCGGCTGGTAGGCCGACCCGAACGGGATGACGACGTCGAGCCAGCTCAGCGAGACGTAGCCGTCCAGGATCGCCGACGCGATGTGCGCGGTGAGGAACGCGAGGCTGGTCAGCGCGAGGTTCCGGTGCAGGGCGGCGACGGTGAACCGCGGCCACTCCCGGGTCGCGAACCGGCCCGCCCCGAGCGCGCCGAGGACGACGACGCCGGTGAAGAGCACGAGCGACACGAGCCCGGTCGCGCGGCTGAAGTACCAGACGGCGGAGCTCATGCGGCGATCCTTTCGGCGGGCCAGCCCGGAGTCGTGACGACGTCGCCGGCCTCGGAGGTGAGCCGCGCGGGCAGCCGTCGTTGCGCGAGCCAGCGCGGCGCGTCGGCCCCGAGGACGACGGCGGCGGTGCTCGCGGTGTTGGCGTCCACAGTGGACTTCGCGGCGACGGAAACGGTGCGCCACAGTGGTTCCGCGACGTCCCCGGTGCGCGGGTCGACGATGTGGTGCACGGTGCGGTCGGCGTGGCGCCAGCGCCGCCGGGTGGTCCCGGAGGTGGCCAGCCCGCCGGTGTTCAGTGCGACGCTCGCGTCCGGGCGGGTGACGGCGTCGGCGTGGTCGTCGCCGAGCGCGATCTGCCAGCCGCCAGCGGGCTCGGCACCGGCGACGCGGAGGTCGCCGCCGAGGTTGACGAGGACCCCGCACCCGAGAGCGGCGTGGATCCGCCGGGCGGCCCGGTCGGCGGCGAGGGCCTTCGCGGTGGCACCGAGGTCGAGGTGCACGCCGCGCGGGAGGACGACCAGGCGGAGTGCGGAGTCGAAGAGCACGCGGTGCCACCCCGGCGCGGGCATCGGGTCTGCCGTGGCTGGTCGTGAGTGAGAAACAGCGTTCTAACCCTGTGCCGCAGCTCAGGACATCGCCGACAGTTGATGTCTCAGGACATCGCGGACACTGATCGGCCTGTCGGTGTGGTGACCAGGGCTTTTGTGGTGATCATGCGGCGATGGGCAGAACAGGGTTTTCGATGGATCCTGAGTTCGTCGCCGCGGTCGCGCAGGCCGCTCACGGCGAGAAGATCAACGTGGCGCGGTTCTGCCACGAGCACGGCGTGTCCCGGGACACCTTCTACAAGTATGTAACCCGGTTCCGCACGGAGGGAGCCAGCGGGTTCACCCGCCGCAGCACTGCCCCGCACCACCGCCCCAGCACCCTCAGCGCGGCGGTGGCCGAGGCGGTGCTGCGGGCCCGCAAGGAACTGGCCGAGGCAGGCCTCGACAACGGCCCGATCTCCATCCGCTGGCGGCTGAAGGACGCCGGGGTCACCCCGGTCCCGTCGCGGGCCTCGATCCACCGGATCCTGTGCGCCCACGGCCAGATCGTCCCGCAGCCGCGCAAGAAACCCCGGACCCGGCGCCGGTTCACCTACGCCGACCCCAACGGCTGCTGGCAGATCGACGGCATGGAGCACCACCTCGCCGACGGCACCAAGGTCTGCATCCTCCAGATCCTCGACGACCACTCCCGCCTCGACGTCGGCTCCTACGCCGCCCCCGGCGAAACCACCGCCGACACCTGGACCGCGCTACAACACGCCTTCGCCGGCTACGGCGTACCTGTAAAACTCCTGTCCGACAACGGGCTCGCCTTCACCGGCCGCCACCGCGGCTGGATGGTCGAACTGGAACGCCACCTCGCCGAACTCGGGGTCACCAGCATCGCCTCCACCCCGCACCACCCGCAGACCTGCGGCAAAAACGAACGCCTCCACCAGACCTTGCAGAAATGGCTCGCCGCCCGACCACCCGCCAAGAACCTTGCTGCCCTGCAACAGCTTCTCGACGAATACCGACAGGAGTACAACAACCGCCGCCACCAAAGCCTCGACGGTCAGACACCCCAGCAACGCTACGACGCCCGCCCCAAAGCCACCCCCGCCACCGGGCCCCGCCGGCCCAGCGGCGTCACCACCCGCCCCGTCTCCGCCACCGGCGTGATCGCCTTCTCCGGCTGCTCCATCGTCCTGGGACGCACCTGGGCCGGGCACGCCGCCACCGTCTACTGGCAAGGCGACCGCGTCACCGTCATGGTCGACGACACGGTCGCCCGCCAACTCACGCTAGACCGCTCGGTACGCTACCAACGCCTCACCAACCAGAAACTGTCCGGAAAGTCCTGAGACATATCTGTCCGATATGTCCTGAGACAGCGCACAGCGTTAGAACGCTGTTTCTCACTCACGACCCCCAAGTCCGCGCCAGCCTCGACCAGCGCGAAGTCGCGGTCGTACCCAAGCGCCCGCACCGCCGCCCCGACCGTCGGGTCCACCAGGCCGCCCGTCAGCCGGGCCGCGCGCAAGGCCGCCCCCAACGCCTCTGCCAGCAACCCGCTGACCCGGACCTGGCGCCCGGCCTGCTCGTGCAGCCGCGAGATCTCCGAATCCGCCCGGAACCGGCTGCACGCGAGGTCGATCGCGTCGAGTTCCTCCCGCAGGAGCGACGCCGCGGTCGAGAGCCGCGACGGGTCGGTGACCAGCACCTCCGCCGTCGTGCCCAGGGCGCGGAACGACGTCGACGCCGTGGTCACGACGCACCCGAGCCCGTGTGCGCGCTGCCCGAACCGGAGCTCACGCTGCCGTCCGAGGACTGGAGCTGGTCCTGGGAGCTGGCCGAACCGGTGGACGTGGAGGTGGAGGTGGTCGTGCCGTTGGACGCGGACGCCGTCGAAAGGCCGAAGCCGATCGCGCCGGCCGTGGCGGCGCCCAGCACCGCCACGGTCGCCGTGACCAGTGCGGCCTTGCGCCTGCCGCGCTCGCGGCGGGCCGCGCCGCCGTTCGTGGTGGGTTCCATGCGACCGAGTCTCGGCGCCGTTCCTTTGAGCGACCTGGGAGCGACCTGTCAAGTCCCTGGCTGTCCATTGTGGACACCTACCTTAGGAGGTTGACACCGGAAAGCCATTAACCCACTCTTTCCCTTGTCCGCCGGAGGTTTCCTGGTGTTCACGAACCGGACCACGACACGCCCACGAACCGGCCCGTGGGAGTGGGCATCATGAGGCGCCCCCACCCGCCACCGTTGGAGGACCCATGATCCGCAAGCGGATCTTCGCCGCCTTCGCCGCCGCCACCCTGGTCACAGCCGGTGTCGTCACCGCGACCGTCATCACCCGGACGGACGAGCCCGCGGTGCAGCCCACCGCGTCGACCGTGCCGGCGTTCGACCACGTCGTCCTCGTGATGTTCGAGAACAAGAAGTACTCCTCGATCGACGGCAGCTCCAGCGCCCCCTACTTCAACACCCTCGCCGCGCAGAGCGCGAAGTTCACCAGCTCCTTCGCCATCACCCACCCGAGCCAGCCCAACTACGTCGCCCTCTTCTCGGGCGCGACGCAGGGCGTGACCAGCGACGCCTGCCCGGCCGACCTCGGCGCGAAGGCCAACCTCGGCCAGCAGCTGATCGGCGCGGGCAAGACGTTCAAGGGCTACTCCGAGTCGATGCCCTCGGACGGCTACACCGGCTGCTCCAGCGGCACCTACATGCGCAAGCACAACAGCTGGGTCGACTTCTCGAACGTCCCGGCCGCGAGCAACGTCCGCTACTCGAGCTTCCCGACCGACTTCACCCAGCTGCCGACGGTCGCCTTCGTCACGCCGAACATGTGCAACGACATGCACGACTGCTCGATCGGCACCGGCGACACCTGGCTGAAGAACAACCTCGACGCCTACGCCCAGTGGGCCAAGACGCACAACAGCCTGCTGATCGTCACCTTCGACGAGGACAGCGGCACGTCGGTCAACCAGATCTTCACCAGCTTCACCGGCGCGCACGTCAAGGTCGGCAGCTACAGCGAGTCGATCAACCACTACACCGTGCTGCGCACGATCGAGGCGTCCTACGGCCTGCCGGGCATCGCCGGCGCCGCGAGCAAGTCGCCGATCCTCGACGTCTGGCAGTAACCGCGTGTACCTCTCCACCATCGGTCGCCGGGAGCACGCCGCCAAGGGCAAGCTCTCGGCGATCGGCGCGAACGTCTTCGCGCTCGGCGCCGTCAGCCTGGTCACCGACGTCTCCTCGGAGATGGTCACCGCCGTCCTGCCGGTGTACCTCGTGCTCGGGTTGCACCTGAGCCCCGCCGCGTACGGCCTGGTCGACGGCCTCTACACCGGTGCGACGGCGCTCCTGCGGATCGTCGGCGGATATGTCGCCGACCGGGTCCGCCGCCGCAAGGTCGTGGCCGGCGTGGGCTACGCGCTGTCCGCGGTCGCGAAGCTCGGCCTGCTCGCGGCCGGGGCGTCGGCGGCCGCGATCGGGGCCGTGATCACCGTCGACCGCACCGGCAAGGGCCTGCGGACGGCGCCGCGGGACGCGCTGATCACGCTGTCGGCGCCGGAGCCGCTGCTCGGGCGCGCGTTCGGCGTGCACCGCGCGATGGACAGCATGGGTGCCTTCGCCGGGCCGCTGGTCGCGCTCGCCGTGCTGGCCGCGGTCGGGGCCACCGACCCCGAGGCGTTCGACGCGGTGTTCGTCGTCAGCTTCTGCGTCGCCGCGATCGGTGTGCTGCTGCTGGTGCTGTTCGTCCGCGACCACCGGACCCCGCGGCCCGCGAACCCGGTCTCACCCCGGGCCGCGGCCGCCCTGCTGCGCGGCGCGGGCGTCCGGCGGCTGCTGGTGGCGGCGTCCGTGCTCGGGCTCGCCACGGTCGGCGACGGGTTCGTCTACCTGCTGTTGCAGCACAAGGAGGACATCGCGACCGGCTGGTTCCCGCTGCTCGCGGTGGGCACCAACCTGAGCTACCTGCTGCTGGCCGCGCCGCTCGGCGCGCTGGCCGACCGCGTCGGCCGGCTCCCGGTGGTGCTCGGCGGCTACGGCGCGCTCGCGCTCGTCTACCTGCTGCTGGCCGGCCCGGTGTCCGGCTGGCCGCTCTTCGTTCTGGCGCTGGCGTTGTACGGCGGTTTCTACGCGGCGACCGACGGCGTCCTGATGGCGCTGGCCGGTCCGCTGCTGCCGGAGTCGTTGCGCACCACGGGGATCTCCCTGGTGCAGACGGCCCAAGCGCTCGCCTACTTCGCCTCGTCCGTCCTTTTCGGACTGGCGTGGCAGTTCTGGGGCGCCGGGCTCGCGATCGGCGTCGCCGCGGGCGGGGCGGTGGTCGCCATCGCCGTGACGTTCGTGGTGCTCTCGCCCCGGAAGGCGGCTTCGTGAAGACGCGGATCCTGATCGCCGTCGCCGGCGTGCTCGTGCTGGCCGGGGCCGCGGTCGCGTACGTCGGGTTCGCCAGCGCGCGCGGCCACGACGTCGCCGCGACCGGCGTCGTGACCCTCTCCCCCGGCCCGCGGCTGCTGTTCCGCAGCACCGCCGACGCCGACCGCGGGCACGTCGCCACGGTGTCCGCCACCGACCCCGGCGGCGCGCGGACGGTGTCGCCGCTCTCGTGCGCCCGGGTGTACGCCGCCGGCGGCACCGGGATCTGCCTGCGCCAGGACGGCGACCTGACCACCTACCAGCTGGTGGTGCTCGACGCGCAGCTGACGGCGAAGCGGGAGATCCCGCTGGTCGGGCTGCCGAACCGGGCGCGGGTGTCGGCGAGCGGCCGGATGCTCGCGTGGACGGTGTTCGTCACCGGCGACTCGTACAACGGCGGCATGTTCTCCACTCGCGCCGGCATCCTCGACACGGTGACCGGCGATCTGGCCGGGACGCTGGAGGACTACGCGGTGACGCTCGACGGGAAGCCGTACCAGGCCACGGACCTCAACTTCTGGGGCGTCACGTTCACCCGCGACGACCGCCGCTTCTACGCGACGATGTCGACGGCCGGGCACCGCTACCTCGTCGCGGGCGACTTCGCCGCGCACACGATCCGGACGCTGCGGGAGAACGTCGAGTGCCCGTCCCTGTCGCCGGACCAGGCGCGCGTGGCGTTCAAGTCCGCAGTGGACGGTGACCCGGCCAAGGGCTGGCGGCTGTCCGTTGTGGACCTGGCGACGTCGAAGGTGACGCCACTGGCCGAAACCCGCAGCGTCGACGATCAGCCGGCGTGGCTCGACGACCACACGATCGGCTACGGAGTTCCCCGCGGGCCGGGCCACGCGGACGTCTGGTCGGTCCCGGCCGACGGCTCGGGCGCGCCTCGCCTGCTGATCCCGGACGCGGAGTCGCCCGCGGCCCTCAGCGACGCCGGTACTGGGCGATGAGCACGCCCTTCGTCGTCGGGACGCTGCTGGTGAGCGTGAACTCGGTGAGCGGCGCGGGGCCTTCGAACAGGCGCCGGCCCGCGCCGAGGGTCAGCGGGTGGATCAGCAGCGTGTAGCGGTCGACGAGGCCGGCAGCGTGCAGGGCGTGCACGAGCGAGGCGCTGCCGATGACGGACAGGTCGTTCCCGGGCCGCGCCTTCAGCTCGGCGACGGTCTTCTCGGCGTCCCCGGCGAGCAGCACGGACTTCGGCCAGGCCCCGGCGTCTTCCAGGGTGGTCGAGGCGACGTACTTGGTGGCGGCGTCCAGGTGGGTGGTGAAGGGGTTGCCGTCGTCGCGCCCGGCCCAGGCGGCGATGAAGTCTTCCCAGGTCCGCCGCCCGAAGAGCAGGTCACCGGCGCGGCTCATGCCCTTGCCCATCTCCCGGGCCAGCACGTCGTCCTGGTAGCGGGTGCCCCAGCCGCCGTGGGCGAAGCCGCCGCGGGTGTCCTCGTCGGGCCGGCCGAGGCCCTGCACGACGCCGTCGAGGGTGACGCTCATGGTGACGTGGATCGCTCGCATCGGGGGTCCTTTCGTTCAGGTGGCTGGTCACCTCCTGAACGAACGGCGGGCCCGCGGATCGACAGCGACGTCAGTCGAGCCGGCGCAGGCCGTCGAGGATGCGCCGCATCAGCTCGGTGTCCGGCGCGGCGAACGCCAGCCGCGGCACCAGCACACGGCCCGACGGCGGGCCCGGGGGCGGGATCGTGCGCGGCACCCGCCACGGCAGCCGGTCCGGGGACGAGTCGCGGCCCGTCTGCTCCGGGATCGGCAGGGTCGGCAACGCGATCGTGCCCGCTTCGGCCAGCCGCACGGCCGCCTGCTCGAAGCGGAGGCGGGCCTGGATGCCGGCCACCGTCCAGTCCGGCTCGGAGTCCGGCGTGACCGACACGCGGCGTGGACGGCGTTCGAGGGCGATGGCCCACGCCGCGGCGGCGAACGCCGGGAGCAGCAGGCCGGCGACGATGGCGAAACCGGGCAGATCCGCGGCCATCAGGAGGCCCCGGTGACAGGTAGCAGCATGGCGTTCACTTCCGGACTTGCGGTTCTTCCGAAGCATGGCCGACACCTGGATATTCGACGTGAACGAATGTTTAGCGGACCCCGGAACCCCATCATGAACGACGGGCAACGCTCCCGCAAGCGGCCGAACGGGGTGGCCCGTCCGGCCGGTGAAACAGCAGGTCGGAACCGGTTTTCGGGTAGCCGGAACAAGCCCCTCACCCAGTAGTACGGGCGCCGGCGGCATCCGGTTCACTTTATTTCTCGAAAACTCGTGCGGGCCGCCGCGAACGCACGGAATGCGCTTGGCGACCTCACTCGTGGCACCGACGCCGGCGCTCGCCGGCAAGCGTCAGCCCAGCGAGCAGGAGCGAGCCAGGTCGGCGGGCGTCGCCCCGGCCGGACGCGCGATCGTCCCCGAAGCCGGTGGACGGACCCCGCGCAGCCACCCGCCCAGCGCGTCGAACGCCGTCCGGAAGCACGGCCCCAGCGGCCGCAGCCGGTCCGGGTAAGCGTCGACGAGCCCGTCGACGTGGTTGCCGTCGGCCACCCGGTAGTACCGGTGCAGCGACCCGCGGCCGGCCGAAGCGATCATCTTGTCGTACACGTCGGAGTCCTGGCTGATCGGCAGCAGCGTGTCGAGCGTGCCGTGCAGGGTGAGCAGCGGCTTGCCGATCCGCCCGGTCAGCGAGATCCGCTCCACCGCCCGCGCCACCGACGCGGGCCGGGAGGCATACGCGTAGTCCGCGTCGCACGACGGCGTTCCCGAAGCACAGAAAGGAGTTCCGGCCTCAGTGGCCCCGTCGAACGCCGGGTCGACCTCCTCCCGGTAGATCCGCTGCGTCAGGTCCCAGTAGACGCGGTAGTGGTAGTCCCACAGGAACTCCGACCCCGGCGCGAAGCCGGCGTCCAAAATGGACTGATGTGCTTGCGAAGAACCCGCCGCGTAGGCCGGGTACGCCTTCAACGCGGGCGGCAGGAACGTGAGCAGGTTCGGTCCGTCGGCACGCCACAGCGTCCCCTCCCAGTCGACGCCCCCGTCGTAGAGCCCCGGCCGGTTCTCCAGCTGCCACCGCACGAGGTACCCGCCGTTGGACAGCCCGGCGGCCAGCGTCCGCGCGACCGGACGGCGGTAGTACCGCGCCGCGGCCGAACGAGCGGCCACGGTCAACTGCGTGACGCGCGTGTTCCACTCGGCCAGCGCGTCGCCCGGCCGGACGCCGTCGTCGTAGAACGCCGCGCCGGTGTTGCCCTTGTCGGTCGCGGCGAACGCGTAGCCCTCGGCCAGCGCCTGGTCGCCGATCGCGCGGTCGTTCGCGTACTGCCGCCGCACGCCCGGCGAACCGGAGACGACCAGGCCGCCGTTCCACCGCGAAGGCAGGCGCAGCACGAACTGCGCGTCGTGGTTCCAGCCGTGGTTGGTGTTCGCCGTCGACGTGTCCGGGAAGTACCCGTCGACCTGGACGCCGGGGACCGGGGCGTAAGTCGGCAGCCCGGCCGACGTCAGCCCGGCCCAGTCGGCCTCGACGGTGTGCCCGGACGCCAGCGTGCCGGTCGTCGTCAGGTCGTCCAGGCACACCGACACGGATTTCTCGGCGCCGGGCACGCCCACCCGGCAGCGCCCGGCCGAAGCCGACGCCGACGCCGACGCCGACGCCGGCAGCGCCGCCGCGAGCGCCCCCGCCAGAACCACAACCAGCCATCTGCGCACGGTCCACCTCCGGGTTCGGATGGAACAGAACCCAAGCGCGTGCGCCCGGCGGCAGCCACCCCGCCGGTCACCATGAATCGCCGCGGGGATGTGGTGGACGGCCACATGGCCGGAACCGCGTGACCGATTTAGCGTCGCTGGAAACCCTCTCAACGACGAGAAGGACTCCCCCATGCGCAAGCTCGCCTTCGCCGGACTCGCCGCGATCACCGCCGCCGTGCTCACCACCGTCGGGGTGGCCGCCGCCGATCCGCCGCCGTCGTCCCTCGTCCAGGTCGCGAACTTCGGCGCCAATCCGGGCGCGCTCGCGATGTACACCTACACGCCGTCGGGGCTCGAGGCCGGCCGCCCGGTGGTCGTCGCCCTGCACGGCTGCACGCAGAGCGCGAGCGACTACTACGCCCACTCCGGCTGGCCCGAGCTGGCCGACCGGTGGCGCTTCGAGGTCGTGTTCCCGCAGACGTCCACCGCGAACAACTCGCTCAAGTGCTTCAACTGGTTCTCCACCGCCGACGACACCCGGGGCAACGGCGAAGCCGCGTCCGTCAAGTCCATGGTGGACAAGGCGGTCGCCGACCACGGCTCGGACACCTCGCGCGTCTTCGTCACCGGGCTGTCGGCCGGCGGCGGGATGACCGCGGACCTGCTCGCCGCCTACCCGGACGTCTTCGCCGGCGGCGGCATCGACGCCGGGCTGCCCGCGCAGTGCGCCACGAGCGTCACCGAAGCGACGAACTGCCAGCAGAACGACCAGAACCTGACCCCGGCGCAGTGGGCGTCCCGCGCGAAGGCCCAATACCCCGGCTACAGCGGGCCGTGGCCGCGCGTCGCGATCTGGCAGGGCACCGGCGACTACACCGTCTACCCGGTCAACGGCACCGAGCTGCGCGACCAGTGGACGGCCGTCCACGGCGTCTCCCAGACGCCGACGAGCACGCAGTCGCTGCCCGGCGGCACGACGTTGACGAACTACGCCGGCCAGGTGCAGCTGTACTCGATCGCCGGGATGGGTCACGGCACGGCGGTCGACCCGGGCACCGGCCCGACGCAGTGCGGCAGCACCGGCGCGTACTTCCTCGCGGGCATCTGCTCCAGCTACTACACGGGCGTGTTCTTCGGGCTGGACCAGGGATCCGGGGGCACGACGACGACCACCGCACCGCCGACCACGACCACCCAGCCCGCGGGCACCTGCGTGAACGCCAGCAACTACGCCCACACCCAGGCGGGCCGGGCGCACCAGAGCGGCGGACAGACCTACGCGAACGGCTCGAACCAGGCGATGGGCCTGTGGAACACGTTCACCACGCACGCCCTGCGCGAGACGTCACCGGGCTACTGGGTCCTCGCCGACGGGCAGTGCTAGCGGAAGATCGGCATCGGCGAAGGTCGTACCCAGGCGGCTCGGTCAGCCGGCCGAGCCGCGCGGAATTCCGGTCAACAGCCCGGTCAGCAGCACCGCGGTCAGCCGCCGAGCCTCCGGACCGGTCCGCGCCGACGCGGTCGCCGTCAGCGCGAGCCGGACGTCCTCGAGCGACACCTGGGGTCGCAGAACGCCGTCGGCGCGGGCCCGCTCGACCAGCCGCGCGAACGCCTCGGCGTGCGCGCGGCGCCGGTCGGCGAATTCCGGTCCTTCGAGGACGCCCACGAGCCCGGGCTCTTCGACCCGCCACTCGCCGAACCGGTGGAACGTGCGGGTCAGCGCGCGGCGGCTGTCCGGGTCGGCGAGCGCGGCCCGCAGCCGGCCCGCGCACCGGTCGACCTGGCCGGCGAGCACGGCCGCGAGGAGGTCGTCGCGCGAGGGGAAGTGCCGGTGGACGGTCGCGGGCGCCAGGCCCGCGCGCCGCGCGATCTCCCGCACCGGCAGGTCCGGGCCGTCGCGCGCGAAGGCCGTGTGCGCGACCGCGACGAGGCGGCGGCGGTTGTCCTCGGCGTCGGCCCGGCGTTTCCGCGTCAGTTCGCCCCGCACGGCTCTCACTTCCCCGCTCGTCGCCGGTGATCACTCCTAGCGTAGGCGTGGTCAGGGTGGCCGATGTGGAGGAGTGATCGTGTTCGCAACCCGGTTCGAGCGGTTCGGCCCGCCCGAGGTCCTGTCCGTCGGGGAGCTTCCGGAGCCGCACGCCGGCCCGGGCGAGGTGCGGATCCGCGTGCGGGCGGCCGGAGTGTCCCCGGTCGACCTGATGATCCGCGCCGGGAAGTCGCGTTCGCCGATCACCCTGCCGCACATCCCGGGCGTGGACGCCGCGGGCGTGATGGACGAGGCCGGTCCCGGGGCCGAGATCGGCGACGAGGTGTTCGGCGCGGTCGACGTCGCCCGGCTCGGCGGGGCGACCGCCGAGTTCGCGGTGCTGGCGTTCTGGGCCGCGAAACCGGCGGCGATGCCGTGGGAGCAGGCCGGGGCGGCGGGCTCCGGGATCGAGACGGCCACCCGCGCGCTCGGAGGCAAGCTGGTCGTGGCGGTCAGCGGGTAGTCGTCCGGACGGTCGCGGTCCACTCGGCGGGCCCGCCCGGGGCCCGGTCGCCCAAGGCGATCAGGGCGCAGTCGCGGCCCTGGGCGAAGAGCGACTGCGTGATGGTCGTGAGCCCGGCGCGGGCGGCGTCCGGGTCGTCGTCCCACCCGGCGACGGCGAGGTCTTCGGGCACCCGCAGGCCGCGGCGCTTCGCCGCGTCGAGGACGGCGAAGGCGAGCTGGTCGCTCATGGCGATCACGGCGTCGGGCTCGGTGTCGAGCAGCGCGTCGGCCGGCTTCGCGGCTTCGTCGCGGTCGTTGCGGGCGACGACCGCGACCCGCAGGCCACTCGGGTCGCCGAGGTGGTCGTAGATGCCGAGGAGCCGTTCGCGGGTGACGGGGAACGCGATGTCGTCCGCCGCGGGCGCGGTTTCCAGCCTCGGCCGGCGGTGGCGGTCGAAGGGGAAGCTCAGCACGGCCGGCCGGAGGGCGCCGGGGAACGTGCGCGCGGCCAGCTCCCGTGCGGACGCGCGGTTGTCGATGCTGACCACCTGGGCCCCGGCCATGGCAGGTCCGCCGTGGATCGCGACCGGCTTGCCGAGCCCGCTCACGACGTCGAGCACCGGATCGGTGTCGACGGTCGTCCAGACGATGTAGCCGTCGACGGACGCCGACCGCACGCGCTCGACGTCGTCGTCCGCGCCGGTGGTCGGGATGAGGTTCAGCCCGCTCCCGCGTTCGCGGCAGACCTCGGCGACGCCGGCCAGGAACCGGCGGGCCTGCGGGTCTTCGAAGGCGTAGGCGAGGTGTTCGCCGAGCACGACGCCGATCGCGCCGTTGTGGCGGCGGCGCAGGGAGCGCGCGGTGGGGTCCGGCCCGCGGTAGCCGAGCTCGGCGGCGACCTCGCGGACCCGGCGCAGCGTCTCGGGCGCGACGCGCTCGGGCTGGTTGTAGCAGTACGACACGGTCATCGCCGAGACGCCGCAGCGGCGCGCGACGTCCGCCATCGTGGGTCTGGACATCCGCCCACCCTATCTGTGTATCGTTAAACAATGCTCGTCGAACCCCGTACCCGGCTCGCGCTGGGAGCACTCGGCGCGGCCTGTTTCGTGTCCGTGACCTCGGAGAACCTGCCGGTCGCGCTGCTACCGCAGCTCGCGTCCGGGCTGGATGCCGGGGATTCCGCGATCGGGCTGCTGATGACCGGGTACGCGCTGGTCGTGGCGGTCTCGGTGGTGCCGCTGGTGGCGCTCACGGCACGCTGGGACCGCCGGACGACCGCGCTGGTGACACTGGGGATGATCGTGGTGTCGAACCTGGTGCTGGCGGTCGCGCCGAACTACGGCGTCGCCGTCGCCGCGCGGCTGGTGGCGGCCGCGGGGCACGGCGTGTTCTGGTCGGTGGTGGCGTCCATGGCCGGCCGGCTGCTCGGGCCGGGGCAGAGCGGCCGCGCGACGGCGGTGGTGTTCGCCGGGAACTCCGTGGCTTTCCTGTTCGGGCTTTCGGCGAGTTCGTGGCTCGGCGCAGCCCTCGGCTGGCGGATCGCGGTGCTGACCGTGGCGGCCGTCGCGGCGGTGACGGCGCTGGTCATCCGGCTCACCGTGGGTCCCATGCCCGCGATGGCGTCGGCTCTCCACGGCCGCTTCGCGCACCGCTCGCTGCTTCCGGTGAACGTGACGACGCTGCTGGTGGTGACCGGGCATTTCGCGGCGTTCACGTACATCACGGCGATCATCGCGCGGTACGTCCACCTGACCGGTTCGTCGACGTCGTTGCTGCTGCTCGCCCACGGAACGGCGGGGTTGCTGGGCTTGCTCTTGATCGGCCGTCACATCGACGGCCACCCGCGGGCGACGGCGCTGGTCACGACGGGCGGCCTGGCTGTTTGCATGCTGGCGCTGCTGGTCGTGCCGGGTCCGCTGGCGGCGGGAGCGGCGATCGTGGCGTGGGCCGGGCCGGCGGCGGGGATCGGCGTGGTGCTGCAGGCGGCGGTCCTGCGGGTGGCGAAGAGCCGGCCGGACCTGGCGTCGGCGGTGTACATCGTGGCGTTCCAGATCGGCATCGCTTCGGGGGCGGCGTTGGGCGGACTGGGGTTGGACCACGGAGTGTTGGCGCCGGCGGTGATCATCGCGGCGACGGGCGGCCTCGCGTCGGCGATGGTGGTGCGCCGATCGGCGGCGTTCGCGCGATCTGGCTGAGCTTCGCGCAACCGGCGCACCCGCAACGCCGGCTTGCGCGCCGATCGCCGGCGTCCGCGCGAGGGCGCAGCGCGGAGCCGCGGCTGCCGCCCTCTACGCCTCGCGTAGCCGGTGTACCCGCAGGGCCAGCTGGATCTCCAGCGCGCGGTCCGGCGCCTGCCACTCCTCCCCCAGCAGCGACGCCACCCGCTCCAGCCGCTGCACCACGGTATTCACGTGGACGTGCAACACGTCCTTCGTCCGCGCCAACTGCGATCCGCTCGCGAAGTACGCCCGCAGCGTCGCGACCAGCTCCGTCCCCCGGCGCGCGTCGTAGTCCAGCACCGGTCCCAACGTCTGCCGCACGAACAAGTCCAAGTCCGCATGATCACCCAGCAGCTGCCCCAGAAATCCCAGCCCCGCCATCGCCGCGCCTTCGCCGGTCCGGCCCAGCGCCAGCAGCGCCCGGACGCACCGCGCCGCTTCCGCGTGGGCCGAAGCGATCGACGACGGCCCGCTCGCCGGGCCCGCCGCGCCCACCGTCACCGGGCGGCCCGTCGCCGCGCCGAGGTCGGCGGCCACGCGGCGGGCCAGCTCGTCCGGGTCGCCCGCGCCGAGCAGGACGACCTCCTCCGCGTGCACGCCCACCAGCGTCGCGTGCCGGGCCGCCGCGCTCGCCAGACGTCGTCGTGAACCGCCGTCCGCGTGCGCCACCAGGACCGCGTGCGGGGCCGACAGGTCGATCCCCAGCCGGCGGCCGCGGGCCAGCAGCGCGCGGGGGTTGCGGTCGGGTGCGGTGAGCAGGTCGGTCAGCAGCTCGCCGCGGACCTCGTCCTCGGCCCGCACCACCGACCGCCGCAGCATCAGCAGCAACGCCGTCACGACGCCCGCGCGTTCGAACAACCGCCGGTCGGGGTCGGAGAGCCCGTCGCGGCCGGTCAGCACCAGGCTGCCGAGCAGCTCCGGACCGGCCTGCACCGCACACACCCAGGTGTCCTTTGTGGACACCGCTCGGCCGGCGGCGCGGGCCGCGGCGAGCGCGTCCGGGTCGAGTGCGGCGGGTGCGGCCGAGCCGGCCAGCAGCCTGCGGTCGGCGTCGTAGACCGTGAGGTCGCCGTGCAGCACCCCGGCGACGGCGGCCGCGACGTCCGGCAGGTCGCCGCCGCGCAGCACGAGGTCGGTCAGCCGGTCGTGCGCGTCCTGGGCGCGTTCCATCGCCTCGGTGTGCGCGCGGATCGTCGCGTTGGCGTCGTTGAGCTCCTCGACGGCCCGGCGCGTCTGGTCGAGCAGGTTCGCGCTGTCCAGGGCGATCGCCGCGTGGTCGGCCAGCGAGGACAGCAAAGCGACTTCGTCCGCGGAGAACTCCCGCGTCGCGCGGTCGGACGCGAAGAGCACCCCGAGCACCTTCGGGCCGATCGCCAGCGGGACGCCGAGGATCGCGGTCAGGCCCTCGTCCTTGACGCCGGAGTCGATGTGCCGAGTGTGCTTGAACCGGTCGTCGTGGAAGTAGTCCGACGTCGCGTACGGCCGCGCGGTCTGCGCCACCAGGCCGCCGAGGCCCTCCCCCATGCCGAGCACGATCTGCTGGAACTCCGCCGACACCGACCCGTCGCTGACCCGCACGTAGGTCCGGTTCTCGGCCTCGTCGTTGAGCGAGAGGTACGAGACGTCGACACCCAGCAACGCCCGTGCCCGCCGGACGATCGAGCGCAGCACGGTGTCCGGATCGGACAGTGCGGCGAGCTCGCTCGCGGTGTCGAACAGCGCGCCGAGCTGGGCCTCGCGCCGCCGGTGCTCGGCGAGCGTCTCGCGGATCCGCAGCGCCAGCTCGCCCGCGCTGGCCAGGGCGGCCAGGTCGGCCGGACCGAGGGCGCCTTCGGCACGAGCGGCCACGACGACGTGCGCCAGCTGCTCGCTGCTCGCCCCGGAGGCGAGCAGGTCGAGCAGCCGGCGCACCACATCGGTCGGTACGGTCACGGCGGTCATGCTAAGGCGAAACGGTCGCCGTCTCCGCCTGGACGTCCTCGTCGTGCAGGGACTCGCCGCGCGTCTCGCGGGCCGCGAGCAGGGCGATCACCGTGATCAGGCACATCGCCGCGACGTACAGCGACACCGGCACCGTGCTGCCCCACGCCGAGAACAGCGCCACCGCGATCAGCGGGGCGACGGCGCCCGCGGCGATCGACGACAGCTGGCCGCCGACCGAGAGCCCGGTGTAGCGCACCCGCGTCGGGAACTGCTCGGCGAAGAACGCGGCCTGCGGGCCGTACATCGCGCCGTGCAGCACCAGCCCGACGGTCGCGGCCAGCACGATCACCGCCGACGACTTCGTGTCCAGCAGCGCGAAGAACGCGAAGCCCCACAACGCCATCCCGATCGCGCCGAACAGGTACACCGGACGGCGGCCGACGCGGTCGGACAGCGCGCCCCACAGCGGGATCGCGACGAAGTGCACCGCCGAGCCGATCAGCACCGCACTCAGGCCGACGCCCTTCGGCAGGTGCAGCCCGGTCGTGACGTACACCAGGATGAACGCGGTGATCACGTAGTACGAGACGTTCTCGGCCATCCGGGCGCCGATCGTGATCAGCACCTGGCGCCGGCTGTCGCGGAAGACCTCCACGACCGGGACGTGCTTTTCGGCGCGGTTCTCGACCTGCTTCTGCGCGGCCAGGAACACCGGCGACTCGGCGACGGCCAGCCGGATCCAGAGCCCGATCAGCAGCAGCACGCCCGAGAGCAGGAACGGGACGCGCCAACCCCAGGCCATGAACGTCGCGTCGGACTGGGTGGCCGAGAGGATCGCCAGGACGGCGGTGGCCAGGAGGTTGCCGCCGGGCGCGCCGCACTGCGGCCAGCTCGCCCAGAAGCCGCGGCGGCGGGCGTCGCCGTGTTCGGAGACGATCAGGACGGCGCCGCCCCACTCCCCACCCAGCGCGAAGCCCTGGACGAGGCGAAGCAGCGTGAGCAGGATCGGCGCCGCGACACCCGCGCTCGCGTACGTCGGCAGCACGCCCATCAGGCAGGTCGAGCCGCCCATCAGCGCCAGGCTGACGATCAGGAGCTTCTTGCGGCCGAGCCGGTCGCCGTAGTGGCCGAAGACCAGGCCGCCGATCGGGCGGGCGAGGAACCCGACGGCGTAGGTCAGGAACGCCAGCAGCGTGCCGGTCAACGGGTTCGCCGTCGGGAAGAACAGCTTGTTGAACACCAGCGCGGCGGCCGAGGTGTAGAGGAAGAAGTCGTACCACTCGATGGTGGTGCCGATCAGGCTCGCGCCGACGATCTTGGCGATCGCCGACCGGTTCGGTTGACTCACTGCGGGCTCCACTTCCTTGTGGTGACAGGGTTTCAGGCGGCTTTTACGCTGCTGTCCAGCCGCCGTCGAACGGGATGGACGCCCCGGTGACGTGGCCGGCGTGCGGCGAGCACAGCCACGTCACCAGGGAAGCGACGTCGTCGGCTTCGATGAGCTTCTTGATGGCGGCGCGCCGGAGGAGGACTTCGGTGACGACGTCCTCGCGCGGGATGTCGTGCTCGGCGGCCTGCGCGTCGATCTGCCCGTCGACGAGAGGGGTGCGCACGTACCCGGGGTTCACGCAGTTGCTCGTGACGCCGTGCTCGGCACCTTCGAGGGCGGCGACCTTGGAGAGGCCTTCGAGCCCGTGCTTGGCGGCGACGTACGCGGATTTGAACGCGGAGGCGCGCAGCCCGTGGACGCTCGACATGTTGACGATCCGCCCCCACCCGCGGGCGTACATCGACGGCAGCGCGTGGCGGATGAGCAGGAAGGGAGCGGTGACCATCAGCGCCTGGATGCGCGTGAACGCCTCGGGCGCGAAGTCCTGGATCGGCGCGACGTGCTGGATTCCGGCGTTGTTGACCACGATGTCGACCTCGGCGGGCAGGTGGTGGATCGTCTCGGGGTCGGTGAGGTCGGCGGCGTGCGCCCAGCCGCCGACCTCTTCGGCGACGGCCTCGGCGTTCCGCGCGTCGATGTCGACGACGTGCACCTTGGCCCCGGCCGCCGCGAGGGCGCGGACGCAGGCCAGGCCGATACCGCCGGCCCCGCCGGTGACGAGGGCGGTGCGCCCGTCCAGATCGCTGGTCATGGACGGGAACGGTAAGCGTGACCCCGGTCGCGAGCTATGTGCGCGAGCGCTACAGCTCGCGAAGATCCTGTGGCGCGGATCCACACACGGCGATCAAGAAGGCATCCCACGATCGGGTGGAGATTTCGAGGGTGCCGCCGGAGCGGTCCTTGGTGTCACGGATTTTTGCCGCAGGTCCCAGCGCGACTTCGACGCACTTGTCCTCAGTCGCGCTATAACTCGACTTCCGCCACATGCTGCCCTCCCAGGTCGGCGATCACCTCCCCGATGAAGTCGCCGCTCTCGCGCTCATCCATCGCCAGCGCCGCCATGGTCTTGGCCGCCGCGCGATAGCCGGCCACCTGATCAGCATCGTAGATGTAGGCGCTGGCCTGGTGGAGTTCGACGAAAACGATGGTTGGCAGAGCCTCGAACTCGAGTACCGCGAAGTTGTGAGAGATCGCCCGCGCAGCCGCTCGTACGGGCAGAACCTGGAGCCGGATGTTCCGGCGCCCCGAGACTTCCCGCAGGTGCCGAAGCTGCTCCACCATCACCGGCTTGCCCCCGACCTCAGCTCGCAGTGCGCCCTCGCCGACCAACACGTGGTAGCCGAGGGGGCGATGCCTCGTCAGGACATGGCGCCGAGCGATCCGTGCGTGCACGACCCGCTCGATCCGTTCGGGCGGCTGCCCCTGGCCGCCCATCAAGGCCCGGATGTAGTCCGGGGTCTGGAAGAGCCCCGGAATCACCGCGGGTTCCCAGTCGAACATCGCCTCCGCCGCGCGCTCGTAATCGGCGTAGGTCCCCGCACTCGGCGCCACACCAGGCACCGCTTTCTCGAGCCAGCTCGGCTCCCGCGCGTACCTGGCCAGCTCCAGCAGCCTCGCCCGCTCCCCCGGCTCCACCACCAAGACCCCCAGCAGCAGCGCCACCTGCTCCACCTTGGGAATCCGCTTCCCGTACTCCCAGTTGGACAGTTCCTGCGGGAGCACGCCGATCAACCTCGCCAGCTCCCGCACGCCCAGGTTCCGGGCTTTCCGTGACTCACGCAGCCCGAAGCCGAGCGCTCTCGCCCGGGGTGTCGCGAAGGGTGCCGCCATGACCGCATTCTGTCACCGGGGTCCGACATTTCCCGCGGCCCGGGTGTCGGCTGGTGTCACAAATTCGCGCCAGGTTTCCTGCAGGTCATGGACCCGGACCACGCTCTGCTGACCCGTCTGCGCGACCTGGCCGACACGCTCCCCGGCGACGTCTCCTGGCTCGCCGGGCCGCCTCTGCGCGCGGACGGCCTGCGCGACCTCGGCGAGCGCCTCTCCTGCCTCGGCGCCGACCTGATCAGCCGGGCGGGCGTGCTCGACGAGATCGCCGCCGCCCGCCTCCCCGCCCACGGCTGGATCCCCGAGTGCGGGCCGGATCCGCGCCGCCGGCTCGCCCACTACGTCGGCCGCGGCGAGGTCCGGCTCGGCCTGATCTACTTCGCGAGCTGTGGCGCGGGCTGCTTCCCGTTCTACGGCACCGATCCGGCCGAGAAGACCGTCCGGCACGAGCGGTGCGACAAGTGCGTCAAGGAGGCCTACCGCCTCATGAGCGTTCCGTCAGCACCGCCAGGTAGTGCGCGTTCGTCATGACGCCGAGGACGTTGCCGAACGGATCGACGACCGACGCCGTCACGAACCCGGGCCCCCGCTCGGTGACCGGCTCGTACTCAGTCGCGCCCAGCTCGTGCAGGCGGGCGACCGTCGCCTCGAGGTCGTCGACGTGCCAGTAGACGATCTCGCCGCTCGCCCCGCCCATGCTCGCCGGAACGTACTTCCGGTCGATCAGGCCGAGTTCGTGCTGGTGGTCACCAATGCGGAACTCGGCGTACCCGGGCCGGTGGAAGTACGGCTCGACGCCGAGGAACTCGGTGTACCAGGCCTGCGCGGCCGCGTGGTCGTCGGCGAAGTAGGAGACGGTGGCCATTCCTCGCAGCATGTCTGCTCCCTTCGATCGTGAAGCGCCAGCATGCGGAGTGAAAGTGCGCACCGGATGAGCACTTTGTTTGCGACACTTCCGCCATGCGTGCCGACCGCCTCGTGGCCACCCTGCTGCTGATGCAGGCACGCGGCCGCGTCACGGCCGCCGAACTCGCGGCGGAGCTGGAGATCTCCGTCGCGACGGCCCGCCGTGACCTCGCAGCGCTCTCGACGGCGGGCGTGCCCGTGTACCCGCAGCCGGGCCGTGGCGGCGGCTGGCAGCTGGTCGGGGGCGCCCGGACCGACCTGTCCGGGCTGACCGCGAGCGAGGCGCAGGCGCTGTTCCTCCTGGCCGGTCCGGCCGCGGCGGCGGCACCCGAGGTCAAGTCGGCGCTGCGGAAGCTGCTGGGCGCGCTGCCGGGCACGTTCCGCGCGGACGCGTCGGCGGCCGCGGAGGCGGTGCTCGTCGACCCGGCGGGCTGGGGAAAGCGCGTCAAGGACCGGCCGCCGATGGTCGAACTGCTGCGCGACGCCGTCATCGCGCGCCGCCGGATCCGCCTCACCTACGCCGGGCGCGAGCGGCTCGTCGATCCGTGGGGCCTGGTCGACAAGGACGACGTCTGGTACCTGGTCGCGGGGACCGGCGAGGGCCGCCGGACGTTCCGGGTGGACCGGGTCGCCGCGGCCGCCGCGACTTCGGAGGCCGTGGATCGGCCGTCGGACCTGGCGCTGGCCGCGGTGTGGGACGAGGTCGTCGAGGAGATGGAGAAGCGGCGATCGCTCCTCACCGCGGACGTCGTGCTCGAGCGCCGGTACTTCGGCGTGCTGCGCGACCGCTTCGGACGGCACTGCTCGCTGCTGGCGGACCTGCCGGGCGACCGGGTCCGTGCCCGCGTCGCCGCCCCGGCGCCGATCATGATCGCGCAGGAGCTGGCGGGGTGGGGCGCGCTCGTCGACGTCGAATCGCCGGACTCCGTGAAAGCCGAACTCGCGCGTCTGGGATCCGAGCTGATTGCCCGCTACGCCCCCGATTGTCCTGAATGAGTGGTTCACGTGTTCGCAGGTCCCGAATGAGTCCTTCACGACACCGGCGCCCCGCTGCGGGCGGCCACTCGCCCGGTTATCCTCGGTGAACGGCGTTAATCACTCCACAGTGGACACTAGGAGGACCTACTACGGGTGTCCGTTACTTCCCGGTATCTGGCCGTTCGGAGTATCCGGAATCACCCGTTTGCTGTTACTGTGACGCCTCCGTGATCTGAACGTGTGTTCGGTGACACTGCTGTGACAGACGGAGCTCCGCTCCGGGCCGGGGGCGCCCCCACCCGGACCCCCGAAAGCGTGCGGTGAGGGCAGACGAAGATGCGTGACGATGTGGTCGAGGCGAGTGCGGTGGTCGGGCACACGCCGGACGTGGTGTGGCAGATCGTCGGATCGCCGGAGTGGTACTCGCGGTTCGTGCCCGAGATCAGCGGGTGCGAGATCCACGAGGCCGCCGCGCGCGGCCGGGGCCCCAAGGGCGTGATCCGGATCGTCCCCGAACGCGGGCGGATGATGGAGGCGCAGGTCCAGGCCGTCGTGTACCGGCCGGGCGAGCACGTCGTGTGGTGCGGCGTCCCCGACGACGGCACCTGGGTCTCCCTCGAGCTGAGACCCCTGGCCGGCGGCAAGACCGAGCTGTTCATCCGGATGATGCTGCCGCCGTCGCACCTGGACCTGGTTTCGTCGGTGAAGAAGGACGTCCGCGCCCTCGCCCGGCGCCTCGACCTGCACCTGGCCGGCGAGTCCGACCCCGACGCCGACCACGACGGGAACCGGGCCACCAAGCTGCGCACCACGAGCGTCCTGCTGCGCGCCGGCGTCCTCAGCGCCGGCCGGCCGGACAAGCTCGCCCGCCAGCTCAACTCGATCGCGCAGTGGGGCGCCACCATCGCCGGCGGCTACCAGGCCGCCGCGGCCCGCGTCCCCGACGAGCCCGCCCTGCACGACGAACGCAACCTCCGCACCTTCCGCCAGGTCCAGGAACGCAGCGACCGGCTCGCGAACGCGCTGAGCGAGCTCGGCGTCGGCGAACGCGACCGGATCGCGCTGATGTGCCGCAACCACGCCGCGATGGTCGAGTCGTTCGTCTCCGCCAGCAAGCTCGGCGCCGACGTCGTCCTGCTCAACACCGGTCTCTCCGCGGCCTCGGTCAAGGACGTGCTCGCCGAGCACGAGCCGGCCGCCGTGCTGGCCGACGACGAGTTCGCGCAGACCATCGCGAACGTCCCGGGCGAGTTCGCCCGGATCAGCACGTGGCCGGACGCCGAGACCGGCTACCCGACCGTCGACGAGCTGATCCACGCCGCGCCCGCCGACCCGCCCAAGCCGGTCGAGCGGCCGGGCCGCCTGGTCGTGCTCACCTCCGGGACCACGGGGACGCCGAAGGGCGCGCGCCGTCCGACGCCGAAGGGCCTGGGCTCGGCCGCGGCGATCCTCGACCGGATCCCCCTGCGCGCCGGCGACCGGATCCTCGTCGCCGCACCGCTGTTCCACAGCTGGGGCCTGGCCGCGATGCAGATCGGCATGGCGCTGCGGGCGTCGCTCGCGATGATCCGCAAGTTCGACGCCGAGGAGACGTTGCGGGCGATCGCCGAGCAGAAGTGCGACGCGCTGTTCGCGGTGCCGATCATGCTGCAGCGCATCATGGACCTGCCGGAACGTGTGCGTGGGCGCTACGACCTGTCTTCGCTGCGGATCGTCGCGAGCAGCGGCTCGGCGATGTCGGGGGCGTTCGTCACGCAGTTCATGGACACCTTCGGCGATGTCCTCTACAACTTCTACGGCTCGACCGAGGTGTCCTGGGCGAGCATCGCCGACCCGGCCGACCTGCGCGCGGCGCCGACCACAGCCGGCCGCTGCCCGCTCGGCACGCGCGTCGCGATCCTCGACGAGGACCGCAAGCCCGTCCCGCCGGGCGGTGAGGGCCAGATCTTCGTCGGCAACGACATGCTGTTCGACGGCTACACGAACGGCAAGGACCCGGCGCGCGCGGCGGACCTGATGGCCACCGGCGACGTCGGCTTCCTCGACGCGGCGGGCCGCCTGTTCGTCACCGGCCGCGCCGACGAGATGATCGTGTCCGGCGGCGAGAACGTGTTCCCCCGGCCGGTCGAAGAAGCACTGGTGGCGCTGCCGGGCGTGCACGACGCGGCGGTGGTCGGGGTGGCGGACGCGGAATGGGGCCAGCGCCTCGCGGCGTACGTCGTCCCGCGGCGCGGCGCCTCGCTGCACGCCGAGGACATCCGCGCCTACATCCACCAGCGGCTGGCCCGGTTCGCCGTGCCGCGTGACGTGTACTTCGTGCCGGACCTCCCGCGCAACGCGACGGGCAAGATCCTCAAGCGCCTGCTGCACGACGACAGCTGGCCGGTGACCTCCGAGTACTGATGCGAAGCCGTGGCTCAGCCGACCGGCTGACGCAGCACGGTCCTGAGCTTCGCGGGCTCGGTCCGCCGCGGGTCGCCGAGGTAGACCTCGTGGTGCAGGCCGGTGGGCTCGAGCCCTTCGCGCTCCAGGAACTCGCCGTGCAGGCGGGCGAGCAGCGGGGCTTCGTCGTCGTACGAGCCGATGTGGAGCACCTGCGCGCACCGGCCCTCGTGCAGCTTCTCGAGCCGGACGGACGCGTCGATCTTCTTCTTGCGCCGCACGGATTCCCGGGCCTCTTCGACGGCGTCCTCGCCGAGGTGTCGCGGCAGCGAGACCAGCATGGTCCACTGCCAGGAGTCCTTGGCGCGCACGGTGAACGCGGCGTAGTCCTCGGCCCACCACAGGCCTTCGAGCGGTCCGACGACGAAGTCGTCACCGGCTCGCTTCGCCGTCATCTTGATCGTGTAGGCGAAGGCGTAGAGCGCTTCGACGGCTTTCCGGTAGCTCTCGGCGGTGTTCGGGTTGCCGCGGCCGTCGATCGCGTGGAACTGCTGCTCGGGCACGTCGAGCAGCGCCCAGTCGGTGTTCTTCGGTGCGTACAGCTGCTTCAGGTCCTTCTTGACGTCGTAGGGCATCAGAGCATTCCCGTCAGCCACTCGGCTTCCGCCTCGAGCTGGCCGATCGAGTAGTCGAAGATCGTCCGGACGAACGGCGGAGCCGTGGGTTGCGCGGCCGCCGCGCGGCGGACTTCGGCCAGCCGCTCCTCGACCGCTTCGGCGCGCCGGACCAGCGCGTTCGCGAGGCGGCCGGGCGGGATCGCCGGGCTGTTCGCCAGCCCGACCAGCACCGGCGGGTGCACCGGGCGCAGTTCGGCGATGGCCGCCTCCGCGGCCGCCGCGCACGCACGACGGCCCGCGTCGGTCGCCGTGAACGTCTTCTTGGCCTTGGCGTGCGCGCGCTCCCCCGCGACCTCGGCGACCAGGCCGCGGTCGCGCAGTTTGCCGAGCACGTAGTAGATCGAGCTGAAGCCGAGGGCGGTCCAGTCGCGCATGCCGCGTTCCGAGACGACTTCGTCCAGCTCGTAGCCGTGTCTCGGCCGCTCGGTCACGAGGCCGAGCACCGTGAGTTCCGCGTCGGTCAGCACGGCGGTATTCTAGGACTAGAATAGGCGCGTTCGTCAAGGCTTCCGGAAATTGTCGGTGGGTGCTGGCATGCTTCAGCGAGTACCGGAAAGCGAGGGCGGACAGTGGGGGGACAGGTGGTGACGGCGGTGCCGTGGACCGCGGAACACGTGGCCGGGCTGGCGCCGGATCCCGCTTCGGAGCAGGCGGGCCGGGCGCTGGCCGCGCCGGCGAAGTGGTCGGGTGCGGGTGCGTCCGAAGACGCCGTGTGGGGCTTCTGCCAGGGCAGTGGCAAGAAGCCGTACCAGACGTGCGTCGAGTTCGACGAGCCCGCGTTCCGGTGTTCCTGTCCCAGCCGGAAGTTCCCGTGCAAGCACGCGCTCGGGCTGTTGCTGCTGTGGGCGGCCGGGCAGATCGACGCGGCACCGGCGCCCGAGTGGGTGCACACGTGGCTCGCCGAACGCGCCGACCGGGCCCGCCGGGCGGAGAAGCGCGTGGAGTCGGCTGGCCCCAAGGACGAGGAAGCGGCCGCGCGCCGCGTTTCGGAGCGGGCGGCGCGCGTCGAAGGCGGTGTGGCGGAGCTGAAGATCTGGCTGACCGACCGGATCGGCGCCGGTTTCGCCGGCTTCGAGCGCAGCGGCGGCGAAGAGCTGCGCACGGTCGCCGCGCGAATGGTCGACGCCCAGGCGTCCGGCCTGGCGGGCGGCCTGCGCCGGGCGGCGGGGATCGTCGGCCGCCGCGACTGGCCGGAGTCGCTGCTCGGCGAGCTGTCGTTGCTGTACCTGCTGGCGGACGCGGCGACCCGGCTGGACTCGCTGCCCGTTCCGTTGGCGGAGACCGTCCGCACGCGGCTGGGTTTTTCGGTGGAGACCGCCCGGGTCCTCGCGGATGGCGAGCGCGTCGCGGACGAGTGGCTGATCACGGGTGCGGCGGACGAGGAGAACGACCGGCTGCTCACCCGCCGCACGTGGTTGCGCGGGCGCCGGTCGGGCCGGGACGCGCTCGTGTTGTCGTTCGCGCCACCGGGCCGTCCGCTGGATTCGTCCTTGCCGCCCGGGCATTTCCTGACGGCGGAGCTGGCGTTCTACCCGGGCGCGGCGCCCCTGCGGGCGCTGGTGGCCGAGCGCGGCATTCCGCTGCCCGCGCCGATGGCCGAGGGCGGGTCGATCTCGGACGCGTTGGCGGCGTACGCGCGGGCGATGGCGGCGGATCCGTGGCTGGAGCGCTGGCCGGTGCTGTTGTCGGGCGTCACGCCCGCGGAACACGCCGACGGGTGGTGTCTGTCCGAAAAGGACGGTACCGCGCTGCCGCTGGTGCCGTACGCGTTCCCGTGGTCACTGCTGGCGATGTCGGCGGGCAGGCCGGTGACGGTGGCGGGCGAGTGGGGCCAGTCCGGGTTCCGGCCGCTGACGTGCTGGCAGGAGGACCGGGCGGTGCGGCTGTGAACTTTCCCCGGTACCGCAACCACGAGCAGGAGGTGCAGCCGTGAAAGCCTGGGAAGACCTCGTCGGCACCGCGCTCCTCGGCACCCGCCGGCGCACGCTCGACCCCGCCACCCAGCCGCCCGCGGTCCAAGACCTCATCGCGGACCGCGCCGAGCCCGCCGACCAGCTGCTCGCCGCGGCCGCCGTGCTCACCACCTACCGGCGCGCCGGGCGCCGGCCGCTCCACGACGTCCGCCCTCTCCCGATGGCGGCCGTCGATGACCGCACCTTCGTCCCGCCCCTCGCGCGGGAACGACTCGCGCGGCTGCTCGCCGCGAGCCATCCCGACCTGCTCCTGGAGTGGCTCGGCATCGTCGCCGGCACGGACTACCGCGTCCCGCCGGAAACGCTCCCCCTGCTCGCCGAAGCCGCGCGCAGCAAGGTCGCGCTGCGGGGGCCGCTCGTCGCCGTCGCCGGGTCCGTCGGGGCGTGGCTCGGGCAGCGGAACCCCGACTGGGCCTTCCTCTCCGCGCCTCCCGAGGAATCCGGCGACGTCTGGCAGTTCGGCAGCCTCGCCCAGCGCCGCCGCTGGCTCGCCACCAAGCTCGCCGACGACCCCGCCGCGGCCCGCGAAGCCCTCCACGGTTCCTGGAAGAGCGAACCGGCCGACGTCCGGTCGGACTTCCTCGGCGTGCTGGCCGAGCACGTGCGCCCCGAGGACGAAGCCTTCCTCGAAGCCGCTCTCACCGATCGCGCGGCCGCCGTCCGCGAACGGGCCGCCGACCTGCTCGGCCGGCTGCCCGGCACGCGCTACGGCGAGACGATGGCCGACCGGCTACGACCCCTCGTCCGGCGGAAAGGCCGGGTGCTCGAAGTCTCGGTGCCCCAGGGCGAACACGGCGAAGGCACCGTCCGGCTGCGCACCCTCGCCGCCGCCGCGCCGCTCGCGTTCTGGACCGAGTTCGGGCCGCCCGCCGAGGTCGTGCGGATGACCGTCGAGGGCTGCCCGGCCGGCGTGCTGCGCGACTCCTGGGCCACCGCGGCCCTGCGCCAGCGCGACGAAACCTGGGCGCAGGCCCTGATCGGCGCCGACCCGGGCGGCCGCACCACCCCGCCCCTGCTCGGCGTGCTGAGCCCCGCGAGCCAGGCCGCCACCGTCGGGCACCTGGTGAGCCGGCTGCCGGTCGAGTCGTTCGCGCGGCTGGTGCACGAGCTGCCCCGGCCGTGGACGAAGGAGCTCGGCACCGCCCTGCTCGACTGGATCGCCCGCCAGGACGACCACCGCCTCGTCTCGCACGCCGCCGTCGTGATCGCCCGCGCGGTCCCCGCGCAATGCCTGCGGCACCCCCTGGCCACCACCCGCCTGACCATGGACGCCGGTCCGTGGCGCCGGGCGCTCACCGAAACGCTGAACTTCCGCCGCGAAATGTACGAGGAGCTCGCATGACCGCCCCCACCGTCCTCCGGCCGCACGCCGAGCAGGACCACGCCGCCGAGCTGGCCGCGCTGGCCGCCGCCGACGACCGGGCCAAGCCGCCCAACTGGAACCTCTCGCCGTGGGCCGTGGTCGAGTACCTGCTCGGCGGCACCCTGCCGGACGGCACCGTGATCACGCCGAAGTACGTCGGCCCGCGGCGGCTGGTCGAGGTCGCCGTCGCGACGCTGGCCACCGACCGCGCGCTCCTGCTGCTCGGCGTCCCCGGCACGGCGAAGACATGGGTGTCCGAGCACCTCTCCGCCGCGATCAGCGGCGACTCGACGCTGCTGGTGCAGGGCACGGCGGGCACGTCGGAGGAGTCGATCCGCTACGGCTGGAACTACGCCCGGCTGATCGCCGAGGGCCCGAGCGCCGCCGCGCTGGTCGAAAGCCCGGTGCTGCGGGCGATGCGCGACGGCAAGCTCGCCCGCCTCGAAGAGCTGACCCGCATCCCGGCCGACGTCCAGGACTCGCTGATCACGATCCTGTCCGAGAAGACGCTGCCCATCCCGGAGCTGGGCACCGAGGTGCAGGCGCGGCCGGGCTTCAACCTGATCGCGACGGCGAACAACCGCGACAAGGGCGTCAACGAGCTGTCGAGCGCGTTGCGGCGGCGGTTCAACACCGTCGTGCTGCCGCTGCCGGACAGCGCCGACGCGGAGGTCGAGATCGTCAGCAGGCGGGTTGCCGAGCTGGGCAGCTCGCTGCAGCTGCCCGTGGAAGCCGCCGAGCTGGCGGAGATCCGCCGGGTGGTCACGGTGTTCCGCGAGCTGCGCTCCGGCCGCACCGAAGACGGCCGCACGGCGGTGAAGTCGCCGTCCGGCACGCTCTCGACGGCCGAGGCGATCAGCGTCCTGACCGGTGGCCTCGCGCTGGCGGCGCACTTCGGCGACGGCGTCCTGCGCCCGCACGACATCGCGGCCGGCATCCACGGCGCCGTCGTCAAGGACCCGGTGGCCGACCGCGCGATCTGGATCGAGTACCTCGAGACGGTCGTCCGCGAGCGCGACGGCTGGGCCGACTTCTACCGGGCGGGCCAGGAGATTTCGTGACGACCCATCTCCTCGGCATCCGCCACCACGGCCCGGGGTCGGCCCGCGCCGTGGCGACGCGGCTCGCCGAACTGGAGCCCGACGTCGTGCTGATCGAGGGTCCACCGGAAGCCGACGCGCTGGTCGAGCTGACCGAAGACCCGGCGATGGCGCCGCCGGTCGCGCTGCTGGCGTACGCGACCGACGACGTCTCGCGCGCGGCGTTCTGGCCGTTCGCCGTCTTCAGCCCGGAGTGGCAGGCGCTCGCCTACGCGCGGGAAGCCGGGATTCCGGTGCGGTTCTGCGACCTCCCGGCCGCGAACACCTTCGCCGCGGGGCCGGACGAGCACGCGGGCGCGCCGGTCGACCCGCTGGCGCTGCTGGCCTCGGCCGGGGGCTACGACGACCCGGAACGCTGGTGGGACGACGTCGTCGAGTCCCGGCGGGACAGCGAAAACCCGTTCGAGGTGATCGCGGACGCGATGACCGCGGTGCGCGAGGACGAGGAACCGCCGCGCGGCAACGAAGCCCGGCGCGAGGCCTACATGCGCTCGGTGCTGCGCCGCACCCGCAAGGACGGTTTCGAGAACATCGCCGTCGTCTGCGGTGCGTGGCACGTGCCCGCGCTGGCCGACCCGCTGCCGCCGGCGTCGCACGACCAGACCGTCCTCAAAGGACTGCCGAAGCGGAAGGTCGCGTGCACCTGGGTGCCGTGGACGCACGGCAGGCTCGCGACCGCCAGCGGCTACGGCACGGGCGTCCGCTCGCCCGGCTGGTACCACCACCTCTTCACCACGGCCGAGGACGTCACGACGCGCTGGCTGACCGGCGTCGCGGCGGTGCTGCGGGAGGAGGACCTGCCCGTGTCGACCGCGCACGTCATCGAGGCGGTCCGGCTGGCCGAAACGCTGGCCACGCTGCGCGGGCGGTCGTCGGCCGGGCTGGCCGAGGTCACCGAAGCCACCCGGTCCGTGCTCTGCGGCGGTGACGAGGTGCAGGTCGAGCTGGTCACGCGGCGGCTGGTGGTCGGCGAACGGCTCGGCGAGGTGCCCGACCGGGTGCCGCAGCCGCCGCTGGCCGCGGACCTGACGGCGACGGCGAAACGCTTGCGGCTCAAGAAGGACCCGATGGTCAAGGAACTCGACCTCGACCTGCGCACGCCCGGCGGGCTCGACCGGTCGAAGCTGCTGCACCGGCTGCGGATCCTCGGCATCGAATGGGGCAGCCGGGAGGCGTCGGCGCGGCGGAACAAGGGCACGTTCCGGGAGACGTGGGCGCTGTGCTGGGAGCCGGCGTTCGAGGTCGACCTGGTCGCGGCGGCGGTGCACGGCACCACCGTGCCGTCGGCGGCCACGGCCGCGGTCCGCGACACCGTCGAGGGCACGCCCCCGCTGGACGAGGTGACCACGGCCGTCGAGAACTGCTTGCTGGCCGACCTCCCGGAGGCGCTGCCCGAAGCGCTGGCGGCACTCGACGCGCGGGCGGCGGCGGACGCGGACGTCGCCCGGCTGATGTCGGCGCTGCCCGCACTGGCCCGGGCGACCCGCTACGGGAACGTGCGCGGCACCGACACGGCCGCGTTGCGCGCGGTCGCCGACCGCATGCTCGACCGCATCTGCGCCGGGCTGCCCCCGGCGACCCACGGCATCGACGACGACGCGGCGGCCCGGATGGCCCAGCTGGTCGACGGCGTGCACGACGCGACGTCCCTGCTGGGCGAGGAGGCCAAGGAGCGCTGGCTCGCGGCGCTGGCGCGGCTGGCCGAACGGCCGTCGCTGCCCCCGTTGCTGGCCGGCCGGCTCACCCGGATCCTGCACGACGCGGGGCTGCTCGACGCACTGGACATCGAGCTGCGCCTCGGCCGCGCACTCACGCCGGGCATCACCCCCGCGGCGGGCGCGGCGTACGTGGAGGGCTTCTTCGACGGCGGCGCGCTGCTGCTGGTGCACGACGAGGGCCTGCTGCGGGTGATCGACGCCTGGCTCGCGGCCATCCACGACGACGTGTTCACCGAGGTGCTCCCGTTGCTGCGCCGCACATTCGGCGCGTTCAGCGGACCGGAGAAGCGAGCAATCGGCCACCGCGCGGCCGGCCTCACCGGCCCGGCGGCGGTGGTCGCGCTCGCCGAAGAACTGGACGAGGACCGAGCGGAGCGCGTGCTGCCGGTCCTCGCGACGCTGCTGGGGGTGGGAGCATGAGCGCGGACACCGAACGCACGCGGCGCTGGCGGCTGGTGCTGGGCGCCGAAGGCGCAGGCCCCGGCTCCGGGCTGGCCGACGCGCAACTGTCCGATGAGGACAGTGGGGTCGACTCCGTGCTCGCCGCGCTCTACGACAAGCCGGACGAGGACGCCGCCGGTGGGCCGCGTAGTGCGAACCTGGGCGCGTCGGCGCCGCGGGTCGCGCGGTGGCTGGGGGACATCCGGCGCTACTTCCCGAGCACCGTCGTGCAGGTGATGCAGCGCGACGCCGTCGACCGGCTGGGCCTGACCCGGATGCTGCTGGAAAAAGAGCTGCTTTCGGCGGTCGAACCGGACGTCCACCTGGTCGGGACCCTGCTCTCGCTCAACGGCGTGCTGCCGGAAGAGACGAAGGAGACCGCGCGCGAGGTCGTCCGCAAGGTCGTCGAGGAGCTGGAGGAACGGCTCGCCGAGCGCACGCGCGCAGCGATCAGGGGCGCGCTGGACAAGGCGTCGCGCACCCACCGGCCCCGCCCCGGCGACGTCGACTGGGCGCGCACGATCCACGCGAACCTCAAGCACTACTCCCCCGAGCTGCGCACGATCGTGCCGGAACGGCTGATCGGCTTCGGCCGGCGCCGGCAGTCGGTGCAGCGGGACGTCATCCTGGCCGTCGACCAGTCGGGGTCGATGGCGGAGTCGGTGGTGTACTCGGGGCTGTTCGGCGCGGTGCTGGCGTCGATGCGGGCGTTGAAGACGTCGTTCGTCGCGTTCGACACCGAGGTCGCCGACCTCACCGATCACCTGGCCGACCCGGTCGACGTGCTGTTCGGCACCCAGCTGGGCGGCGGCACCGACATCAACCGGGCGATCGCGTACTGCCAGGGCCTGGTCGGCCGGCCCGAGCAGACGCTGCTCGTGCTGATCAGCGACCTGTACGAGGGCGGCGACGAGGACGAGCTGCTCCACCGGATCGCCGAGCTGGTCGGCGCGGGCGTCCAGGTGGTGACGCTGCTGGCCCTGTCCGACTCGGGCGCGCCGTCGTACGACCACGAGAACGCGGCGGCGCTGGCGGAGCTGGGCGTCCCGGCGTTCGCGTGCACGCCGGACCAGTTCCCGGAGCTGATGGCGGCCGCTGTCCGCGGTGCCGACCTGCAGGCCTGGGTCGCGCGCGAGACCAGCTGAGTTGCGGAATGAAACCGACCGGCGTCCGGTTGACGAGGGTGCGGGGTCGAACCCGCAGGAAGGACGGCTCGCCATGAAGGTCCGCAGTTCGGTCCGTTCGCTGGCCCGCCAGCCGGGTGCCCAGGTGATCCGGCGCGGCACCCGCGTGTTCGTGATCAACAAGGACAACCCGCGCCTGAAGGCTCGTCAGGGCTGACTCGACGCGGCCGCGAGGTCTTCCGCGCGGCCGAAGCGCATCACCCCGTCGTCCACGCGGTTGAACCGCATGTCCGCGAGGTCCAGCAGGTAGTTCTGGCGCATCATCCAGGGCCGCCGCTCGCCCTGCTTCGGCAGGCCGGGGGCGGCCCTCTTGATGTACCCCGACGCCAGGTCGACGATCGGGCGCGGCCGGCCCGCCGAGGAAGCCGACGCCGGGTCCGGTGTGCACGAAGCGAAACCCCGCCGATCCAGGTACGCCAGCAGGCGGCACACGTACTGGGACGTCAGGTCCGCCCGGAGCGTCCACGAGTTGTTCGTGTACCCCACGCACCACGCCAGGTTCGGGATCCCGCCGAACATCATGCCCTTGTACGCCCGCTGGTCGCCGGGTGAGATCTCGCGCCCGTCGACCGTCAGCGCGATCCCGCCGAACGCCACCAGGCGAAGGCCGGTCGCCGTCACGATGACGTCCGCGGGCAAAGAGCGGCCCGACTCCAGGAGCACGCCGGACGCCGTGAACCGGGAAATCCGGTCCGTCACGATGTCGGCCTTGCCCGAGCGCAGCGCGCGGAACAGGTCCGCATCCGGCACGAGGCACAGCCGCTGGTCCCACGGGTCGTACGACGGCACGAAGTGCGGGTCCACCGGGATCGACGCCGGCAGCTGCGCCGCCACGCGCTTGCGCAGCGCCGAAGACGCCCGCTCGGGCAGCCGCCGCATCAGCTGGAAGAACAGCGTCCCCATGACCACGTTCTTGCCCCGCACCACGCGGTGCGCGAGATTTTCGGGCAGCAGCGCGCGAATCCGGTCGGCGAGCGCGTCGCGCCCCGGCCGGGCCACGATGTACGACGGCGAGCGCTGCAGCATCGTCACGCGGGCGGCAGTCGACGCCATGGCCGGGACCAGCGTCACCGCCGTCGCGCCGCTGCCGATCACCACGACCCGCTTGCCCGTGTAGTCCAGCGACGAGGGCCAGTGCTGCGGGTGCACGATCTCCCCCGCGAACTCCGAGCGGCCCGGGAAGTCGACGACGTGCCCGCTCTCGTACGAGTAGTAACCACTGCACAGGTACAGGAACCGGCAGGTGAACGTCTTGCCGTGCGCGGTCGAGACCGTCCACCGCGCCGAGGACGACGACCACGACGCCCGCACGACCCGGTGGCCGAAGCGGATCCGTGAAGTCACCCCGAAAGCCTCGGCCGTCGAACGGATGTAGGCCAGGATCGACGGGCCGTCGGCGATCGCCTTCGGGTCCTTCCACGGCCGGAACGGGTAGCCGAGGGTGAACATGTCCGAATCGGACCGGATACCGGGGTAGCGGAACAGGTCCCACGTGCCGCCGATCGTGTCACGCGCCTCGAGCACGGCGTACGTCTTGCCCGGCAGCCGCTCCTGCAGCCGGCAGGCCGCGCCGACGCCGGACAGGCCGGCGCCCACGATCAGGACGTCCACGTGCTCGACGGTGGTCATGAACGCCAGCCTAACCGAGGTGGGGACCCCGCCGGACCGGGTCGGGGCACCGGCCCGGCGGGGAGGACCACTCACAAAGGCACGACCTTCGTCGCGCCGAAGGAGCCCTTGAGCGGCACCGTCACGGACTTGCCGTGCACGGTCACCGTGACGCTGTCCTGCGTCTGCGTCGGATCCGACACGGCGAGCTGCCGGCCCCAGCCGCACCGCCCGATCGCGACTGACGCGGGCCCGGACACGCTCACGCCGTCGACCGACCCGGCCGCGAAGAAGTTCGCCAGCAGCGTCTCGCCGACCTGGACCGCCTGGACCGTCGCGGTGTTGGCCCGCACCTGCCACGCCCAGGACGCGCCGAGCGTCCCGAGGACCGACGCCCCGGGCAGCACCGCGTAGGCGTACTTCGCGTCCGTCGGCTTGACCCCGTGCTCCAGCACCAGCTTCTGGTACCGGCGCGTGTTCGGCGTCGTGGTGCCCTTGGTGTTGGCGCCGGTGTCGATGTCGCGCCACGCGCCGGTCCGGTCCTCGCGCAGCGCCGTCACCGACGCGTCGTCGAGGAGCACGTACCCGCCGACGTTCTCCAGGTGCACCCAGCGCGGCCGCCGCAGCGCGGAAGCCTTCCCGAGGTCCGTTCCGACGAGCCGGCCGTCCGCGAGCAGTGCGCCACGGCCGCCTTCGCCGAGGTTGCGGTTCTCGATCGTCGTGCGTACCGCGTACTCCGAGCCGGACGTGATGCCCGCGCCGAGGCACACGATCCCCGACGGCGTGAAGAACCACGACTTCTTCGCCACGAGCGACCCGTCCCAGGACTTGAAGTCCATCGCGAAGGCGCCGTGCTTGTCGTCCCAGCGGACGCCGCCGGTGTGCGCGTTCGGGCCGACCGGCACGCCGCCGAACTTCGGGTCGACCGGGCCGTCGTTCTCGGTCGTGCCCGGCAGCAGCAGCGGGTCGACCGTCGGCCAGTACGCGTCGGTGTAGTGACCCTTGGCGTTCGGCAGGAAGGTGTAGAGCACGCCGTCGCCGACGTAATAGCCCTTGAGGTTCTGGCCGTTGATGGACTCGTAGCGCGAGATCCGCGTCGAGCTGACGCCCAGCGACGCCGACCAGTCGTCGGTGACGTGCACCATCCGGTCCTGCTGGCCGAAGTCGCGGTGCGTGGCGACGACCCGCGCCGGGCGCGCACCCGAGGCCAGCATGTCCTGCGCGAACTCGATGCCCGGCGTCGCCACCAGGTCCGGGCCGGGCGCGAACCGCTCGGGGTCGGGGATCTTCAGGAACGGCGCGTACGTGCCTTCCTTGATCCACTTCGCGGCGAGGGCGTTCAGATCGGTCTTCGTCTTGCCCGACGCCGTGCGGGCCAGGACCAGCGTCGCGACGGTCAGCTGGTGACCGATGTCGTGCCCGGTCTCGCCCTGCCGGGAGAGCATCCGGCCGCGGACCGGCTCCATCAGCGCGCCCGCGTAGACGAAGGGCGCGTAGCTGTCCGCGACCAGCGCGTAGATCTTGTCCTTCAATGCCTGCGGCAGGGCGTACTCGGTGCCCTGCGTGACGTGGATGGCGCCGGCGAGCGCGGTGAGCAGGACGATGCCGTAGTGGCCGGGGTACGGGATGGTGTCGTGCTGGATGAACGAGCCGTCGACGTGGAAGCCGTCGCCGGCCGCGCGGTCCAGCTTGGCGACGACGCTCGCCGCGCCCCCGCCCGCGACGTCGGTGAGCGCGTCGATGCCCGTCTTGATCCACGCCGTGTCGCCGATCAGCGCCCCGGCGACGATCGAGATCAGGGCCTTGTCGGCCCGGTTGGCGCCGGTCTCGACGACCGATGTGTTGTTCGCGCGGACGTTCGGGTTGCCGACGAACCGCTTGATCGGGCTGACGTACCGGGCCAGCTGATCGGCGGTCAGCTGGTCGGCGACCACCGAAAGCGTGTGCAGCACGTAGTACGGGACGCCGATCTCGTAGGTGTACCAGTTGCCGATCTCGCCGACCTGCGGGTTGTACTGGCTCGCGTAGATCAGCTCGAGCGCCGCCTTGATCCGGTCGAGCACCACCGGGTCGCCCGACAGCGCGCCGCCCGGCGTGCCCCAGTCGACGGCGATCGCGCGCAGCCGGGCGTACATCGACGTCGTGTAGTCGCTGCCCGGGCCGAGCGGCAGGTCCGTCCACAGTGGAGCGCCGCCGCCGGCGACGGACATGCTCGCGTTGTAGGCCTTGGCGACGCGGCCGAGGTTGGCGAGCGCTTCGGTGCGTTCCGGCGACGGCCGGTTGATGCCGGTCTGCAGCTGCCGGTAGGCGGCGACGATCGGCGCGGTCGCGGCGGGTACCGCGCTCGACGCGGGCGCCGCCGCGGCCGCCGGAGTGGCGGCCGAAGCGAACGCGGGACGGGTGAGGAACACGGTGGAAGCGGCCGCCATGGCGCCGCCGCGCAGGGCGTTTCTCCGGTTCACGGGCATGACAATGCCTCCCAGGATCAAGACATCCTTGGCTTGCGGGATGGGGGAACGGGATTCAGTTGTGCGGCGGCGGAAGCAGGGTCTCGGCTCGCCCGGTACCGAAACTGTCGGTGCCGGGCGGTAGCGTGGAAAACGGGGGGCGCCCCCGCGGGGTCAGCGGGAGCCGTCGGTGCGGCGGGGCAGCTGCCAGGGGTTGGCCTCCTGCAGGGGTTCGGGCAGCAGGGCGTCCGGGAAGCCCTGCCACGCGATCGGGCGGAGGAACCGCTCGATCGCCGCGGTGCCGACGGACGTCGTGGTCGGGGCCGTCGTGGCCGGGTAGGGGCCGCCGTGCTGCTGGGCCCAGCTCACCGTGACGCCGGTGGGCCAGTCGTTCCACAGCAGCCGGCCGGCGATGCGGGCCAGTGCCGGCAGCACCGGCCGGAGCCAGTCCGCATCGGACTCCTCGCCGTGGATCGTGGCGGTGAGCCCCGGTTCGATGACGTCGAGCAGGCGCAGCAGCTCCGCCTGGTCGGCGTAGGTGACGATCAGCGACGCCGGCCCGAAGCACTCTTCGTGCACCGCGTCGCCGCCTTCGAGGAACTGCTTGCCGCTGGTGGCGAGCAGCGTCGGCGTGAACGCCGGCGAGTCGGACGCCGCCTCCGACACGACGTCGACGCCCGGCACCTCCCGCAGCTGCGCCAGCTTGTCGGCGTAGCCGGCGGCGATGCGGTCGTTGAGCATCGGCTGGGCCGCGGCGCCGTCCAGCGCGTCCTTCAGCGTCTCGGTCAGGTTGTGGTCCTCGGGCAGGAACAGCAGGCCCGGCTTGGTGCAGAACTGGCCGGCACCGAGGGTGAACGACCCGGCGTAGCCCTTCGCGACGGCTTCCCCGCGCGCGGCGATGGCGGCCTCGGTGACGACGACGGGGTTGACGCTGCCGAGCTCGCCGTAGAACGGGATCGGCCGCGGCCGCGCGTTCGCGATGTCGAACAGCGCCCGGCCACCGGGGATGGAGCCGGTGAACGACGCCGCCGCGATCCGCGGGTCCTTCAACGCGGTGACGCCTTCGTCCTGCCCGAAGACGACGTCGAAGATGCCGTCGGGCGCGCCCGCGCCGATCAGGGCCTCCCGCACGATCCGGCCGGTCAGCGCGGACAGCTCGGGGTGCCCGGGGTGGGCCTTGAGGACCACCGGGCAGCCCGCGGCGAGCGCGGACGCGGTGTCGCCGCCCGCGACGCTGAACGCGAACGGGAAGTTGCTGGCCGCGAACACCAGCACCGGCCCGATCGCGGTCTTGACGCGGCGGATGTCCGGCCGCGGGCCCATCGGCCAGTCCGGGTCGGCGTGGTCGACGGTGGCGCCGAGGTACTCGCCGTCGGTGAGCACCTCGCCGAACAGGCGCAGCTGGAACGTCGTGCGCTTCAGCTCACCGGCCAGCCGCGGGGTGGCCGGCAGGTGCGTCTCGGCGTGCGCGAGCGGGACGAGGTCGTCCGCGGCGGCGTCGAGGGCGTCGGCGGCCGCGACGAGCCAGCGGGCGCGCTCGGCGGGGGTGGCCGCGGCGGCAGGACGGGCGGCCGCAGCGGCCCCCGCCAGGATCTTCTCGAGCGTGGCGGCGTCAGTGGCCTGGCTCATGGGTGGAACAACTCCTCAATCACTCTCGTGGGCGGCGGCGGTGGCCGCGGCCAGGTCGCTCCAGCGACCCGGGCCGGCCAAGCCGAGGTGGTACAGGTGCAGCTCCGCGGCCCCCGCCTTGGCCAGCTCGCCGGCGTACGCGGCGATGTCCGGCACCGGCGCGGCGGCGACCGCGGTGATGTAGCTGCCGATCGCCACGCGCTCGGGCAGGGCTTCCCGGGCCGCCGAGACGGCCTCGGCCCCCGTGGCCGGGGCCCAGCCGAACAGGACGACCGCGTCGACGTCGTCCGGCGCGGACGGCGTCAGCCCGGGCAGCGCGCCGGTGACCCAGGGGTCGAGCGCGCCGTGCAGCACGATCCGGACGCCCGGCGGCAGCTGGGCGAGCACGGCGGCCCGCAGTTCGTCGGTCGCCTTCTGCCTGGTGGACAGAAGCTTGTGAGTCAACGATGGCGGCAACCCATCGGCCGTCACGCCGAGGTCGCCGGTCGCGAGCAGCCGCCGGACCTCCTCGACGAGCTGGGCCCGGACGGTGTCCGCATCGACGTCCCACGAAGAAGCGCAGGCGTCGCAGCAGCAGATCGACAGCAGCCGGGCCACCGCGGGCGCCCACACGCCGTCGGTCTTCTCGTGCTGGTGCTGGTGCACCGCGCCGAGCGGACCGCAGGCCTCGAGGATCACCGACGACAGCTCGAGGCCCGCGACGGACTCCGCGGTCAGCTTCGCCGCGTACTCGCGCACGGCGGGCTGCGAGGGGCACAGCGCCCACGGATAGCTCTCGCCGAAGCAGTTGCGCACCACGACGTCCGGGTGCTCGTAACCGAGCTGCGAGTTGTGGGTCAGCACGATCCAGGCGGCGGCCGGTATCCCGGCCTCGTTGAGCAGCCGGACGGCGTCGCCGCCGGAGTCCTCCCCAGAAATCCAGTCCGGAGTGGACGGTCGAAGCGCGCCCCACGCGTCCGGCCGCACCGGCCGGTAGAACGCCGCGTGCCGAGCCACGACGGCCGTGCGCGAAGCCGACCACGGCGTCGCCGCGCGGGCGCTGTGGTACGACAGCGCCACGGCCACCTCGTCGACCCCCAGATCCCGGGCGCGCGAGGCGAACCCGGCCTCCAGGACGTCCCACGGGTAGGCGTATCCCGTCACCTTCACCGGGTCACCACCTCGTCGTGTTCGGCTCGAAACCCTCGACGTACCTGCGCATGTAGGTCACGTCGTCCCGCTTGGTCAGTCCACATCGGACGTAGTTTTCGTGCAGGCGCGCCAGCGCGTCCTCGTCCAGCTTGACGCCGAGACCCGGGGTCGTCGGCACGGGCACGGCGCCGTCGCGGAACGCCAGCACGCCCGGCTCGATGACGTCCTCCACTTTCCACGGCCAGTGCGTGTCGCAGGCGTAGGTCAGGTGCGGCGTCGCCGCGGCGACCTGCACCATCGCGGCCAGGCTGATGCCGAGGTGGCTGTTGGAGTGCATCGACAGGCCGACGCCGAAGCTCTCGCACGTCGTCGAGAGCGACTGCGTCGCGCGCAGGCCGCCCCAGAAGTGGTGATCGGACAGCAGCACACCGATCGCGCGCGCCCGGAAGCCCGGGTCGATGTCGCCGAAGTTCACCACGCACATGTTGGTGGCCAAGGGCATCGACGCCTGTTCGGCGACCCGGGCCATGCCCTCGATGCCCGGCGTCGGGTCTTCGAGGTACTCCAGGACGCCGTCCAGTTCGGCCGCCACCCGGATGCCGGTCTGAGGCGTCCACGCGCCGTTCGGGTCGATCCGCAGCGGGTGCCCGGGGAACGCGTCGGCCAGCGCGCGGATCCCGTCGACCTCCTGGCCGGGCTCGAAGACCCCGCCCTTCAGCTTGATCGAGCGGAAGCCGTACTCGTCGATCATCCGCTTCGCCGAGCCCACCAGGGTTTCCGGCGTGGTGATCTCGCCCCAGGAGTCTTCCCGGCCGTCGACGTGCTTGCCGTACTTGTAGAACAGGTACGCCGAGAACTCGACGGCGTCGCGCGCCTTGCCGCCGAGCAGGTCGGTGACCGGGCGGCCGAGGTACTGCCCCTGCACGTCCAGGCACGCGACCTCGAACAGCGAGTAGACGCTCGCGACGGTCTTGCGGATGGAGAACCCGCCGATCAGCCCGTGCGCGTCGGTCAGCACCGTGCCCGACAGCGCCCGGGCGACCAGCCGCTGCAGGCCGGGCAGGTCGAACACGTCGTGGCCGCGCAGCAGCGGCAGCACCTTGCGGACCTCGCCGAGGAACGCGTCGTCGCCGTAGGACTCACCGAGCCCGACGAGGCCGTCCTCGCACTTCACCTGCACGACGCTGCGCAGCGCGAACGGCTCGTGCACGCCCATGACGTTGAGCAGCGGCGGGTCGGCGAACGCGACCGGCGTCAGCACCACATCGAGGATCTTCATCAGCCCAGCGCCTTCAGCGTCACGAAGCCGTCCTCCACGACCTTCTCGAGCCGGTGGATCTGCTCGGGCGTCGGCTCGACCAGCGGCGGGCGGACCGGGCCGACCTTGTCGCCGCGCAGCCGGGCGGCGGCCTTGACCAGGGACACGGCGAAGCCGGGCGTCTCGTCCCGCAGCGCCACCAGCGGCAGGTAGAAGCCGGTCAGCAGGGCGTCCATCACGCGGGTGTCGCCCTCGCCGAGCGCGCGGTGGAAGCGGTGCGCGATCTCGGGCGCGAAGCAGTGCACTGCCGAGGAGTACCGGGCGACGCCGATCGAGGCGTACGCCTTGGCGGAGACCTCCGCGGTCGGCAAGCCGTTGAAGAACAGGAAGTTCCGGGCCCGCTCGGTGTCGAGCGACCGGATCGTGGTGACGATCCGCGTCATCACCTCGACGTCGCCGTAGCCGTCCTTGAGGCCCACGATCGAGGGAATGTCGAGCAGCGAAGCCGCGGCCGGCGCACCGAACACGCCGGTGCCGCGGTGGTAGACGATCACCGGCACCGACGAGTCGCCGACGGCGTAGCGAACGAAGTCGACCAGCCCCGCCTGCGGCCCGGAAACGAGGTACGGCGGCAGCAGCAGGACGCCGTCCGCGCCCCCGGCCTGGGCCGCCGCGACGCCGGCCCGCGCCGACGCCGCGCCGCCGCCGGCACCCACCCAGACCGGGACGCGGCCGGCGGCCACCTCCCGGGACCGGGTGAGCACCGAGGCGTGCTCGGCGGGCGAGAGCGAGCTGAACTCGCCGGTGCCACACGCCACGAACAGCGCACCGGCACCCGCCGCGATGTGGCTCTCCACGTTCTCCGCGAGCGCGTCGAGGTTGACCTCGAGGTCCTCGGTGAACGGGGTGAGGGGGAACGCCAGCAGGCCGTCCAGCTCGATCTCGTTCTGTACCATCAGTTTCTGCTCTCTCGTCCTTTTTCGGTTGCGGCCGGGTGTGGCCAGCGTCCGGGCCGCCCCGCGCGGAAGCGGACCCGGCACGCGTCGGTCAGGCGGGCACGGTCGTGCCCGCCTTCCTGCGGTCGACGTCGTCGTCGGAGTTCACGGTGTCGACGATCCCATCGGTGACCGCGCCACGCTCGGGCGCGGCCGGCCCGAGGCCGACGGAGCGGGCGAGCGAAACCATCGCCACGGTGCGCGAGCAGAATCCGGTCGGCAGCCGGCCGCCGGCGGCGAAGGAGTCCTTCACGGCGCCGACGCGGTCGGGCGACCGCCGGCCGGGCACGGTCGTCCCCGCGCGGGTGCGCGTTCGGTCGAGTGCGGGCACCGCGGCTCCTTCCGCGTCCACGATGGTGAGGCCTCGGCAACCATGTTCACATCTATGAACGGAGTCTGTTATGGTGACTATGTTCATCCATAAGAACGTCGTTCGGGACGCTAATATGGCCGGAGTCACAAGTCAACGGCCGGACGGAGGCGCGCACATGCCGCAGAAGGTGGACAACCCGGTAGCGGTCGACGGCGCTCCCGCCGAGTCGTCGGGAGTGAAGTCCGCACGCCGGGCCGTCGACCTCATCGAGACCTTCGCGGCGAACGACGTCTGGCTGTCCCTTTCGGACCTCCACGCGCGCACGGGCTTTCCGCGCTCGTCCCTGCACGGCCTGCTGCGGACGCTGCTGGAGGCCGGCTGGCTGGAGGCGGACGCCAACACCGCCCGCTACCGCCTCGGCGTCCGGGCCCTGATCTGCGGCACGGCCTACCTGGACCGCGACGCCGTCGTCCCGTTCGCCACCGAAGCCCTGGAGCGCATCCGGGAGAAGACGGGCTTCACCGCGCACTTCGCGCGCCGCAACGGCACCGAGGTCGTCTATCTGGAGACGCGCGAATCGCAGCGGTCCACGCACCTCGTCTCCCGCGTCGGGCGCACGCTGCCCACGCACGCGACGGCACTGGGCAAGGCGCTGCTGGCCGAGCTGACGCACGACGAGATCGAGAAGCTGATGCCGGCGTCGCTGACCGCGCTGACCCCGAACACGATCACCACGCTCGACGCCCTGCACGCCGAGTGCGCCGCGACCCGCGAGCGCGGGTACGCCGCCGAGATCGAGGAAGGCACGCTGGGCGTCCGGTGCGTCGCCGCGGTGATCCCCTACCGGATCCCGGGCACCGACGCGATCAGCTGCTCGATGCCGATCTCCCAGGTGACCGACGCCGACGCCCAGCGCGTCGGCGAGCTGCTCGCCGAAGTCACCGCCGAGCTCGGGCAGCAGCTGCGCCGGGCCGGAATTCGCTGACCGCCGCCCTTACCGAGAGGAATTCCATGACGGACCAGCGTGTGCTCATCACCGGGTCGGCGGGGGTCGTCGGCACCCTGATGCGCCCCCGCCTCAAGCGCGAAGGCCGCGTGCTGCGCCTGCTCGACCTGGCTCCGCAGACGGCGTCGGACGCCTCCGAAGAGATCGTGACGGCGTCGGTGACCGACCCGGCGGCGATGGCGTCGGCGTGCGAAGGCGTCGACGCGCTGATCCACCTCGGCGGCCACAGCCGCGAGAACTCGTGGGAAGCGACCCTCGACGTCAACGTCAACGGCACGCACACGGTGCTGGAAGCCGCGCGGGAGGCGGGGATCTCCCGGGTCATCCTGGCGTCGAGCAACCACGCGGTCGGCTTCCGGCGGAACGACTCCGACCTCCCCGCCGACTCGTCCCCGCGCCCGGACACGTACTACGGCGTCAGCAAGGCGGCGATCGAGGCGCTGGGCAGTCTGTACCACTCGCGGTTCGGCATGGACGTGATCGTGATCCGGATCGGCTCGTGCTTCGAGACGCCGTTGCCGCTGGGCCCGCGCGGCCTGACGACGTGGCTCTCCCCCGACGACGGCGCCCGGCTCTTCGAAGCCTGCCTCTCCGCGCCGTCGCCGGGCTACCGGCTGATCTGGGGCGTCTCGGACAACACGCGCCGGATCTACTCCCTGAAGGAAGCCGAAGCGCTCGGCTACAAGTCGTACGACGACGCCGAGGTGTACGCGGACCAGCTGGCTTCGCAGCCCGCGCCCACCGGCGCGGCGGCCGAGTACGTCGGCGGCCCGTTCTGCACCGCTCCCCTGGGCGTCTTCAACCCGCTCTGACGATCTTGCGGAAGCCGCGGAGGTACTAGTACCTTCGCGGCTTCCCCGTCGTCCGGGCCGCCGCCAGGGTGGCCGCATGATCTCGAGATCCGGCCGCGCGCGGAAGTGGACGATCGTCGTGGCGAGCGTGCTGGTCGTCGTCATCGCCGGTGCGTACGTGCTGCTGCAGGTCGCGGATTCGCGGACCTTCCAGTTCTTCGGCACGCTCGTGAACCGCGTCGACACCACGGAAAAGGTCGTCGCGCTCACCTTCGACGACGGCCCGGACCCCGCCGGGACCCAAGCGATCCTCGACACGCTGAAGAGCCGCCAGGTGCCCGCGACCTTCTTCCTCATCGGCCGCGAGATCGCCGCGCACCCGGACCTCGCCCACGACATCGCCGCCGCGGGCCACGAAATCGGCAACCACAGCTTCAGCCACGACCGGATGATCGGCGTGACCCCCGCCTGGGTGGCCGACGAGGTCGAGGCCACCGACGCCCTCATCCGCACCACGGGCTACTCCGGCGAGATCCTGTTCCGGCCGCCGAACGGCAAGAAGCTCTTCGCCCTGCCGCACTACCTGGCGTCGCACGACCGCACCACGATCACCTGGGACGTCGAACCGGACTCCGACGGCACCCCGGACGCCGCGACGGTCATCGCGGCGACGGTGAGCCAGGTCCGGCCCGGCTCGATCGTGCTGCTGCACGCGATGTACGCCTCCCGCGAGCAGACCCGGCAGGCGATCGGGCCGGTCGTCGACCAGCTCAAGCAGCGCGGCTACCGGTTCGTGACCGTGTCGCAGCTGCTGGCAGCTCGACGCTGACGACCCACTCGCCGTCTCGCGGCCCGTGGGTCAGCACTCCCCCGGCCGCCGCGGCCTGCTCTGCCAGCCCCGCCAGCCCGTACCCCTCGCCGGCCCGTGGAGTTCCTTTCACCGGGTTGCGGGCGGTGATCGTGAGCCGGTCCCGCACCTCGACGTCGAGCCGCAGCCGGACGCCGGGGCCGTTGTGCCGCAGCGCGTTCACCGCCGTCTCCGCGACGAACCGCTCGGCCAGCTCCCGCACCGGACGCGCCAGCGCGGGCAGGACCGGGTCGCGGTCGAGGACCAGGCCCGCGGTGCGCAGCCGGGCCAGCACCTCCGCGAGGTCCGGGCCACGTTCGGCGTCGTCGCGCAGGTCGTCGAGCGTGCGGCGGACGAGCGTCAGCCCGCCGCGGCCCGCCGCCAGCAGCGTGTCGAGGCGTTCGCGGTCGGCGTCGGTCAGGTCGCCGACCGCGCGCAGCGTCTCGGCCTGCACCAGCATCACGGCCGTGGTCTGGGCGAGCGTGTCGTGCAGCCGCCGGGCCGCGCGTTCGGCCCGGTCGGCGAGCGCGCGCCGGCGTTCGGCGCCGAGCAGCCAGGCGACCGCGCAGATCGTCACGGCCAGGACGGTGCCGTCGAGCGGCCCCTTCGCCGGCAACACGGCGCCACCGACCACGAGCGCCGCCGCGGCGGCGAGCGCGCGCTGCGGCGTGCTGTAGAGGGCGAGCAGCACCGGCACGTACATCGTGTTGCGCGGGTGGTCGAGCAGCAGGTGCCCGGCCGTCGCGAGGGTGACGGCCACCAGCACGGCGGCGGGCGCGCGGCGTGACCACAGCAACGGGACGAGTTGCACCGCGCTGAGCAGCGCCGCGACCCAGCCCTGGTGCGGGCTCCAGGCGCCGCCGGCGAAGAACACCGCCGCGGCCGCGGCCGTCGTGACGAGGGACTGGCGCATGTGCCCGACAGTAACTTCGGGACACTAGAGTGCCGAGCATGATCAGGGTTCAGGTCGTCGACGACCACGCGCTGGTGCGCGAGGGCATCGCCCTGATCCTGGGCGCGCGACCGGACCTCGACGTCGTCGCGCAGTACGCGAGCGGCCCGGAGCTGCTCGGCTCGACCGTCGAGGCCGACGTCGTGCTGCTCGACCTCAACCTGCCCGGCATGGACGGCCTCGAGGTCCTGCGCCGGCTGCGGCCCCCGGCGCCGCGCGTGCTCATGCTGACCACGGGCGGCCGGCCCCGCGAGATGCGCGAGGCGCTCACCGCGGGTGCGGCCGGGTTCGTGCTCAAGGACGCCGGCGGCGACGAGCTGGCGGCCGCCGTCCGGGCCGCGCACCAGGGCGTGACCGCGCTGAGCCCCGCGGCGGCGGCCGCGCTGACCGCGGGCGGCATCCTGACCCCGCGGGAACGGGACGTGCTGGAGCTGCTCGGCGAAGGACTGTCCAATCGGGACATCGCGGCGCGGCTGCGGCTGGCCGAGCGGACGGTGAAGGTGCACGTCGGGAACGTGCTGGCCAAGCTGGGCGTCACCAGCCGCACGCAGGCCGCGCTCGTGGCCAGGGACCGGTGATTTCGTCGTGGTGCGCGGAGCACCTCGGGAGCGTCCCGGTCGAGGTGCTCTTCGAGCGCCGTTCGCTGTCGGAGGTGGTCGGGCTGCGGCTGGCCGACGGCCGCGAGGTCGTGGTGAAGGCCCGCGAGCACGACGGCCGGGCCGCGTCGTGCGTCGCCGCCCAGGAACGGCTGGCGGAGCGCGGGTTTCCGTGTCCGCGGCCGCTCACCGCGGTGTCCGTCGCCGACGGCCTGGCCGTGCACGCCGAGGAGTACCGGCCCGGCGGGGCGGTACTGCGCGGTGACTCGCCGGACGTCGCCGCGCGCTACGCGGCGGTGTTCGCGCGGCTGATGACCGAGCTGGCCGGGATCCCGGTCGCGCCGCCGCTGCCGAACCCGCGCTGGGCACGCTGGGACCACCGGGATCCCGGGTTGTGGCCCGCCATCGGCTTCCTCGACGAGCGGGACCAGGGCGTGGTGCCGGCGTACGTCGTCGCGGCGGCGGTCCGGGCCCGGGCGCGGCTGCTGGTCGCGGACCTGCCGTGCGTGCTGGGCCACGCGGACTTCGAGGCGCAGAACCTCCGCTGGCACGACGACGTCTGGGCGGTGCACGACTGGGACAGCCTGGCGTGGCAGCCGGAGGCGGCCCTCGTGGGCGCCGCCTCCGGGACGTTCGCCGGCGACTCGCCGTCCACGCTCGCCCCGATCGAGAGCTCAGCGGCGTTCCTGGTTACCTACCAGGACCTCCGCGGCCGCCGGTTCACCGCGCAGGAGCGGGAGATCGCGTGGGCGGCGTCGCTCTGGCCGGCACTGCACAACGCCCGCTGGGAGGCCCTGCACGGCGATCCGCCGGTGTGCGGCGACGCGGTCCGCGCCCAGGCCGCCGAACGCCTGCGCCGGGCGAACCCGTGAGCTGGCGCCCGTACGCGTGCGTGTCGCGGGTTTCCTCGCCGCGGCTGGTGCTGGACATCTGACGCGCGAGCGGTCCCCCAGGTACGCGAGCCGTCCGTCCGGGTACGCGAGGCGTCCGGCTGGGTACGCGTACCATCGCGGGCAGCCTCGACGTCGAGGAGGCAGGCGTGGGCGAACTCGGGCTGGGCGACACCAACGGCATCCTCGCGCTGCCCTGGGTCCGGCCCGAACGGACCAGTGCCGGGCTCGGCTGGGACCGGGTCTACGTCTCCAAGCAGCGGGAACGTCCCTACCGCGCCGCGTTCGCGCCCGCACGCAGCCACCAGCTGATCCTGCACCTCGACGGTCCGGTGACGGTCCGGCGCGGCGTCGGGACCCCGCGCGAACGCAGCCGCCGGATGCCCGCCGGCGGGCTGTTCCTGCAGCCGTCGCACGCGGACCTGTCCGTCGAGCTCGGCGGGGAACTCGAAACCGTGCACGTGTACGTCGCCGACGACGCCGTGCAGGAGGCCGCCGGCGAGCACGCACCCGTCCGGCTCGCCGAGGAACTCGGCAGCACCGACCCCCTGCTCGAACAGCTGGTCCTCAGCCTCGACGCCGTCGTCCGCGACTGGGAGCCGAGCGCCCGCACGTACGCCGACCAGCTGGGTGCGCTCGTCGCGGCCCAGCTGGTCCGCCGCCACTACGCCGGCCCGGGCCGCGAGCCCGCCCCGGCGCGAGGCCTCTCCGACCGGCAGTTCGCCCAGGTCCGCGACCTGATGGCGGAGCGCCTGGCCGAACCGGTGCCGCTGGCGGAACTGGCCGCGCTCGCCGGACTGAGCGTGAGCCAGTTTTCGCGCCAGTTCAAGGCCCGCACGGGCCTGCCCCCGCACCGCTTCCTGCTGCGGCTGCGAGTGGAGCAGGCCGGCCTGCTGCTGCGCACGGGCGACGACCCGATCGCCGACATCGCGGCCCGCTGCGGCTTCTCCCACCAGGAGCACTTGACGCGAGTCCTGCGCGCCCAGCTCGGCACGACCCCGGCAGCCCTGCGCCGGGCAGGCTGACTCGCAACTCGCGTGATCGAAGCCGTCACCAGCGTGATCGGAGCCGTGACCGGCGTGATTGGGGCCGGAACTCGCGTGATCGAAGCCGTGACTCGCGACTTCCGGCCCTAATCACGCGAGTCCCGGCCCGAATCACGCGAGTCCCGGCCCGAATCACGCGGGTTCCGGCTTCGATCACGGTGCCGGGGTCTGCGCTCGCCAGCGGGCGACACGCGCGTTTCGTGCCGCCTCGCAGCACGAACGTGCAGGACCGCGGCCCCCGGCGTCCGGATACTCGCCCCATGACCTCGTTCACCTACGCCGCGAACCCCGTCCGGGTGGTCTTCGGCCACGGCACGCTCGGCACCCTCGGTGACGAGGCACGCCGTCTCGGGCTGAGCCGCGTTCTGCTGGTCGGCAGCCCGCGGTTCGCCGACCGGGCCGCCGACGCGCTCGGGCCGCTGCTGGCCGCGCGCTTCGAGGACGCCGCCATGCACACCCCCGTCGACGTCACCGAACGCGCGCTCAAGGTCGTCGCCGAGCACGACGTCGACGGCGTCGTCGCGATCGGCGGCGGCTCCGCCACCGGGCTGGCCAAGGCCATCGCCCTCCACACCGACCTGCCGCAGCTGATCGTCCCGACGACGTACGCGGGCTCCGAGCTCACCGACGTCCTCGGGCAGACCGCCGACGGCCGCAAGACCACGCGGAAGTCGCCCCAGGTCCGGCCCGAAACCGTCCTCTACGACGTCGACCTGACGCTCGGGCTGCCGGTGCCGATCTCCGCCGCCAGCGGGCTCAATGCGCTCGCCCACGCCGTCGAGGCCCGCTACGCCCCGGACGCCAACCCGATGACCGACCTGCTCGCGGCCGAGGCGACGAGGCTCCTCACGAGTGCGTTGCCCCGCCTGGCCGCGAATCCGTCCGATGTGGACGCCCGCACCGACGTCCTGCGCGGGGCCTGGCTGGCGGGCACCTGCCTCGACGCCGTCGAGATGGGCCTGCACCACCGCCTCTGCCACCTCCTCGGCGGCAAGTTCGGCCTGCCGCACGCGGAAACGCACGCCGTCCTCCTCCCGTACGTCATGGCGCACAAGGGCCTCGACGACGCGGACGACGTCTTCGCGCTCGCCGCGAGCCTGCCGATCCCGCACTCGCTCGGCGAACTCGGGCTCACCGAAGCGGACATCGCCGACGAACCGGAAGCGGAGCTGCTGCGTCAAGCGATCAACGGCACCCGCCCCGCCGCGCGCCCGAGCCTCAAGGCGCTCACGAAACAGGTCGTCGACAGCTTCGCCGCCGCGCCGGACCGCGTCCGCGAACTCCTCACCGACCTCGTCGAGACGCTGCACGGCTACGCCATCCGCACCGACCTCACGCAGGACGAGTGGGAGTACGCGATCGGCTTCCTGACCCGCGCCGGGCACATCACCACCGACACCCGGCAGGAGTTCATCCTCCTCTCGGACACCCTGGGCGTGTCGAGCGTCGTCGACGTCCTGACGAACTCGCGGACGCCGGACACCACGCCGTCGGCCGTGCTGGGTCCCTTCTACGTCGAAGGACCACCCGAAACCCCGCAGGGCGCCGACATCGCCGACGGACTGCCCGGGACTCCCCTGTGGACGGACATCCGCGTCACCGACACCGGAGACCGGCCGGTCCCGGACGCGATCGTCGACGTCTGGCAGTCCAATGAGGACGGTTTCTACGACGTCCAGCTGCCCGACGTCGACGGCCCGGTGCTGCGCGCCCGGTTCCGCACCGACGCCGAGGGCCGGCTGCGGTTCCGGACGATCGTGCCGAGCGCGTACCCCATTCCCGCCGACGGCCCCGTCGGGCAGCTGCTCGACGCCGTCGGGCGGCACCCCTACCGCGCGCCGCACGTGCACTTCATGATCGCCAAGCCGGGCTACCGCACCCTGATCACGCAGCTGTTCGTCGCCGGCGGGGAGTACCTCGACTCCGACACCGTGTTCGGCGTCAAGGACGGCCTGATCGTCGACTTCGGCGAGCAGCCCGGTGGAACCGGACGGCGGCTCGACTTCACGTTCCGCATCTCCGGGAGCAGCGAATGAGCTACGACACCGACGTCATCGTGGTCGGCAGCGGCCCGGCCGGCGGCTCCGCCGCGCTGCTGCTCGCCACCTACGGCGTGCCGACCGTGCTGGCCACCAAGTACGGCTGGATGGCCAACACGCCCCGCGCGCACATCACCAACCAGCGCACCATGGAGGTGCTGCGCGACCTCGGCGTCGAAGACCAGGCCCTGGCCGTCGGCACGCCGCCGGAGCTGATGGGCGACACCGTGCTCTGCACGTCCCTGACCGGCCCGGAGATCGGCCGCATCGCCAGCTGGGGCACCGGCGACGCCTCGGCGTCGGAGTACGCCGCGGCCAGCCCGTGTCACATGATCGACCTGCCGCAGACCTACCTCGAGCCGATCCTGGCGAGCGAAGCCGCCGCGCGCGGCGCGAAACTGCGGCTGGACACCGAGTTCCTCGACTTCACGCAGGACGAAGACGGCGTCACGGCCCGCTTCCTCGACCGCGTGCGCGGCGACGAGTTCACCCTGCGCGCCAAGTACCTGATCGGCGCGGACGGCGCGCGCAGCCGCGTCGCCGAGCAGGCCGGCCTGCCGATCGCCGGGCAGACCGGCAAGGCGGGCAGCATGAACATCACGTTCACCGCCGACCTCGGCCCGTACGTCGCGCACCGGCCGAGCGTCCTGTACTGGGTGATGCGGCCCGGCGCGCACCTCGGCGGGATCGGGATGGGCCTGGTCCGGATGGTGCGGCCGTGGAACGAGTGGCTGCTGACCTGGGGCTACGACATCGAGCAGGCCCCGCCGGAGGTCGACGTCGAGGAGGCGACGCGGCTCGTGCGCGATCTGGTCGGCGACCCGGACCTCGACGTCGAGATCACGTCGACGTCGCTGTGGACGGTCAACCACAACTACGCGACGGAGTACCGCAGCGGCCGGGTGTTCTGCGCCGGGGACGCCGTGCACCGGCATCCGCCGTCCAACGGGCTGGGCTCGAACACGTCGATCCAGGACTCCTACAACCTCGCGTGGAAGCTCGCGATGGTGCTTCGCGGCGAAGCGGGCGAAGGGCTGCTGGACAGCTACAGTGCCGAACGGGCGCCGGTGGGCAAGCAGATCGTCGACCGCGCGAACCTGAGCCGCGACCAGTTCGGGCCGATCTTCGCCGCGCTGGGCATCACCGGCGACACCGACGCCGACGGCGTCACCGCCGGGCTCGAGACCTGCCTCGCGCCCACGGCCGAGGGCGCGCTGAAACGGCGTGAGCTGGCGAAGGCGATCGAGCTGAAGCACTACGAGTTCAACGCCCACGGCGTCGAGCTGGACCAGCGGTACTCTTCGGGCGCGGTGGTGCCCGACGGCGTCGTGGCGCAGCCGGACCGCGATCCCGAGCTGTTCCACCAGCCGAGCACCGAGCCGGGAGCGAAGCTGCCGCACGCGTGGCTGGTGGGCCCGCACGGGCGTCGGGTGTCCACTTTGGACCTCGTCGGCGGCGGCCGCTGGACGGTGTTCACCGGGCTGACCGGCACGCCGTGGCGCGACGCGGCGGCCAAGGTGGGCGCCGACCTGGGCCTCGACCTGCGCGCGGTGCGTGTCGGCGATCCCGAAGGCCGCGACGCGTACGGCGACTGGTCCCGTCTCAGCGGCATCGACGAGGACGGCTGCCTCCTGGTCCGCCCGGACGGCTACGTCGCCTGGCGCCACCGCACGTCGTCCCCCGAAGCAGCGAAGTCCCTCCTGGACGCCTTCCGCCACCTCCTCGACCGTGATTGAAGGGGCATCACGCGTGATCAGAGAGGCATCGCACGTGATTGGAGGGGCATCGCACGAGATGCCCCTCCAATCACAGGTGATGCCCGCTCAATCACGCGTGCTGCCCGTTACCGCACGGCTCACGGGGTCGTGACGTGGGTGAAGGTGACCGGGATCTTCGGGGGGCCGCTGCCGTCGCCCATGCCCGGCTTCGACGGGTCGATGCCGCCGCGGGCGACGTTGTCCAGGACGCCGAGGCCGGCGTCGTCGATGCTGCCGAACACCGTGTACTCCGGCGAGACCTGGACGTCGCCGAAGACCACGAAGAACTGGGAGCCACCCGAGTCGGGCTGGGACGTCTTCGCCATGGCGAGGACGCCGCGGCCGTACGTCAATTCGGGGAACACCTCGTCGCGGATCGTGTAGCCGGGGCCGCCGGTGCCGTCGCCGATCGGGTCGCCGCACTGGAGCATCTGCAGGCCGGCCGTCACGGACAGCCGGTGGCACGACGTGCCGTCGTAGAAGCCTTGCTCGGCCAGGCTCAGGAAGTTGACCACGGTGCACGGGGCGAGCGCCCGGTCGAGCGTGAGGCCGATGTCGCCGGCGCTCGTCGTCAGGCGGACGGACACCGTGCCGGACGACGACACGGGGCCGTCGGGCGGCGGCACGACCTTCTTCGGCGCCGGTGACGTCGGATCCGGGGTGAAGGCGCAGGTCACCGGGTCGGCCAGGGGCTTCGGGCGCTTCGGCATCGGGGCACGGCCGCCGCTCGGCACCTCCGCCGGGGCACTCGAAAGGGCGGTCGCCGGGGACGCGGACGTGGGCTGCGCCGTGCCGATGGCGCCCTTGGCGTCCGGTTCGCGCAGGAACCCGGGATAACCCCAGGCCAGGAAGGCCAGCGCCATCAGGATGACGACGACGACCGACCCGATGATCAGCACCACGGCGGCGGGCGACGTCTTCTTCGGCGGCACCGGCGGCTGCCACTGCGGGTACGGGAATCCTGGCTGGTGGGGCTGCTGCGGATACGGGTACCGAGGCCCGCTCGCCTCCGGCCGCTCCCCCGGTGCCCCCGGCTGGTTCATCCGCGCTCCCCTCGTACGCCGCCCATTGTGCCGCGAAGACCTCCTCCCCGGGCGGGATTCCGGGAAGGAGGCGCGGACCAAGGCAAACGCGGAGGGCCACTCGAAGACCGGCGACCGACCCGTTCAGCTCACGGCAACCCCCACGGCGCGCTCGCCCCGCCGGGCACGACCGGCCGCACCCCGAAGTCCGGCCGGTCGCCCCTCCGGTACACGAAAGCGTCCTCACCCCGCCCCAGCTCGACCTGGACGTCCCCGGTGGCCAGCCGCCGCCAGCGCCGCGGCCGGCCTCGCGCGTCCGTCACCGCCAGCTCACCCTCGATGCCCGGCCGCAGCACGCACGGCGCCCCCGCCTCGCTGTGCACCTTCAGCCACCGGGTCTTCCCGCCCGACCGCGACGCGCTGAGCAGGAACGCGCCCTCGGTGCGGAAGTCCCGCAGCGCGATGTCGCCCCAGGCCGCGGGGACCGCCGGGAACAGCCGGACCACCCCACCCCAGCTCTGGACCAGCATGTCCTGCACGGACTTCGCCGCCGACAACGGCGTCTCGATGACCGGCCCGGACTCCTTGTACATCGTGTTCGGCTGGATGTAACGCCGTTGCAGCTCGCCGAGGTAGAACGCCGCCTGCTCGCCGCGCAGCATCTGTGCCGAGATCGACGCCGCCCCGGTGAACGTGTAGCCCTGCAGCGCGCCTTCGAAGCCGACCCAGTGGTTCAGCGACGTCTCGATGATCTGCCGGTGCTCCGGCTGCTCCCACGTGACGTCGTAGAGCGGGTAGATCTGCAGCAGGTGCGAATAATGCCGGTGCGACTTCGCGAACGGCACACCCGCGCCGATCATGTACCCGTTCGCGTCGGCCGGGTAGTCCACCAGCGAAGCCAGGACGTCCCGCCACTTCGGTGCCAGTGGATCGCCGGGCGCGGTCTGCAGCAGCGTCTTGCACCCCCAGCGGATGAGCGAGAGGTCGTAGTTGCAGTTCGGCGCGTCGACGCCGTACTCGGGCGAGAACGTCGGCGGCAGGTGCAGCTTGCCGTCCTGGCCCGGCGCGAGGAAGTGCAGGTAGTAGTTGATCGCCTTGCGCAGCAACGGGAACAGCGTGCCGTACAGCAACGTCCGGTCCATCGTGTGGCGGTAGGACAGCCAGACGTTGTGCAGTGCCCAGGTCAGGTTGCCGACCTCCGGTGTCGGCGGGTCCTGCCCCGGGACGCCGACGGGGAACCCGCTGGTGGCGTTCGAGACGCCGTTGAGCAGCGTCATGTCGGTCGTGCGCGGGATGCCCGCGGAGTCGGCCTGGTACGGCGTCGCGACCTGGCTCGTCAGGTTGCTCCGGTACTTGTCGAGAGCGTAGCTGACGGCGTCCAGCTCCAGGTGGTTCGAGCCGTGGATCAGCCAGTACTCGAGCTGGACGTTGAGGTTCCACCACGTCGCCGGCCACGGCGTGTTCTCCAGCCACGGCCCGGACGTCGCCATCACCGGCGCCTCCCGCCGGGCCGCCGACGCGACCTTGTACAGCTGGATCCAGTAGAAGCTCTGCAGCCGGGTGTCCGGAATGGACAGGAAGCTCGCCCGGTAGTAGTCGTGCCACCAGCGCCGGTGGTCCTGGGTCAGCTCGGCGAAGACGGAAGCCCGGCGGACCGTCGCGAGCGCCCGCGCCGCAGACGTCTTCGCCGGGTGCGACCACGCGACCGACGTGTACAGCGTGCGCGTGCCACCGCGCGCCACCTCCCGCCAGGCCGTCACGTGCTCGCCGCCGGCCAGCAGCGGCTGGACGGCGAGCTGCGCGTCCCCGCTGCCGCTCAGCTGCACCGGCGGGTTCGCGGTGTACCCGGCCGGCGGCGGCTTGCCCCACACCGGGTCGGCACGCGGGCTGACCGCGACGGCCGGGTGGAACACCCACTTGAACGCGCGTTCCCCGTCGGACGGCCGGATCTCGACGGCCAGCAGCGACTGTCCGGTGTGGACGATCGCGCGCAGGCGCAGGCTGCCCGCGGCCGTCGTGATCGTGCCGGTCAGCTCGGCGTTCCACAGGTCCATCCGCCAGTCGACCGCGGTGATCGCGCCGACCGGTTCGAGCGTGAAGTACCCGATCGGCAGCCGGGCCAGGCCGAACAGCGAGCCGAACTCGGGGCGGTGGTCCTGGACCTGGCTGTGCTGGACGTTGAACCGGATCGCGTTCCGCCCGGGCTCGGCGTAGATGCCGGAGCCGAGGAACCCGTTGCCCAGGAACGGTCCCTCGTACCAGGTCTTCGGCAGCCGCCGCCAGTACAGATCGGCGGTGCCGAGGAACCCGGCCCAGCCGAAGTCGTCGCTGCCGGGCACGTCGGCGAAAGCGGGCGTGATGCCCGCCGCGCCGGCCGCGATCCCGGCGACCGCGCCACCGAGCACGGTCCTTCGGGTGATGACCATTGCGACCTCCTTGTCGAAAGCGGTTCAGCTCGGCAGGCCCCATGCCGGCGCGGGGCCGAGAGCCGGGACGTCGCGGGGCGCGAAGTCCGCCCGCCCGCCCCGCGGGGTGACGACGGCGGTGCCGCCGCGCCGCAGCCCGATCGCGATCCGGCCGGGGCCGGCCGGGCGCCACGGCAGCCGGCGGCCGTGCTCGTCACGGACGTCGACGTCCCCGGTGACGCCGTGCTGCAGCACGAGCGGTTCGCCGGCTTCGCTGTGCACGCGCACGAACTCGGTCCGGCCGTCGCGGCGGGACGCGTCGACGAGGAACGCGCCCTCCGCGCGCAGGCCGGCGATCGACGCGTCGCGCCAGGTCGCCGACACCGACGGGAAGACCTTGAGCACGCCGCCGGACCCCTGCACCAGCATGTCCACAACGGACTGAGCGGCGGTGATCGGGCTTTCGATCGCGAAGTTGGCGCCCTCGCGGTACATCGTGTTCGCGGTCAGCTCGGTGTCGGCCACGACGTTGCGGTCGAGGAAGAACTTCAGGTACCGCAACGCTTCTTCGGGAGCGTCCATCACCGAGCTCATCGAGGACGCAGCCGCGTAGCTGTAGCCGTGCCAGGCCGTCTGGTCGGCGATCCAGTGCCGGAACGTCCGCGTCATGACGTCGCGGTCGCCCGCTCTGTCCCAGATCTTCTCCCGCAACGGGTAGAGCCACAGCAGGTGCGAGAAGTGCCGATGCGACTCGGCGAGCGGCACGCCGTCACCGATCAGCACGCCGTCGGCGGCGGTTTCGTGGTACGGCACCAGCTTCGCGCCGATCTCCTGCCAGATCGGGACCCGCGGCTCGTCGAGGCACAGGGTCCGCGCGGAGTCGGCGAGCGTGCGCGCGGCCCAGCGGATCAGCGACAGGTCGTAGGTGCAGTCGGCCGCGTCGGCGTACTCCGGCGACCGGGTCAGCGGCAGGTGCAGGGACCCGTCCGGGCCGGTGAAGAGGAAGTGGCGGTAGAAGTTCAGCGCCTTGGCCAGCGTCGGGTACAGGACGTCGCGCAGCACGCGGCGGTCCAGGTGGTGGCGGTAGGCGAGCCAGACGTTGTGCAGGCCCCACAGCAGGTTCCCGGTCTGGTCGGTCTTGGACGTCGTCCCGGGGACGCCGACCGAGCGCGTGCCGCCGGGCCGCAGCCGCCAGTCGCCCGGGTGCGACAGCGCGTAGGTGTCGCCGTCGCGGTAGGCGGGCGGCACGGACGTCTCGAGGTTCGCGTGGTCGCGCCGGAAGGTCTCGGTGACGGCGTCGAGCTCCGGGTGGTTGCTGCTGTTGACGATCGGGTAGGTGACCTGGACGTTGAGGTTCCACCAGACCGCGGTCCAGCTGTTGCCGACCTCCGGGAACCACGGGCCCCACTCGGAGACGACCGGTCCGCCGGCCCGCGTGGCGGCGGCGATCTTGTACAGCTGGATCCAGTAGAACCGCTGGACCTGCTTGTCCGGCACCGAAACGAAGCTGCGCGCGTGGTAGTCGTTCCACCAGCGGCGGTGGCGGGCGAGCAGCGCGTCCGGGTGCGCGGCAAGCGCTTTCCGCACGGCCGAGAGAGCGTCCGCGGTGTGCGTCGTGCCCGGAAAGCTGTAGGCGACGGTCGCGGCGAGCAGCCGGCGCGCCCCGATCGCGCGTTCCCGCCACGCGGTCGTGTAGCCGCCACCGGCGAGCATCGGCTGGGCGCAGTAGCCGTCGGCGAGCTCGGGCGCGGGGTTCGCGACGTACTCCGGTGGCTTGCGGACGGTCCGGGTGGTCGCCGACTCCAGCGGCTGGAACGCCCACGCCGCACCGGCCTCCCCCGCGCTCGGCGTCAGCGAGACGAGCAGCACGCCGAGGTCGTCGTGCACGACGGCGGAGAACGCGACCGAGCCCTGCGTGGTGGTGATCGTGCCGCCGAGCTCGGCGTTGTACAGGTCGAGCGTCCAGTCGACGGCGGTGATCGCGCCGGCCATGCTCAGCGTGAGGTAGCCGATCGGCAGCCGGGACAGGCCGATTCCGGCCTCCCACTGGCTGCGCTGGTCCTGGACCTGGGTGTGGCTCAGCATCACCTTGAGCACCTGCGGCGTCGTCCCGGCGTAGACCTGCGCGCCGAGGTAGCCGTTGGCCAGGAACGGGCCTTCCTGCCAGTTCTTCGGCAGCAGCTGCCAGACCATGCGCGCGTCGGCGGCGACGTCCCGGTGCGGGTTCCCGGCGGCCAGCGCGGGCGGCGCGGCCCGGGCCCACAGCCCCCCGAACGCGGCGGCTCCCGCCATGACCGAGGCGGAGCGGAGCACGGTACGCCGCGACACTGCGTCCATGAAGCGTCCCTTCGCATTCATACTACGTTTCACGAGATCCACAGGCGGCGTCCGGCCATATTTGCAGACAGAGCTGGAGAAAGCCAGAGCTGTTCACCCAGAAAGCGGCAGAGACATCCGATGTATCCGGGGAACTCGGCAGTCGACTCGGTCGTCTAGCGGGTATGGCCCTTCTCCGGCGGCCGCGACCGGCAGCCCCGTTCGATCACCTGGACGACGTCCAGGGCGCGATCCGCGAGCTGTACGCGCGGCTGTCCGGGCCGGTGGTGAAGGCGTTCGGCACCCTCGCGCTGCCCGACGCCGGCCCGCTCACCGAGGTCGCCGCGGCGATGACCCGGCACCTGGGCATCGGGGACGTCCGGGTGGTCGTCGGGTTCGGGCCGCTCGGCGGGCACGTCGGCGAGGTCGAGCTGGCGCCGGGCCCCGAGTACGTCGTGACGCTCAGCCCGCACTACCGCGACGATCCCCGGGACGCCCCGGCGGTGCTGGCGCACGAGGTCACGCACGTCTTCCTGCACCGCCACGGCATCCGGCACGCGGACCTGGCCCGCAACGAGATCCTCACGGACACGGCGGCGCTGTACCTCGGCCTCGGGCACCCGATGCTGGCGGCCTACCGCGTCGACGTCGTCCAGGGGACCTACACCCGCCGCCGGACGACGTCCCGCGTCGGCTACCTGACGCCACCGGAAATGGGCTACGTGCTGGCGAAGCGGGCGCTGGCGTTCGGCGAGGAGCCCGCGAGGTTCACCGGCGCCGCGGCGGAGGCGTCCGAGCTGGGCCGCCGGCGCGCGCTCGAGGACTACACGCGCCCGCCGTACCGCCTCGAGGACGGCACGGTGGCGTGCCCGGCGTGCGGCCACGACACCCGGGCGCCGCGCACGGTCACGGCCCGCTGCGCCACGTGCGGCTCGACGTTCGTGCCCTGAGGTCCGCCGGTCAGGGGCCGGGCAGGGGTGGCAGCGCGGGCGTGTCCAGCCAGCGGGCGAAGAACGCCGTCAGCGGGCGAGCCGCGTACACCTCCGCCAGTGCGACGAACTCGGCCGTCGTCACCAGGCCGTGCCGGTGGTCGCCGGTCCACGCCTTCAGCAGCGCGAAGAACGCCGCGTCGCCGATCTCCGCCCGCAGGGCGTGCAGTGTCAGCGCGCCGCGCTTGTACACCCGCTCGTCGAACATCCGCGACACGCCGGGGTCGGCGATCCGGACGTCCGCCGGCCTGGCCTTGATCCGCGTGTGCCAGCCGCGGGCCAGTGCCTGCGCCGACTGTCCGCCGGACTCCTCCGACCACAGCCACTCGGCGTAGGTCGCGAAACCCTCGTTGAGCCAGATGTGGCGCCAGTCGGCCACCGTCAGGCTGTTGCCGAACCACTGGTGGGACAGCTCGTGCAGGACGAGCCGCTCGTGGGTGCGGCGGCCGTCGACGTGGTTCGCGCCGAAGACCGCCATGCCCTGCGCCTCGATCGGGTCGTCGAGGTCGTCGTCCGTGACGACGATGACGTACTCGGGGAAGGGGTACGGCCCGAACAGCCGCTGCAGGAACTCCATCATCCGGTCCTGCCGCCCGAAGTCGCGCTCGAACGCCCGGCGCAGCCGCGACGGCACGGCGGCCCGCTGCGGCACGGTCTCGAAGACCGACTCCACCTGCCCGCTGGCACGCCCGATGCCGAGGCTCAGGCGCCGCAGGCCCACCCCCGCGTGCGGGAACCAGCCGCGGCCGGACAGCTCCACGTCGTCGTAGCGGCCGATCTGCACGCTCATCAGGTACGTCGACGTCGGCTCCGGCCGCTCGAACACCCACCTCGTCGTGCTGGCCGACGTGGACCGCTCGACGAGGGTGCCGGTGACCGCGACCAGGTACGGCGACGCCGTCGTCACGGTCACCGAGTAGGCCGCCTTGTCCGCCGGGTGGTCGTTGCACGGGAACCAGGACGGCGCGCCGACCGGCTGGCTCGCCACGAGCGCGCCGTCGGTCAGCTCGTCCCAGCCGACGTCGCCCCAGCGGCTCCGCACCGGACGCGGGTTGCCGACGTAGTGCACCTCGACCGTGAACCCGGCGCCCGGCGCGATCGACTTCGCCGGGCGCACGTGCAGCTTGGCGCCCCGCTTCAGGTACTTCGCGGGCTTGCCGTCGACCAGCACGCGGTTGATCCGGAATTCGCCGAAGTCCAGGCTGACGCGGGAAAGCGCCTGCGTCGCCTCCGCGGTGATCACGGCGGAGGCCGAGAGCCGGTTCGGCCCCACCTTGTAGTCGAGGTTCAGGGCGTAGTGCCGGGTCCGGTAGCCACCGTTGCCGTGGGCGGGGAGGTAGGGATCACCGGAAGTATCCGCGCCGGGTGCCGGAGCAGGAGCCTTCGAAACCACCCGTGCCGAACCTTTCCTCGTACCGACGTACCAAACCAGGCTCGCACGGCACAGGTGAGTCCGGCGAGCCCGGTGGGTACTTCGTGACCTTCTACTTACCCGTCCACGCGGAGATCGGGTTGCCGAGCCAGCGCGTGTCGGCCGGCACCTCGTCGCCGCGGGTCACGAGGGAGCCCGGGCCGACCGTGGTGCGCGCGCCGATGCCCGCGCCGGGCAGCACGATGCCGTGCGGGCCGAGCGTGGCGCCCTCGCCGAGGGTCACGCTCGACATGCTCATGATCCGGTCGTGGAACAGGTGCGTCTGCACGACGCAGCCGCGGTTGATCGTCGCGCCGTCGCCCAGCTCGACGAGGTCGGCCTCGGGCAGCCAGTACGTCTCGAGCCAGACGCCGCGGCCGATCTTGACGCCCATCGTGCGCAGCCACGCCGACAGCAGCGGGGTGCCGCCGATCGAGCCGATCAGCCACGGCACGGCCAAGGCCTCGACGAAGGTGTCGGCCAGCTCGTTGCGCCAGACGAAGGAGCTCCACAGCGGGTGGTCGATCTCGCGGAACTTGCCGACCAGCAGCCACTTCAGCACGGTCGCGGTCAGCGCCGCGACGATCCCGGCGGCCAGCAGGGCGGGCCCGGCCAGCAGCAGGGCGACGCCGAAGCCGAACGCCGTCGCCGCCCACAGCAGCCCGAAGGCGACCGAGACGGTCAGCGCGACGCCGCACATGACCGGGATGATCCGGCACAGCTCGACCAGCGCCCGCGCCGCCTTCAGGTGCAGCGCCGGGGTGTAGGTGCGGCTCGTGTCGGCGTCGCCGATCGCGCGGCGCACCGGCAGCGGCGGCATGCCGAGGTACGACGAGCCCTTCTTCGCCTTCAGCGGCGTCGACGACAGGACGCCGACCAGGCCGCGCTTCGGCACCGACCGGCCGGGCGCGGTCATCCCCGAGTTGCCGAGGAAGGCCTGCTTGCCGATGCGCGCCGGGGCGACGTGCAGCCAGCCGTGGCCGAGCTCGTAGGTGGCGACCATCGTGTCGTCGGCCAGGAACGCGCCGCTGTCGACCTTGGTCATCTTCGGCAGCGCCAGCACGGTCGACGCCTCGACGTTGCGGCCCACCTTCGCGCCGAGCAGCCGCAGCCACACCGGCGTGAACAGGCTGGCGTACACCGGGAACAGGCCTTCGCGGGCCATGCTCATCAGGCGTTCGGTGGCCCAGACCTGCCACGCGATCCGGCCGTGCACCGGGTGGTAGCCCTCGACCATGCCGATGCTCAGCGACCGGACGCCGACCAGCACGAGCAGCATGTACGCGGCGAAGTACGCCAGGGTCGCGACCGGCACGAAGACCAGCGCCCGGGTGAAGGCGTCCAGAAGGGTAGGCGCCCCGGCGATCGCGTAGCCGAGCACGGCGACACCGGCCAGTGCGGCGATGCCCGGCAGGAAGCCGAGCAGCAGCGAGGTCGCGCCGTAGACGGTGGCCCAGAAGTGCGACCGCGGCGGGCGGCTCGACGGCCACTTCAGCGCGTCGCGCTCGTCCTTCGCCACGCGCCCGGCGGGCGAACCGGCCCAGCGCTGCCCGGCCGGGACGGCGCCGCGGACGGTCGACCCGGCCGCGATCTCCGCGCCCTTGCCGATGCGGACGCCGGGGAACAGCGTGCTGCGCGCGCCGATGCGGGCTTCCGCCCCGACGCGGACCTTGCCGATGTGCACGCGGTCGCCGTCGACCCAGTGGCCGGTCAGGTCGACCTCGGGCTCGATCGCCGCGCCGCGGCCCAGCTTGAGGAACCCGGTGACCGGCGGCGGCGAATGGAGGTCTACGTCCTTGCCGATCCGCGCGCCGAGCGCCTTCGCGTACGTCGTCATCCAAGACGCGCCCGCGACGCTGTCCGCGCCGGAGAACTCGGCGAGCTTCTCGGCCGTCCACAGTCGCAAGTGGACACTCCCGCCACGCGGGTAGGTGCCGGGGCGGACACCGGAGAGCAGCACACGGGCACCGCCCGCCGCGATCGCGATCCGGCCGGCCGGGCTGAACAGCACGACCCAGGCCAGGCCGAGCCACGCCCAGTTCAGCGTGGGTGCCCAGGTGAACCCGAGCAGGGACAGGACGTTCGACAGCGCGGCGGCGAGCGTCGCCCAGCGCAGGCCGACGAGACCCATCAGCGGCACCATCAGCAGCGCCTGGATGATCCCGGCACGACGCGGGGTCGGCGCGATGTCGCGGCGCTCGGTGGCCTGGCCGCTCAGCGCGTCCAGCATCGCGGCCAGCGCGCCCAGCTTGGGGTGGGCGTAGACGTCGGCGACCGACACCTGCGGGTGCCGGGTACGGATGCGCGCGACGACCTGCGCGGCGGTGAGGCTGCCGCCGCCGTGGGTGAAGAAGTCGGCCTTCGGGTCGTCCACCGACACGCCGAGGATCTCGGCCCAGCCTTCGGCGAGCCACGTCTCCGTCGGGGACAGCCCGACGGCGTCCACAGTGGACAGCGGCCACGGGAGGGCGGCGCGGTCGACCTTGCCGGACGTGCGGGTCGGCAGGTCGTCGACGACGGCCAGCAGCGGCACCAGCGCAGCGGGCAGGTGCGCGCGCAGCCGGTTCGCGGCTTCGTCCTGGTTGAAGGGCACACCGGCAGCGGGCACGACGTACCCGACCAGGACCTGGTTGCCCGCCTTGGTGCGGCGGATCGCGGCGGCCGCGCCCTGCACGCCCGGCAGGGCCTGCAGCGCGGCGTCGACCTCGCCCAGCTCGATGCGGCGGCCGCCGAGCTTGACCTGCTCGTCGAGCCGGCCGAGGAACAGCAGGCCCTCGGCTTCGGCGCGGACCATGTCGCCCGAGCGGTAGGCGCGCTGCCAGCCCAGCGACGGCAGCGGCGCGAACTTCTCGGCGTCCTTCTCGGCGTCGAGGTAGCGGGCCAGGCCGACCCCGCCGATGACCAGCTCACCGGTCTCGCCCATGGCGACCGGCTCGCCCTCGTCGTTGACCACGGCGAGCTGCCAGCCGGCGAGCGGCAGGCCGATCCGGACCGGGCCCTCGCCGGTCAGCTGCGCGGCGCAGGCGACGACGGTGGCCTCGGTCGGACCGTAGGTGTTCCAGACTTCGCAGCCTTCGACGGCGACGCGCTCGGCCAGCTCCGGCGGGCACGCTTCCCCGCCGAAGATGAGCAGGCGGACGTCTTCGAGGGCGTCGGCGGGCCACAGTGCGGCCAGCGTCGGCACGGTCGAGACGACGGTGATGCGCTGCGCGACCAGCCAGGGGCCGAGGTCGACGCCGGTGCGGACCAGCGCACGCGGCGCCGGGACCAGGCAGGCGCCGTGCCGCCAGGCCAGCCACATCTCTTCGCAGGAGGCGTCGAAGGCGACGCTCAGGCCGGCCAGGACGCGGTCGCCCGGGCCGATCGGCTCCTCGGTGAGGAACAGGTCGGCCTCGGCGTCGACGAACGCGGCGGCACTCGCGTGGCTCACCGCGACGCCCTTGGGCTTGCCGGTGGAACCGGAGGTGAAGATGATCCAGGCGTCGTCGGCCGGGCCGGGAACGCCGGCACGGCCGCCCGGCGTGCTGTGCACGTTGATCTTGCCGTCGGTGGCCACCGCGGCGACCTGGGCCTCCTCGAAGACCAGCTCGGCGCGCTCGTCCGGGTCGTCCGCGTCGACCGGCACGTAGGCGGCGCCGACGGACAGGGTGGCGAGGATCGCGACGTACAGCTCGGCGGTACCGGAGGAAATCCGGATGCCGACGCGGTCGCCGAGGCCGACGCCGTAGCCGCGCAGCCGGCGACCGTAGGCGTCGATCTCCTCGAGGAGCCGCCGGTAGGTCAGCGTCGTGGTGCCGTCGTCGATCGCGGCGGCGTTGGGGTGCCGCTCGGCGGTGGCGGCGAGGATGTCGAGGAGGGTGCGCTCGCCGGCGCCGAGGCCGGACCATAAGAGGGCCCGATCGGCGACCGGCGCGAGGGTCACCTCGGCGACGGATCCGGCGGGTTCGACGGTGACGGTCATCGTCCGCTCACCTCGTGCAGCACAAAACCATGGGCGCGCAAGCCCACCACTCACCTTTCGGGAGCCTCAATCGGGCCAGCTCTCCGAATGAGGCGCCCGCAACGACCCTTCACCATACCCGCAGGTGAAGAAAAGGTGTCCACAGGGTCACGACGGAGTGTCGGACCTCACGCAGGTGCGGGCATCGGGCGTGATCAAAGAGGCATCATGCGTGATGGGAGGGGCATCGAGAGTGATGCCCCTCCCATCACGAGTGATGCCCCCGGGATCACGAGTGATGCCTGCGGGATCACGAGTGATGCCTGCGGGATCACGTGTGATGCCCGAAACGTCACCGGGATTTGGCGGGCCGGGCCGCTTTACCGCCGACCTTCGGTTTCGCCTTCTTTTCGCGAACCCGCACATTCACCCGAACGGGGCTGCCCGCGAAACCGAACTGCTCGCGGAACTTGCGCTCGATGAACCGGCGGTAGCCCGCCTCGAGGAAACCGGTGGTGAACAGCACCAGCGTCGGCGGCCGGATGCCGGCCTGCGTCGCGAACAACACCTTCGGCTGCTTGCCGCCGCGGACCGGCGGCGGGGTGGCCGCGATCAGGTCGGACAGCCACGCGTTGAGCTGGCCGGTCGGCACCCGCTTGTCCCACGACGCCAGCGCCGTCCGCAGCGCCGGGGCGATCTTGCGCACCGAACGGCCGGTCAGCGCCGAGACGTTGACCTTCTCCGCCCACGGCACGCGGACCAGGCCGCGCTCCAGCTCGCGGACCATCGCGTGCCGGCGGTCTTCGTCGACCAGGTCCCACTTGTTGAACGCGAGCACGCAGGCGCGGCCGGCCTCGACGACCATGGTCAGCACCCGCAGGTCCTGCTCCGAGATCGGCTCGGCCGCGTCGAGCAGCACGATCGCGACCTCGGCCGCGTCGATCGCGGTCTTGGTGCGCAGCGAGGCGTAGTACTCGGCGCCGGCGGCGAAGTTGACGCGCTTGCGCAGGCCCGCGGTGTCGACGAACCGCCAGGTCTCGCCGTCCAGCTCGACCAGCGAGTCGACCGGGTCGACGGTGGTGCCCGCGACCGAGTCGACGACCGAGCGCTCCTCGCCGGAGAGCTTGTTCAGCAGGCTCGACTTGCCGACGTTCGGCTTACCGACCAGCGCGACGCGCCGTGGGCCGGTCGAGGCGGCGCCGCCTTCGCGGGGCGCTTCGGGCAGGGCCTTGAGGATCGCGTCGAGCAGGTCGCCGGAGCTGCGTCCGTGCAGCGCGCTGACCGGGTGCGGCTCGCCGAGCCCGAGCGACCACAGCGACGCGGTGTCCGCGAGCAGCCGGTCGTCGTCGACCTTGTTGGCGGCCAGCAGCACCGGCTTCTTCGAGCGGCGCAGCACCTTGGAGACGGCTTCGTCGGTCGCGGTCGCGCCGACCGAGGCGTCGATCACCAGCAGCACCGCGTCCGCGGTCTGCATGGCCAGCTCGGCCTGGGCGGCGACGGACGCCTGCAGCCCGGTCGCGTCCGGCTCCCACCCACCGGTGTCGACCAGGGTGAACTTGCGCCCGCCCCAGTAGGCGTCGTAGGCGACGCGGTCGCGGGTCACTCCCGGCACGTCCTGCACGACGGCCTCGCGGCGGCCGATGATCCGGTTGACCAGCGTCGACTTGCCCACGTTGGGCCGGCCGACGACGGCGAGCACCGGTTGCCCGAGCGCCGCCTCCTCGGCCGCTTCCGCCGCCTCGATCTGCGCGTCGAGCCTGGCGAACTCGGTCTCGTCCGACCAGGTGCCGTCGACCTCGCCGACGCTGTCTAGCTCTTCCATGACTACCTGTTTCCCTTATGGCGAGCCGAATCCGTGTTCGGAACGCCAATCGTCCAAAGTCTTCACGAGCGCCGCGAGCTCGCCGCGCAGCTCTTCGGTGCCCTGGTCGAGCCCGGTCTTCCCGGGGCCGACCTTCGGCGTGAACGGCTCCCCCACGAGGATGTCCACGCGCGGGCGCCAGCGCCGCTTGCCGTCCGCCGGCTTGCGCGTGCCCCGCGTCGCGACCGGGAGCACGGTCGCGCCGGAGGCCCGGACGAGCCAGGCCGCGCCGCGTTCGGCCGCACCGACGTCCCCGGCACCGCGGGTGCCCTCGGGGAAGATCCCGACGACGCCGCCGCCGTTGAGCACGCCGACCGCGGTCAGCAGCGGCTTGCGGTCGATCTCGCCGCGCTTGAGCGGGATCTGCCCGATGGCCCGCAGGAACTTCCCGGCGAGGCCCGTGAACATCTCGGCCTTGACCAGGAACGCCGAACGCCGCGGCAGCATTCCGAAGATCAGCTGCGGTTCGATCATCGAGCTGTGGTTCGCGATCACGAGCACCGGCCCGGTGGCGGGCATGCGCTCACGGCCGTGCACGCGGACGCGGAAGGCCGACCGCAGATGATACCGGGCGAAGACTCGCCCGGCGTCGTGGAGTGCGCCGACGGAGCCTTCCGGCAGTCCGTCAGCTTTCATCGAGCGACCTCGGCGTTGCACCCCGCCAGGAGACCGCGGTGGCTGGCCAGCTCGCTGAGGGCGACGATCACCTGGTCGATCGACAGTTCCGAGGTGTCGACGGGCACGGCGTCGTCGGCCGCGCGCAGCGGCGAGGTGGTGCGGGTCGAGTCGAGGTGGTCGCGGCGTTCGACGCTCGCCAGCGCGTCGGCGACCGAGGACTTCCGCCCGGCGGCGGTGTCCTGCGTGCTGCGGCGCGACGCGCGGACGTCGGCGGACGCGGTCAGGTAGACCTTCAGCGGCGAGTCCGGCGCGACGACCGTGCCGATGTCGCGGCCTTCGACGACGATGCCGCCCCGGTGCTCCAGCACGTCGTCGATGATCCGCCGCTGCCGGGCGACGAGCAGCTCGCGCACGTGCGGCACGGCGGAGACGGGCGAGACGGCCTTGGTGACCTCGGGCCCGCGGATGTCGGTGGCGACGTCCGCGCCGGCCAGCCGGATCTCGGGCCGGTCGGGGCTGGTGCCGATGCTGAAGTCGGCACCGTCGGCGAGCGCGGCGACGGCGTCCGCGTCGGCCGGGTCGATCCCGGCCCGCAGCACGGCGAGGGTGACCATCCGGTACATGGCGCCGGTGTCGAGGTACCCGGCGCCGAGACGCTGGGCGAGCTTGCGCGCGACGGTGGTCTTCCCGGTCCCCGACGGGCCGTCCAGCGCGACCACACCTCGTAGGGCTCCCGTCACCGGCACACTCCTCGCGTTCTCGTCATCGGTCGGCTTGGTGTCCATTCTGCCGGTCGGGGTGCGGCGGAGATCAGTCGCCCCGCGCGCCGAAGCGGGCGACCACCAGCGCGAGGCGCTCGTCACGGTGGGCCGGGGACAGCCGGTGGCCGCGATCCAGGGTCACCAGGCCGTGCAACGTGCTCCAGAACACCTCGGTCAACGCGCCCGCGTCCTGCTCCTTCGCCGTCGGCTCGATGACCGCGAGGAGCGCGGCGAAGCACGCCTTCATCACCTCCGGGGTGTCGTCCTCGGCGAACGGCAGCTCCGAGGCGAGCGTGAACATGGCGTCGTAGAGGGCCGGTTTCTCCTCGGCGAAGGCCACATACGCCTCCCCCACCCCGGCGAGGCCTCCAGCGCGGGCCGCCACCAGCGTCGCGGCCAGCTCGGTGAAGCCCTCCAGCGCGGCCGCCGTCATGATCGCGTCCTTGCCGCCGGGGAAGTGGCTGTAGAGCACCGGCTGGCTGTACTCGATCAGGGCCGCGAGCCGCCGGGTGGTGACCGCGTCCCAGCCCTCCGCCTCGGCCAGCTCCCTGGCCGCGGCCACGATCCGCCGCCCGCGTTCGGTCCGGTCGCGCACACGCCGTTGTCGCTGGGTCATACGGCGCATGCTAGCACTGCTAGACAAAATAGCGTCGCTAGATTAGCGTTGCTAGCAATCCTAGCGATGCTAGAAACACTGGAGGGAACACCATGGTCGTCACCGGCTACGTCCTCGTCGCGATCGTCGCGCTCGGGATCATCTACATCGGCCTCAACTACCTCTTCGCGCCGGCGAAGATCGCCGCGGGCTTCGGCTTCAAGGAAGTCCCCGAAAACGCCGAGACCTTCCTCAACGTCAAAGGCGGCCGCGACATCGGGGCCGGCCTGATCCCGCTGGCCCTGATGATCTACGGCGACCCGCACGCGCTGGGCTGGGTCATCCTCGTCGCGGCCGGCTGGCCCGTCTTCGACATGCTGATCGTCCTGCGCCACCAGGGAAAGAAGGCCATTGCCTTCGGCGTCCACGGCCTGACCGCCGTCGTGATGATCGTCGCGGGCCTGCTCCTGCTACTCGGCTGAAATCCCGCGAATCGGACACCTGGGTTACGGTGGTTGGGTGAACGTCGAAGTAACGCCCCTGCCCGGCATCGGGGTCCGCAAGGACTTCGCCACCCGTACCGGCCGCCGCATCGGCGTCGTCACCCAGCGGGACGGCCACATCGAGCTGATCGTCTCCAAATCGGACGATCCCGACGCCTGCGCCGCCTCGATCCCGCTGACCGCGGACGAGGCGGGCGCATTGGCCAACCTGCTCGGCGCGCCGCAGCTGGTCGCGCAGCTCACGGAGGAGCACCGGGACCTGCCGGGAATCAGCACGCGGCAGCTGCCGGTCAAGCCGTCCGGGCCGTTCGACGGCCGCACGCTCGGCGACACGGCGATGCGCACCCGCACCGGCGTTTCGGTGGTCGCGGTGGCGCGGGCCGGCCAGGTGCACCCGTCGCCGACCCCGGACTTCACGCTGACCGGCGGCGACCTGCTGGTTGCGGTCGGCACGGGCGAAGGCCTCGAAGCCGCCGTCAAGATCCTCAAGTACGGCTGAGCGGCCGATGGACCACACCGCGCTGTCCCTGATCGAACTGGGGGCGGTCTTCTTCGTGCTGGGCGCGCTCGGACGCCTGGCCGGGAAGATCGGCCTCTCCCCCATCCCGCTCTACCTGCTCGGCGGCCTCTGCTTCGGCTCCGGCGGGCTGATCCCGCTGACCGACATCGGCGGCTTCACCCACCTCGCCGGCGAAATCGGCGTCGTGCTGCTGCTCCTGCTGCTCGGCCTGGAGTACTCCGCGGCCGAGCTGTTCACCGGGCTGCGCCGCTCGTGGACGGCGGGCCTGCTCGACATCGTCCTCAACGCCGCCCCCGGCGCGGCCGTCGCGCTGCTGCTGGGCTGGGGCCCGGTCGGCGCGATGGTGCTGGCGGGCGTCACGTACATCTCGTCGTCCGGCATCGTCGCGAAGGTCCTCGGCGACCTCGGCCGGCTCGGCAACCGCGAGACGCCGGTGGTGCTGTCGATCCTCGTGTTCGAGGACCTGGTGATGGCGCTCTACCTGCCGATCCTCACGGCGGTGCTGGGCGGCGTCTCGTTCCTCGGCGGCCTGGAGGCCGTCGGGATCTCGCTGCTGGTGATCACCGTGGTCCTGGTGATCGCCCTGAAGTTCGGCCGGTACGTCTCGGCCGCCGTCGACAGCCCGGACCGCGAAGTGTTCCTGCTCAAGGTCCTCGGCGCGGCGCTGCTGGTGGCCGGGCTGGCCTCGGCGATGCAGGTGTCGGCCGCGGTCGGCGCGTTCCTGCTCGGCATCGCGATCTCGGGCTCGACGGCGGAGAACGCGACGCACCTGCTCGAACCGCTGCGGGACCTGTTCGCGGCGGTGTTCTTCGTGGTGTTCGGGCTCAACACGAACCCGGCGTCGATCCCGCCGGTGCTCGGCTGGGCGATCGTGCTCGCGGTGGTGACGACGCTGACGAAGGTCGGCACCGGCTGGTGGGCGGCGCGGCGGCAGGGCATCGGGAAGATGGGCCGGGCCCGCGCCGGAGCGGCGTTGGTGGCCCGGGGCGAGTTCTCGATCGTCATCGCGGGCCTGGCGGTGACGGCGGGCGCGGTGGACGGCGAACTGGCCGCGTTGGCGACGGCGTACGTGCTGCTGATGGCGATCCTCGGCCCGACGGCGGCGCGGGTGGTGGAGCCGATCGCCCGCGCGCTGCACCGGAAGACGGCCACCCAGACCGCGGCGGCCGAAGCGAGCTAGCGCAGGTCCGCCCGGCCCGCCGACGGCACGAACGCGCCGCCGGCCGGGGCCGGGTGGGTCGTCGCGGCCTGCGGGATGCCCACCAGCGGGACCGACGCCGACGTCCGGGCCAGCTCCAGCGTGACCCGCCCCGGCTGGGCCGGGCCGCGGATGAAGCTCCCGTCCGTGCCGCCGATGATCAACGCCAGCGCGTGCCCCTTCGGCACGACGTGGTCGGTCGAGGCCAGCCGGAACGTCATCGTGTACGCCGTCCCCGGCGTCAGAACCCGTTCCTGCGCAAGGGAAGCGTAGTTCGCCAGGTCCGCCCAGCCGCGGCTGAGGATCGTGTAGCCGACCTTCTTCACGTCCGCCGACGTGATCTTGTAGCAGGCATCGTCACCCGGCGCCGACGAGCCCCAGCAGTTCTCCGTGGTCCCCGTCTTGACCCCTTCGCCGCTGCCGGCGAAGTTGCGGATCGTCGCCGCGCCGAGGTCCACCAGCAGCGCGGAAAGCCGGGCCGACGCCGTGCTCGGCGTCGCCGTCACCGTGATCGACGTCGTCCCGGACACCTGCAGGTCCGAGGCCAGCGTGCCGGTCGAGTAGGTCAGCGCCGCGCTGCCCGGGTTCGTCACCCAGGTGTCCTCGCCGGCGTTCGGGTTGTCGGTGAACGACGCCGTCCCCGACGCCGTCGCGGTGCCGAGCGAACCGGAGGTGTGCGGCCGCAAGGTCGTGGCCACCGCGCCGGCGGCCGGGTAGGCACTCTGGTCGGCCCACTGGTCCGGCTGCCGCTCGACGCTGGCCTGCGGCCCGTTCTGGACGCCGTTGTCGAGGCCCAGCAGGTAGTGGTCGAACCACCGGTGCAGCAGGTCGACCCAGTCGGCGCGCCGGTAGTCGAACGGGTCGACGTGCCCGGTCTGCGACAGCCAGATCTTCTTCTCGACGTTCAGCCCGCTCCACCACTGGCCGAAGTTGATCGTCTTGACGTTCAGGTCGTTGACGCCGTGCGACAGCAGCACGCTCGCGCGCACGGTGCCCGCGTGCGCGGCGTAGTCCCGGTCCGCCCACTGCGGCCCGTAGTCGCCGTTGGCCGTCGCGCCCTGCTTGAGGACCTGGTTCTGCGCGGAGCAGTTCTGCCCGCTGTTGCCTGCTTCGACGGTCTGCGCCAGCCCGTCCGGGTTGAAGCCGAACGTCGCGCCGTCGGAGCGGTAGTAGTCGTACCAGGAGCTGATCGCCGAGATCGGCACGATCGTCTTCAGCCCCGCGACACCGGTCGCCGCGACGCCGTTGGCGATCGTGCCGTCGTAGGACTTCCCGATCATGCCGACGTTCCCGGAGCTCCAGCCCGCGGTCACCGCGCTCCCGCCGGTCTTCGCGCTGTACCCGGTGGCGCGCCCGTTCAGCCAGTCGACGACCTTGCGCGCCGAGTCGACGTCCGAAGCGCCGCCGACGTCCGCGCAGCCGGCGGACCGGTTCGTCCCGACCAGGTCGACGAGCACCACGGCGTACCCGCGCGGCACGAAGTAATTGTCGTAGAACAGGGGGAACTTCACCGGCTTCCCGGCGCTGTCGTACGACTTGAGCTCGCTCTCGTTGCCGCGCCCGCAGCACGAGTAGTACGGGCTGGCGTCCATGATCACCGGCACGCCCGAGGTCAGCTCGCTCGGCCGGACGATGTCGGCGGCGACGCGGTCGGGCTTGCCGTCGCCGTCGCCGTCGTGGCCGATGTCGACCCAGACGGTTTCACGGACCGCCTTCGCGTAGTCGTAGACCGGCTCGCTCGCCGCGGGCGCCGCGGCGGCCGGCGCCACCGTGCCGGCCACGAGCACCGCGAGGACCCCGCACACCACCCCGAGTCGCATGCCCGTCACGCTAGCGAGCCGGGGATCACCACCGCCACGGCGGAAAGTCGGGCGTACGGTGGCCCCGTGACGGAGTCCCTGCCCGCAGTGAGCCGCACGGCTGTCGGCGTCGCCGCGTTGCGCGCCTACGAAAGCAGCCGCCCGGACCGCCTGTTCGACGACCCCTACGCGGCCGCGTTCTTCGCGGCGGGCCGCTCGGCCCTCCCCGGCCTGGAACGCGGCAGCGCGCAGGCGGGCCTGGGCGCCCTGATCTACCCGCAGGTCGCCATCCGGACCCGGTTCTTCGACGACTACCTGCTCGACGCCGGCTGCGCGCAGGTCGTGCTCCTCGCGGCCGGGCTCGACGCGCGGGCGTTCCGGCTGGCCTGGCCGCCGGGCACCCGGCTGTTCGAGCTGGACCTACCGGATGTGCTGGCGTTCAAGGACGACGTGCTCGCCACGCAGGGCGCCACACCGGCGTGCGCGCGGATCGTCGTGCGCGCGGACCTACGGGAGGATTGGGCCGCGCCGCTGCGCGAAGCCGGGTTCGACCCCGCCGTGCCGACGGCGTGGCTGGCCGAGGGGCTGTTGATCTACCTGTCGTACGAGGAGGCTTCCCGGCTGCTGACCACCGTGGGCGAGCTGTCCGCGCCGGGTAGCCGGGTGTCGTTCGAACACCGGCCGGGCGACGCGCCGGATAGCCTGCTGGCGCGCGCCAAGGCGGCCCCGGGCGGTGAGCACGTCACGCGCCTGCGGAAGGGCGGCCTCGGCGACCGGGCCCCGCAGTGGCTGCGCGAGCACGGCTGGGAGCCCGCCACAGTCACCCGCTCGGAGCTGGCGGCGGGGTACGGCCGCCAGGACGAGCAGACCCCGGACGGGTTCGTCACCGCCGTGCTCTGACAACCGGGGCTTCGCCCCAGGCCGGGGGCTTCGCCACCCGGACCCCCAAAGAGCGGCGTCAGAGCTCGACGTTGCGGTAGAGCGCGCCGACCTCGGTCTTCGTCAGCCGCCGGATCGAGCCGACGCGCTGGTTGCCGAGCTGGACGTCGCCGACCGCGGTGCGGACCAGCTTGAGCACCGGGTGCCCGGTGTCCTTGAGCAGGCGGCGCACGATGTGCTTCTTGCCCTCGTGGATGACCAGCTCCACCAGCGACTTGCCGGAGTGCATGTCCTTGACCCGGAACTGGTCGACCTTGACGATGCCGTCCGGCAGCTCCCAGCCGTTGCGCAGTTCCTTGCCCAGGCCGCGCGGCACGAGGCCGTCGACCTCGGCGAGGTAGGTCTTGAGCACCCGGTAGGACGGGTGCATCAGCCGGTGCCCGAGGTCGCCGTCGTTGGTGAGCAGCAGCAGGCCCTCGGTGTTCTCGTCGAGCCGCCCGACGTGCACGACGCCGGGGGTCTCCTCGTAGCGGCCGGCCAGGTAGTCGCCGACGCACGGGCGGCCGCGGTCGTCCGACATGGTCGAGTGCACGCCCTTGGGCTTGTTCAGGGCGAGGTAGATCAGGTCGTCGCGCAGGTTCACGCGGGTGCCGTCGACGTGGATGATCGCCTCGTCCGGGTGCACCCGGCGGCCCAGCTCGGTGACGACCTCGCCGTTCACCTCGACCCGGCCGGCCGCGATCAGGTCCTCCGCCGCACGCCGGGAGGCGACCCCGGCCTGCGACAGCACCTTCTGCAGGCGGATGCCGTCGGGGTGTTCACTGGATGTCATCGATGGTGTCCACTTCGGGTAGCAACGGAGCGATGGCGGGCAGGTCGTTCAGTGACGACAGCCCCAGTCGCTCCAGGAACAGCTCGGTCGTCACGTACAGCGTGCCGGTCGTCTCGGGGTCGGTCCCCATCTCTTCGATGAGGCCGCGCGCGAGGAGCGTCCGGATCACGCCGTCCACGTTCACGCCGCGCACCGCGGCGACCCGCGCACGGGTCACCGGCTGCCGGTACGCGATCACGGCGAGGCTCTCCAGCGCGGCCCGGGTCAGCTTCGACCGCTGGCCGTCCAGCAGGAGCTTCTCCACGAACGGGGCGTAGACGTCCCTAGTGTAGAACCGCCACCCTTCGCCGACGCGCCGCAGGTCGATCCCGGAGGAGCGGTCGGTGAACTTCTGCGCCATGGTCCGGAGCGCGACGACGATCCGCGCCTTGGGCTGCCCGACGGTTTCGGCGAGGAGTTCCTCACTGGCGGGCGAGTCGACGACGAGGAGAAGGGCCTCGAGGGCGGCTTCGAGGGCCTCGTCGGAGGTGACGTCGGGCAGCGAGTCGGCATCGCCCGCGGCGACGAGGTCGGACTCGGGATCAGCGGGGTCGAGGTCGACCGGCTCGGCGGCGACCTCGGCCTCCGACTCGGGGGCTTCGGCCGGCTCAACAGCGGCAGCGCCATCGACCTCAGGCTCGGCAGCCACCTCAGCCGGCTCGGCGGCAGCATCAGCCTCCGACCCGGGCGCTTCGGCCGGCTCAACAGCGGCAGCGCCATCGACCTCAGGCTCGGCAGCCACCTCAGCCGGCTCGGCGGCAGCATCAGCCGCCGACCCGGGGACATCAGCCGGCTCAACAGCGGCAGCGCCACCGACCTCAGGCTCGGCAGCCACCTCGACCGAAGCTTCGTCGGCGGCCGCGGCTTCGGCCGCCTCGGCAGTGGCCTCCTCGACCACCGGCTCGCCGTCCTCGGTGACCGGCTCGCCGGACAGCGCCTCTTCGAGAGCCAGCTCCGCCGCGCCCTCGGCAGGCTCACCCGCAGGCGGTTCCGGTGCCTCGACCCCGGCGGACGGCACCTCGGCCGGCTCGCCCACCGGCGGCACCGGCGGTTGCGGTGCTTCCACCCGGTCGTTTTCTTCGGGGCTCACCCGTACTCCTCTTCGTCTCCGGCGATGCGGTCCAGCTCGGCCGCCGCGGAGGCCTCTTCCTTCGAGCCGCCCGTCCAGCGGACGTGCAGCTCCGCCAGTGCCTCGGTCTGCTCGAACTGGACCGTCGCCTCGCGGTAGAGCTCCAGCAGCGCCAGGAAGCGCGCCACGATCTCGACCGTGTGCTCGCAGTCGTCGACCAGCTCGCCGAACGTCGCCTGCCCGCGTTCCGCCAGCATCACCCGCAGCACCGCCGCGTGCTCGCGCACCGAGATGCGGCCCATGTGGATGTGGGCGATCGACACCGTCGGCGGCGGCTTCGGCCGGAAGACCGCCACCGCGATCTCCGCGAACTTCTCCGGCGTCACGCCCAGCATGACCTCGGGCAGCAGCCCGACGAACCGGTCCTCCAGCGCCACCGATCGCGGGTAGCGCCGCAGCGCGCCCTGCTCCAGCTCGCCGAACAGGGCTGCCACCTGCTTGTACGCGCGGTACTGCAGCACGCGCGCGAACAGCAGGTCACGTGCTTCGAGCAGCGCCAGGTCGTCCTCGCTCTCGACCTCGGCCGCGGGCAGCAGGCGTGCTGCCTTCAAATCCAGGAGCGTTGCCGCGATGACCAGGAACTCCGTCGTCTCGTCGAGGTTCCAGTCGGTGCCCAGCGCCCGCGTGTACGCGATGAAGTCGTCGGTGACCCGGTGCAGCGCCACCTCGGTGACGTCGAGCTGGTGCTGCGAGATCAGCTGCAGCAGCAGGTCGAACGGTCCCTCGAAGTTGGCCAGCCGCACCTTGAACTTCGACGTGCTCAGTTCCTCGGTGTTGACGCCTTCGGGGATCATCCCGCCGTGCACCGTCTGGTGCTCTTCGGGAACCAGGTCCTCCGGAGCCGGTGCCGGGACCGGTGCCGGCTCGTCCATCAGCCCTCGGTTTCGCCGCCGTCTGAGCCGACCACCCGCAGCCGCTGCACCAGCACCGACTCTTCGCCGTTCTGGTCGAAGTCGGCCAGCAGCACGGCGACCGCCTCGCGGACCAGCCGGCCGCGGTCGACGACCAGGTCGTGCTTCGCGCGCAACGTCAGCCGGGCCTGCTCCATGGCGACGAGCTCGTCGCCGGAGACGTACACGGTGATCTTCGCGTCGTGCTTGGTCCGGCCGGACCCGTGCGGGGCCGCGCTGCGGGCGAGCTGTTCGGTCCGGCCGTTGCCCGTGGGCTCGACGGGTTCGGCGGGCGCGGGCGGCGGCGCCTGGGGTGGGAGGTCGAGGGCGGGGCTGGCGGTGCTGGTCGTGATCCTGAAGAGTTCCGACGCTCCGGGCAGGGAGGCGCGCCTGCTCACCGAGCGATCACCTCGCGGGCCAGCTGACGGTACGCCGCCGCGCCGGCCGACTTGGGCGCCCAGGTCGTGATCGGCTCACCCGCGACCGTCGTCTCGGGGAACCGCACGGTGCGGTTGATGACCGTGTCGAACACGGTCTCGCCGAATGCCTCCACCACGCGAGCCATGACCTCCTTCGAATGCAGGGTTCTCGGGTCGTACATGGTGGCGAGAATCCCGACTATGTCCAGTTTGGGGTTGAGGCGTTCCTGGACCTTCTCGATGGTGTCGATCAGGAGGGCGACGCCTCGCAGACTGAAGAACTCGCACTCCAGCGGGATGATCACGCCGTCCGCAGCGGTCAGCGCGTTCACCGTGAGCAAGCCGAGCGAGGGCTGGCAGTCGACAAGAACATAGTCGTAGTCGTTCATGACCGGACGCAGGACCCGTAACAACGTGTGCTCGCGCCCTACCTCGGCGACGAGCTGGACCTCCGCCGCGGACAGGTCGATGTTGCTCGGCAGCAGGTCAACGCCGTCGACGCGGGTTTTCATCAGCACGTCGGTGGCGCTGACCGACCGCTCCATGATGGCGTTGTAGACCGTGTGGTCGAGCTCGTGCGGCTGGATGCCGAGCCCGACGGCGAGGGCGCCCTGCGGGTCGAAGTCGACGAGCAGCACCTTGCGGCCGTACTCGGCGAGCGCGGCGCCCAGGTTGATGGTCGACGTCGTCTTGCCGACGCCGCCCTTCTGGTTGCACATCGCCATGATCTTGGCCGGGCCGTGCTGCTCCAGCGGCGCCGGATCGGGGTGCTCGCGGATCGGGCGGCCGGTCGGCCCGATGCCCTCGAGCCTGACCTTCTTGCCGTTGCGCTCCTGCGGTTCGTCGCCGTCGTGGATCGCGGGCGTGGCGATGGTGACCTGGCTGAGGTTCGCCGCCGCCGACCCGGCGGACTCGGCCGGGTGGGCCGGCTGGTTCGGTGTCGACATGGCGGGAAAGCTCCTTGTTCGTCAGCGTCCGCCGCAGCCTATGCGCGGAGCCGAACCCCCGGCAAAGCAACGCGCCGGACTCGGTGGGGCAATGTCACTCGACCGTCGGTCCAGCGTATGAAGGCTGTCGACCCTCTATAGGGCCGTCTAGCCCAGTGCCCGGGGGTGCGCCGTCGCGTACACCTCGCGCAGGGTGTTGACCGTGACCAGCGTGTACACCTGCGTCGTCGTCACCGAAGCGTGGCCGAGCAGTTCCTGGACGACCCGGACGTCCGCGCCGCCTTCGAGCAGGTGCGTGGCGAAGGAGTGGCGCAGGGTGTGCGGCGAGACCGCGGCGACGATCCCCGCCCGTTCGGCGGTGTCCTTGAGGACCTGCCACGCGCTCTGCCGCGAAAGCCGGCTGCCGCGGGCGTTGAGGAACAGCGCCGCGGTGCCGCGGCCGTGGGCGGCGAGCGCCGGGCGCGCGCGGACCGTGTAGGCGTGCAGCGCGGCGAGCGCCGGCCGCCCGATCGGGACGATGCGCTGCTTGCCGCCCTTGCCGTCGAGCAGGACGGTGCGTTCGGTGTCGTCGACGTCGTCGACGTCCAGCCCGACGGCTTCGGAGATCCGGGCGCCGGTGGAGTAGAGCACTTCCAGCAGCGCCCGGTCGCGCAGGGGGCGTTCGCCGTCCGGCGGCGGGGTCTCGAGCAGCCGCAGGACGTCGTCGACGGGCAACGCCTTGGGCAGCCGCTTCGCCGGCGTCGGCGGCCGGACCTCGCGGGCCGGGTTGTGCTCGGTGAGCCCCTCGGCGTGGGCGAACTTGTGCAGGCCCCGCACGGCGACCAGCGCCCGCGCGGCCGACGACGCGGCCAGCGGCCGGTGCTCGTCGTCGCCTTCACGAAGAGCGGCACCGAAGGAGGTGACGTGCGCGGCGGTGACGTCGGCGATCTTGGCGATGCCGACGCCGTCGAGGTGCGCGGCGTACCGGCGCAGGTCACGGGCGTAGCTGTCCAGGGTGTTGCGCGCGGTTCCGCGTTCGACGACCAGGTGGTCGAGGTACGCGGCGATCGCGCCGGCCGTGCTGTGCGGGCTGGAGGCCACGCCGGACACCTTAGGCCGCCCGGGGGCCGTGACCCGGCAGAAACCCCGTTCTCAGCTGGACGCGGTTACCGTGGATTTCATGGAGTCGGACGAGCTCCGCATCGGCACGGCCGAGCGGGAGGAAGCGGCGAGGCTGCTGGCCGACCACTTCGGCATGGGCCGCATCACGCCGGACGAGTACGAGACGCGGGTGACGGACGCCTACGCGGCGACGACGCTGGGCGACCTGCGGCCGCTGTTCCGCGACCTGCCGCAGCCGCACCCGGGCTTCTTCGGCCCGCCGCCGCCGATGTACGCGCAGCCGACGATGTACGCGCAGCCGACGATGCAGCTGCCGATGTACGCCCCGCCGATGCCGGACCCGTACGCGCCGCCGGCCCCGGTGCCGTACGCGCCGGTCCCCTACTCCTACCGGTCCAAGACCGTGGCCGGGGTGCTCCAGATCGTGCTGCCGTTCGGCGCCGGCCGGTTCTACACCGGCCAGATCGGGCTGGGCCTGCTGCAGCTGTTCGTCGTCCTGATGACCGGGGTCGGCATGATCTGGCCGATCGTCGACGGCATCATGCTCCTGAACAACGGCGGCCTGGATGCCCAGGGCCGTCCGCTGCGCCCCTGAACCGGGACGCAGCGGAGCGGCTCAGGCTTCCTTGCGCTTGGCGAACGCCGTCGGGCGGTCCTCCCACGGCGCGTCTGCCGGGCGCGCCTCGGCGCCGCCGGTGACGACCGCGTGCGCGGCCAGCACGCCGGACACCGTCGCGCCGTTGATCAGCTCGCCCGCCAGGGCCATCCGGACGGCCTCGGCGAGCGGGAACTTGCGGATGACGAGGTCCGCCTCCTCCTCGCCGAGCACGTCGCGGTCCACATCGGACAGTCCGCGGGCCAGGAAGACCCGCACGACCTCGTCGGTGAAGCCGGGCGACGCCGCGACGTCGACCAGGGTCACCCAGTCCGCGGCGGCCAGCCCGACCTCCTCGACCAGCTCGCGCTTGGCCGTGCCGACCGGGTCCTCGCCGAGGTGGTCGATCAGGCCGGCGGGCAGCTCCCACAGCCGGTGCCCGATCGGGTGCCGGTACTGGTGGATGAGCGTGACCTGCTGGTCGTCGTCCAAGGCGACGATCGCCACCGCGCCGAGGTGCTCGATCACCTCGCGGGTCGCGGTGTTGCCGTCCGGCATCACGACCTCGTCGATCCGCAGACCGACGACGCGTCCGATGTGGACATCCCGGCTGGAGGCGACGCTGAACTCGTGCTCGCCCGGCGCGGTCATCGGGCCGCCACCGGGGCTTCGGGCAGCTCGACCGGCAGCCGCTCGGCGACCTTGCGGTCCACGACGGCCTTGACGAACGCGCTGAAGAGCGGGTGCGGCCGAGTCGGGCGGCTCTTGAGCTCGGGGTGCGCCTGGGTGCCGACGAAGAACGGGTGCACCTCGGCCGGCAGCTCGACGAACTCGACCAGGCGGTCGTCCGGCGACGTGCCGGAGAACACCAGGCCCGCGTCCGAGAGCTGCTTGCGGTAGGCGTTGTTGACCTCGTAGCGGTGCCGGTGGCGCTCGGACACCTCGGTGGTGCCGTACGCCTTCGCGACCTGCGAACCCGGCTTGAGCTTCGCCGGGTAGGCGCCCAGGCGCATGGTGCCGCCCATGTCGCGCTCCCCCGCGACGACGTCGCGCTGGTCGGCCATCGTCGAGATCACCGGGTGCTGGGTGTTCTCGTCGAACTCCGACGAGCCGGCGTCGGTGATGCCGGCCAGGTGCCGGGCGCCCTCGATGACCATGCACTGCAGGCCGAGGCACAGGCCGAGCAGCGGGACGCCGCGGGTGCGGGCGTACTCGATCGCGCCGACCTTGCCCTCGATGCCGCGGATGCCGAACCCGCCCGGGATCAGCACACCGTCCACATCGGACAGCACGGACGCGGCGCCGGACGCGGTCTGCGCGTCGTCGGAGGCGACCCAGACGATCTCGACCTTGGCGCGGTGGGCGAACCCGCCCGCACGCAGGGCCTCGGTGACCGACAGGTAGGCGTCCGGCAGGTCGATGTACTTGCCGACGACCGCGATCCGCACGATCTCGCTCGGGTTGTGCACCCGGTCGAGCAGGTCGCCCCACACCGTCCAGTCGACGTCGCGGAACGGCAGCCCGAGGCGGCGGACGACGTAGGCGTCGAGCGCCTCGCCGTGCAGCACCTTCGGGATGTCGTAGATCGACCGCGCGTCCGGGCAGGCGATGACGGCCTCGGTGTCGACGTCGCACATCAGGCCGATCTTGCGCTTGAGGTCCTCGGGGATCTCGCGGTCGGCCCGGCAGACCAGCGCGTCGGGCTGGATGCCGATGTTGCGCAGCGCGGCGACCGAGTGCTGGGTCGGCTTCGTCTTGAGCTCGCCCGACGGCGCCAGGTACGGCACCAGCGAGACGTGCAGGAAGAAGCAGTGGTCGCGGCCGACGTCGTGGCGGACCTGGCGGCAGGCCTCCAGGAACGGCAGGGACTCGATGTCGCCGACCGTGCCGCCGACCTCGGTGATCACGACGTCCGGCGTCTGGCCGGCCTCGTCGGGCTCGGCGGCCGCGGTGATCCGGGACTTGATCTCGTCGGTGATGTGCGGAATGACCTGCACGGTGTCGCCGAGGTACTCGCCGCGGCGCTCCTTGGCGATCACCTCGGAGTAGACCTGGCCGGTCGTGACGTTGGCCTTGCCGTCGAGGTCGCGGTCGAGGAAGCGCTCGTAGTGCCCGATGTCGAGGTCGGTCTCGGCGCCGTCGTCGGTGACGAACACCTCACCGTGCTGGAACGGGTTCATCGTCCCGGGGTCGACGTTGAGGTACGGATCGAGCTTCTGCATCGTGACGCGAAGCCCGCGCGCGGTAAGGAGTTGTCCCAGGCTGGAAGCCGTGAGTCCCTTACCCAGAGAGGAGGCGACGCCTCCGGTGACAAATACGTACTTGGTAGCCCGCGACTGAAGTCCCACGGGCCGCCAGCATATCCGAAGACCGCGGAACCGCGCGCCGGGACATGCCCGAAGTGTCTTTTGTGCTCTTGACCACCCGGCGGGGTGACTCAGGCGGCGGCCTTGGCGAGCCGCAGGCGCGGCCGTCCGGTGAGCGCGCGACTGCCCGGGAGGCGCCGCAGCGCCTCGACGATGACGATCGTCAGCGCGAGCGTGGCCACGTAGATGATCACGCTCAGCCAGGGCGCGCCGAAGCGCTCCGCCACGTGCGGGATCACCGGGCCGAGGAACGCCAGCGCGAGCGGGTGGACCAGGAAGATGCTGAACGACCGGTTCGCCGCCCACGAGACCAGCCGGGCACCCCGGCCGCCCTCCCTGCGCCGCGCGGCCCACCACGTCGTGAAGGCGTAGATCGCCGCGATCACGGTCACGCACCACGGGATGAGGTAGGGCTGGAACGGGTCGCTGGTCACCTGCGGGAACGTTCCACTGTGGACGGTCCGGAGGTAGTACCACTCGGTGCCGGCCAGCACCGCCACGAGCGCGCCGCCGAGCAGCAGCCGGTGCCGGCCGACCCAGGCGTGCACGGCCTCGAAGTGCATGGCCACCACGGCGCCGAACAGCGTGTAGAACTGGTACGGCAGCAACGTGGCGTACAGGTGGGTGATCGTCTCGTAGCTGACGCCGAACGGCTGGTACGTCATGAAGAGCGTCACGCCGACCTGCAGCGCCCCGCTGCCCAGCAGCAGCCACTTGTGCTTGCCCTCGGTCGCCCGCAGCAGCTTCATGATCCACGGGAACAGCAGGTAGACCTGCATCGTCACGAGCAGGAAGTACAGGTGGTACCAGGCGCCGCCGGTGGCGAGGTCCTTGAGCAGCAGGCGCATCGACGCTTCGAGCGATGCCGGCTGCTGCGTGCCGGTGACCAGCGAGAACGCCCAGAAGAACATCGACCAGGCCAGGTACGGCGTCGCGACCAGCGGCAGCCGGCGGCGCCAGAAGTCGGCCGGGGTGATCTCCCGGCCGCGGTTCTGGAACACCAGCACGAACCCGGTCAGCGCGAAGAACGCCTCCCGCGTGAAGTGCAGCGGGGTCTCGACGGCGTTGGCGCCGACGTCCTGCGCGAAGTTCGTCGCACCCACCACGTGGATGAGGATGACGCAGGCGAACGTGACCAGCCGGAACAGGTCGATCTGGTGCAGGTACGGCGCTTTCCCACCCGGTCTCGCGATCCGGGACGGCGCCTCGAGAGTGGCCTGGGCAGTCGTCATCGTGCCGCCATTCCGGCACCGTCGTCGGCGTGGTTCACGTTGTCAGACTTGCCACCCATTCTGTGAACTTCCCATGAAGGCACTGGGAAGCGCCTGTTGGCCGGGCCTCCGCGGGCTGTTGGAAATGCCACGTCCGCTCAGGGAGCGGGGAGCCGGCGACCATGTTAACGCGTGAGCCTTCCGGCACCGAGCGTGACCTTCGTCATCCGGCCGTGATCAGCGGAAAACATCCCCTTCGACCTCCTGCCGGACCGCTTCGAGAGCGGCACGGAGTTCGGCGTGTCCCACCGAACCGAGCGCCGGCCGCAGCGCCTGCGGGACGGCCGGGGTCGTCGCGAACGGCTCGGCCGTGGCGACCGCCACCCGCCGCCGGGCCAGCGCCGCGACGATGCGGTCCGGCCGGGAGTCGGGGGCGAGCGGCAGCCACCGGAAGTACGACGACGGGTGCCCGATCCACGGAAGCCCGGCCAGCACCTCCGAAGCGAGCGCCTGGCGCCCTCGCGCGTCTTCGCGCTTGCGGACCTCCAAGCGGGCCACGGTACCGTCGTCGAGCCAGCGGCGCGCGAGGGCCGCGGTCAGGGCGGGCGTGTTCCACGTCGTGGACCGGATCGCGGTCTCGAGCCCGGCGACGAGACCGGGCGGCGCGGCGACGAACCCGACGCGCAACCCGGTCGCGACGCTCTTGGACAGTCCCGAAACGTAGACGGTCGTTTCGGGCGCGAGCATCGCCAGCGGCGGCGGCGCCTCCTCGGCGAGGTAGGCGTACGAAGCGTCCTCGATGATCGTCAGCCCGTGCTGCCGGGCGATCTCCACGAGCCGCGCGCGCTGCCCGGCGGAGAGCACCCAGCCCAGCGGGTTGTGCAGGGTCGGCATCGCGTACACCGCGCGCACCCGGCGCCGTCGGCACAGCCGGTCGAGGGCGTCGAGATCGGGACCCTCGGCGGTCACCGGCAGCGGCGCGAGGTCGAGCCCGAGCGTGCGCGCGAGCACCCGGAAGCCCGGGTAGGTGAGGGCGTCGACCGCGACGACGTCGCCGGGCCGCAGCAGCGCCATCGCCGTCACCGCCAGGCCGTGCTGGGCGCCGTCGACGATCAGCACGCGTTCGCGGCCGACGTCGAGCCCGCGCCTTCGCAGGTGCCGGGCGACGGCGGCGCGGTCGTCGGCGCGTCCGCGGTGCGGCTGGTAGCGCAGCAGCGCGTCGAGGTCCCCGGCCGTGGCGAGGTCCCGCAGTGCCTCGCGCAGCAGATCGGCCTGGCCGGGGATCGAAGGCGAGTTGAAGCTGAGGTCGACGGCGTCGGCCGCGACCGCCCGCTCGTCGACGCCGTCACCGGCGGCGAGGTCCCGGACGAACGTGCCCCGCCCCTGCTCGCAGCTGACCAGGCCCATCGCTGCCAGCTCGGCGTAGACGCGGGAGGCCGTCACGACGGCGATGCCCTCGTCGGCCGCGAGCCGCCGGTGGGTGGGCAGCCGCGTTCCGGCCGGCCACCGGCCGCCCCGGATCTTCGCCGTGAACGCGTCCACGACGCCCTTGTACTTCGGCACCCGCACGCCGCGATTGTAGGCAGGACAATTTGCGGACTGTCCTGGATCGACCGGCCTAGCGTGCGGGCATGCACACCGCGATCCTCACCTTCGACGGCTACAACGAACTCGACTCGCTCATCGCGCTGGGCGTCCTCAACCGCGTCAAAGAACCGGGCTGGCGCGTCTCGATCGCGAGTCCCACGCCGCGGGTGACGTCCATGAACGGGGTGACGATCGACGCGATGATCGGCCTGGACGAAGCCTGCACGGCCGACGCCGTGATCGTCGGCAGCGGCGCGAAGACCCGGGAGGTTGTCGAGGACCCGGCGATCATGACGACGCTGCGTGGCCTCGACCCGGCGCGGCAGCTGATCGGCGCGCAGTGCTCCGGCACGCTCGTGCTGGCGAAGCTCGGGCTGCTCGCGGACGTGCCCGCCTGCACCGATCTCACGACCAAGCCCTGGGTCCTCGCGGCGGGCGTCGAGGTCCTGAACCAGCCGTTCTTCGCCCGCGGCCCGCTCGCCACCGCGGGCGGCTGCCTGGCCTCGGCCTACCTCGCCACCTGGGTCCTCGCCCGGCTGCACGGCCTCGAAGCGGCCGAGCACGCCATGCACTACGTCGCGCCGGTCGGCGAGAAGGAGGAGTACGTCGAGCGGGCGCTGCGGAACGTGACGCCCTACCTCGAACCGGCGCCGATCTCCGCCTGATCGGTGCCGAAGAGGGACTTCAAGGTCACCTCGCGGTTGACCCGCACGTGCTCGACGGCGAACGCCTTCGCGCGCTCCGCGTCCCCCGACGCGATCGCCTCGTAGAGCCGGCGGTGCTCGTCGAGCAGCTCGGCCCAGTGCTCGTTCTGGCTGGTGAGCCAGCGGAGCCGGCCCTGCAGGGGCTGCAGCATCGTGGTCAGCAGCGTGTTGCCCGCGATGGCCACGATCTCGTCGTGGAAGCGCGAGTTGAGCACGGTGATCCGGGCCGCGTCGCCGCGGGCCGTCGCGCGGGCCGCGTCGGCGAGCATCCGTTCCAGGCGCTTCAGCTCCGGCGCGCCCGCCCGTTCGGCGGCGCGTCCCGCGGCGAGCCCTTCGAGGGCTTCCCGGACGTCGAACAGCTCCTCGACGTCGACCCGCGCGAGCTGCCGCACGACGATCCGCCGCGCCGACTGCTCGACGAGGAACCCTTCGGCCTCGAGGCTGCGGATGGCCTCGCGCACCGGCACCCTGGACACGCCGAGGTCTTCCGCCAGCTCGCGCTCGACCAGCCGGTCGCCGGGGCGGAGGCGGCCGGTCAGGATCCGTTCGCGCAGCTCGTCGCGCACCCGCTGCCGGGTGGCCGCGAGAGGTTGCCGCTCGCTCGCCGACGTCACGGGTCCCCTCTCGCTCAACACGCCCGTAACCGGACGTTACGCGAGTTTATCGGGCGGAGGGTTGACGGGCGCGGACATCGGGGTGATATTTGGGATGCCAAATTTTGGTATCCCAAATCGCCGTCGCCGCACTGTGTCACACGGGGCCTTCGCCCCGGCCGGGGGCTCCGCCACCCGGAACCCCCGAAAGAATGTGTCGATCGGAGGCCCGCATGACCGCCGCCCCGCTCACCGAATCCCAGCAAGAGACGAGCCCGCCGCCGGATCCCCGGCTCTGGAACGAAGACCTCGCCCCGGCGAAGGACCGCCGCTGGAAGGTCTACGACATCTTCGCGCTGTGGATGTCCGACGTGCACAACCTCGGCAACTACACCTTCGCGGCCGGGCTGTTCGTGCTCGGCCTGTCGGCCTGGCAGGTGTTCACCGCCCTGCTCTTCGGGTTCGTCATCATCTACGTCGGCATGAACCTGATGGGCCGGATCGGGCAGCGCACCGGCGTGCCGTTCCCGGTCGTCGCGCGGATCAGCTTCGGCACGTTCGGCGCCAACCTGCCCGCGCTGATCCGCGCGGTCATCGCGATCTTCTGGTACGGCATCCAGACCTACCTCGCGAGCGTGGCCATCACGCTGCTCGTGCTCACCATCGACCCGGGCCTGAAACCGTTGACCGAGCACGGTTTCCTCGGCCTGCACGCGCTCGGCTGGATCTGCTTCGTGGCGCTGTGGGCGGTCCAGGCGCTGATCCTCACCCGCGGCATGGAGTCGGTGCGCAAGTTCCAGGACTGGTGCGGCCCGGCGATCTGGCTCGTGATGATCGCCCTCGCCGTCTGGATCCTCGCCGCCGGGCACTGGCACATCTCGCTGACCAGCAGCCCGAAGCACCTGTCGCCCGGCGAGCAGATCCGGCAGTGGTTCGGCGCGGCCGGGCTGATCCTGGCCACCTACGGCACGCTGATGCTGAACTTCTGCGACTTCTCCCGCAACGCGCCGGACCAGAAGACGGTGAAGCGCGGCAACTTCTGGGGCCTGCCGATCAACTCGACCGCGTTCGCGCTGCTGTCGGTGATCGTGACCGCGGGCAGCATGCAGGTGTTCGGCGAGGCCATCACCGACCCGGCCGAGCTGCTGTCCAAGGTGCACAACACGCCGGTGCTGATCGCCGGCGCGCTGACGTTCGCCGTCGCCACCATGGGCGTCAACATCGTCGCGAACTTCGTCTCCCCCGCCTACGACCTGGCCAACATCTGGCCGAAGCGGATCACGTTCACCGTCGGCGGGCTGATCAGCGCGGTCGCCGCGCTGTGCGTGCTGCCGTGGAAGCTCTACTCGTCCCCGACGGTCGTCAACTACTTCCTCGGCGGGCTCGGCGCGTTCCTCGGGCCGCTGTTCGCGATCATGATCGTCGACTACTACCTGATCCGGCGCGGCAAGGTCGACGTCGCTCAGCTGTTCGTCGACGGCGGGATCTACCCCCGGGTGAACCCGCGCGCGCTCGTCACGTTCTTCCCGACCGCCGCGCTGGCCGCGGTGATCGCGCTGGTGCCGTTCTTCGCGCCGGCCGCGCCGTACTCGTGGTTCATCGGCACGGCTTCGTCGGCGGCCCTGTACTTCGCGGTGTCGAGGAAGCACCGATGAGGATCGTCGTCACCAACTGCAACACCACCGAGGCGATGACGAAGGAGATCGAGGCCGGGGCGCGCGCCGCCGCGAGCCCCGGCACCGAGATCCTCGCGCGCACGCCTCGCTGGGGACCGGAGTCCGCGGAAGGCTGGCTGGACAGCTTCCTGTCCGCCGCGGCGGTGCTGGACCTGTTGCGGGGCCTGGACGAGCCGTTCGACGCGGTGGTGCTCGCCGGCTTCGGCGAGCACGGCCGCGAAGGCGCGCGCGAGCTGCTGGACGTCCCGGTCGTCGACATCACGGAAGCGGCCGCGCACCTGGCCTGCCTGCTCGGCCGCCGCTACGGCGTGGTGACCACTTTGGACCGGACGTGCGGGCTGATCGAGGACAGCCTGCACGCGGCGGGAGTGGCGCAGAACTGCGTCACGGTCACCGGCGCCGGGCTCGGCGTGCTGGAGCTGACCGACGAGCGCCGCACGGAGTCGGCGCTGCTGACCGCGGGCCGTCGCGCCCGCGACGCCGGCGCGGAGGTGCTGGTGCTCGGCTGCGCCGGGATGACGGGCCTCGACCGGAAGATCGCGACGATGCTGGACATCCCGGTGATCGACGGCGTCGCGGCCGCCGTCCGGCTCGCGGAGTCACTGGTGGCCCTGGGGCTGAAGACCAGCCGCGCGGGGTCCTACGCGCGTCCGTTGGACAAACGCCGTACCTGGCCCGATTGACATCGCCCGCACCGCCCGGACAGAATCGCCACTGCCGTACCGCCGCCCGGTGACGAGTGGGGACTTTGACGTCCCCGAAAGGGCGGTCGAAGGTGCGAAGGCTACGCGTACTGGGCGCGCTGGCGCTGTCTGCGAGCATGATCCTGGTCCCGGTCAGCGGGACGGCGGTGGCCGCGTCGCCACCGCACACCGTCGTCACCGACGGCGGCAAGCTCGCGGCGATCCGGCAGGCCGTCCGCGGCGGGCACGCGTCCAAGGCCCAGCGGGACGCGCTGAAAGTCGTGCTGGACAAGGCGAACACCGCGCTGACCGCCGGCCCCTGGTCGGTCATGGACAAGCCGACCGCGCCGCCGAGCGGCGACAAGCACGACTACCTGAGCCACGCGCCGTACTGGTGGGCGAGTGCGAAGACGCCGGAGAACCCGCAGGGCTGCCCGTACGTGAACCGGGACGGCCAGCGCAACCCGGAGGCCGACGCGATCACCGACCACACCTACCGGATGGTCGCCTGGGACGCGATGTACTACCTCTCGCTCGCCTGGTACTACACCGGCGACGCGAAGTACGCGAAACGCGCGGCGCTCGACATCCGGACCTGGTTCCTCGACCCGGCCACCAAGATGAACCCGAACATGACCTACTCGCAGATCATCCCGTGCAGGACCACGATCAGCGGCACCGGGATCATCGACTCGACGCAGTCGTTCAGCCAGGTCGTCGACACGTTCGCGCTGCTCGACGGCGGGGCCCCGGGCTGGACGGGCAAGGACCGCGCCGGCGTCAAGGCGTGGCTGACGCAGTACCTGACCTGGATGCAGACCAGCCCCCAGGCGAAGCTGGAACTGGCCGCCACCAACAACCACGGCACCTTCCTCGACATGCAGAACGCGACGATCGCGGCCTACCTGGGCCAGCGCGACACCGCGCGGAAGATCGTCCTCGACGCGGAGAAGAACCGGTTCCCGGTGCAGTTCGCCGCCGACGGCAGCCAGCCGCTGGAGCTGACGCGGACGATGTCCTGGCACTACGTCAACTTCAACCTCACCGCGTGGGGCCGGATGGCGGAGGTCGGGAAGAACCTCGGCATCGACGTCTGGAAGTACCGGGCACCGAACGGGGTGACCCTGCGGACGGTCGTCGACCAGCTGATCCCCGGCGCCCTGCACGGCGCGGAAGCCTGGCCGCACCAGCAGATCGGCGTGTTCGACCAGTCGATCGCGGCCGACATCTTCCACGCCGCGGCCGAGGAGGCCCACGACTCCGCCGCGGCCGCGGCGCTGAAGCAGATGCCGCTGCCGTCCGGCGGCGACACGTGGCCGGTGCGCGTCTCGTGCTTCCCGCTCGACCCGCCACTGAAGTAGGGGCAGTGGTCAAAAAAACCGGACACCACGCCCCATAGCGCACACCCTCCCAGATTGGTCTAGTCCAAAGTATTGACACTCGGTGTCCGCGCGCGCACATTCATGACCGAGGCCGGCCCCGCTTCGTGAAGAACCGTCGCGTACGCCCTCTCCCGCGCCGTAGCGGCCCGGGAGAGGGCCGTCCGCCTGCGCGAGGAGACGCCCATGCAGCGAAGATTCGCCCTGGTCGCCGCCGCGGCCGCCGCTGTCGTGATCGGCGGGCTGACCGTCGCCGGCCCAGCGGCGCCCGGTGCGGCCGCCGCGACCTCCGGCGGGGTCCGGATCGCCTACTACGACCAGTGGAGCATCTACCAGAACGCCTACTACCTGAAGAACGTCGACGCCATCGCCGGCAACCTCGACTACCTCCTCTACGACTTCGAGAACATCGACCCGAACAACCTCACCTGCTTCGAAGCCACGAAGGCGACGACGCCGGATCCGGGCGGCGAGACCGACCCGAACGCGGGCGACGGCGGCGAGGACCAGTTCGCCGACTACCAGAAGACGTTCGGCTCCGACATCAGCGTCGACGGCACGGCCGACACCTGGAACCAGCCGATCGTGGGCAACTTCCACCAGCTGCAGGAGCTCAAGGCGCGGCACCCGAACCTCAAGGTGCTGCTGTCGATCGGCGGCTGGACGTACTCGAAGTACTTCTCCGACGCCGCCGCGACCGACGCGTCGCGCAAGAAGTTCGTCAGCTCGTGCCTCGACATGTTCATCAAGGGCAACATCCCCGCGTCCGGCGGCTACGGCGGCCCGGGCACCGCGGCGGGCATCTTCGACGGCATCGACATCGACTGGGAGTACCCGGGTTCGCCCACCGGGCACGTCGGCAACCACTACAGCGCCGCCGACACGGCGAACTACACCGCGCTGATGGCGGAGTTCCGCAGCGAGCTGGACGCGTTGGGCGGCAAGCACTACGCGCTGTCGGCCGCGTTGCCGGGCGGCCAGGACAAGATCGCGAAGATCCAGACCGACAAGATCGGGCAGTACCTGGACTTCGGCGACGCGATGACCTACGACATGCACGGCGCGTGGGACGCGACCGGGCCGACGAACTTCCAGGACCCGCTGTACTCCTCGCCGAACGACCCGTCCGGCACGATCCCGCCGGGCACCGAGAAGTACACGACCGACTCGGTGATCAAGGACTACCTGCACGGCAACAGCGCGTACGGCATCGCGGGCGGCTTCCCGGCGAACAAGCTGACGCTGGGCATCCCGTTCTACTACCGCGGCTGGACCGGCGTGCCGGCCGGGTCGAACCACGGCCTGTACCAGTCCGCTTCGGGGCCGTCGCCCGGGCACGCGCTGAGCGGCAACGTGCCGGGCGTGGCGATGTACAAGGAACTCTCCGGCGTCGTCGACAACCCGGCGGACACGTACTGGGACCCGGTCACGCAGTCGGCCTGGTTCTACGACGGGACGAACTTCTACGGCGGCTCGTCGGCGCAGTCGGTCAAGGCGCGCACGGACTACATCCACTGCACCGGCCTCGGCGGCGCGATGATGTTCTCGCTCTACGACCTGGACCCGGGTTCGACGTTGTTCCACGCCGTGGTCAACGGGCTCGCGGCCTCGACGCCGAACTGCTCGAGCCCGCCGCCCACCACGACCCCGACGACACCCACCACGCCGACCACTCCCACGACACCGACGACCCCACCGACGACCACGACCCCGCCGACCACCACGCCCACCACGCCGCCTTCGGTGCCCGCGTGGGCACCGTGGACCGCGTACGCCGCCGGTGCCAAGGTGACCTACAACGGCCAGACGTACACGTGCCGCCAGGCGCACACGTCGCAGCCGGGCTGGGAACCGCCGAACGTCCCGGCGCTGTGGCTGGCTAGCTGAACGACGTCGTGAGTGAGAAACAGCGTTCTAACGCTGTTTCTCACTCACGACGTCAGTTGCCAGTGGGGGCGCCGACGCCCGGTGCGGGGGCCGTCGCGTTGCCCGCGATGCCGTACCGGCCCGCGCCCCCGTCGAGCTGTTCCTTCAACGCCAGCACCGTGCTCACCCGCCCGGCCGACGAGTCCACGTTGTCCACAGTGGACAGGATCGACGTCGCCGAGGTGTCCGCGCGGACGACGCCCAGCGGGCCCGTGCCTTCCGCGGAACCGGCGTCGCCGGCCAGGACCGTGCCCGCGCCACCGCGGTCGAGCTGCGTGGCGAACCGGGCGATCGTCGCCGAACGGTCACCGGCGCCGTCGCCGGTCGGCTGGGGCCCGGTCAGCACGATCGCCAGCTGCGCCGGCTTGACGTCCGCCCCCGCCTTGACGAACCCGCCGTCGGTGAGCCCGCCGATCGCGGCGGCCAGCTCTTCGCCCGACGACTGCGGCTTCGCGGTGGTCTTGTCCAGCAGCAGCACCGAACCGAGCAGCGCGCCGGCGAGCGTGCCGGAGTCGCCCGCGGTCGGGAACTTCGAGCCCGCGGGCTGCAGGCGCGTGACGACGTCGCGGAGCTGGTCGGCCTTCTCCGGGTCGGCGAACGCGGACGTCAGCTGCACCTCACCGGTCACCGACGCGCCGGCCTGCCCGATCAGCTGCTTCAGTGCGTCCCGGTCGGCCGGGCGCGCGTCCTCGGTGGTCACGAGCACCACCGACCGCTTGTCGAGCGCCCCGGCGACGACCTTCGGGCCCATCGAGCCGGCGAACGCGTCCGCGTCGGCCAGCCGGGCGTTGAGCGCGTTGCGCTGCGCCTCGAGGTCGGAGACCTGGCTGCCCAGGTCCTTCTTCTCCCCCGCGAGCCCCGACAGCAGCGTGCCGTTCAGCGCCGTCGAGCCGAGCACGACCCCGACGGCGAGCGCGAGGAAGCACGCGGCGATGGAAACGACGTGGTAGCGCAGCGAAATCACGTGAACAATCCCTTGACCCAGGCAGCGAGCGAATTCCCGGTGTGCCGGAGCCAGTCCAGGTAGACCGAGCCCACGTCGGACACCAGCAGGGCCGCGGCGACCACCACGACCGCGGCGAGCACGAGCAGCACGACCGCGCCGACCGACACCCGGCTGCGGTGCAGCGTCGCCACGGCCTTCCCGTCGACGAGCTTCGTGCCGAGCTTCAGCCGGGTCAGGAACGTCGACGGGTTCGACCCGGACCGCCCGTGGTCGAGGAACTCGCGCAGCGTCGCCTGGAAGCCGACGGTGACGACCAGGCTCGCGCCGTGCGCGTCGGCCAGCAGCAGCGCGAGGTCCTCGGCGTTGCCCGACGCGGGGAACGTCACCGCGCCGATGCCGAGGTCCTGGATCCGCTCGACGCCGGGCGCGTGCCCGTCCGGCTGGGCGGGCACCACGACCTCGGCGCCGCCGCGCAGCGTGGTGGTGCCGATCCCGGTGGGGTCGCCGACGATGACGTCCGGCCGGTAGCCCTGCACGCGCAGGGTGTCGGCACCCGCGTCGACGCCGATCAGCACCGGCCGGTGCTCGCCGATGTACTTCTTGAGCTTCTTGAGGTCCTCGGCGTGCCCGTTGCCGCCCGCGACGACCAGCACGTGCCGGTCGCGGAGCGCCACCTTCAGCTCCGGCACGCCGACGCCGTCGAGGATCAGCGTGCGCTCGCGGCGCAGGAACTCGATGGTGTTGGCCGAAAACGCTTCCAGCTGCGTCGACATCCCGGCCTTGGCTTCGATCATCTGGTCCGCGACGCTGTCGGCGGTCTGCTCGATGCCGGAGGCGACCTGGCGCTCGCCGACGTACACGACGCCGTCGTGCAGCCGCAGCTTCGTGCCGTCCTTGATGGTGCGCAGCAGCTCACCGCCGACCGAGTCGACCAGCGGGACGCCGGCGGCCACGAGGATTTCGGGCCCCATGTTCGGGAAGCGGCCGGAAATCGACGGCGAAGCGTTGACCACGCCGGCGACCTCGGCCTCCACCAGGGCGTCGGCCGTCGCGCGGTCGAGGTCCAGCTGGTCGAGCACGACGATGTCGCCAGGACTGATCCGGCGCAGCAGCTCCCGGGTGCGGCGGTCGACCCGGGCGACCCCGGTGATCCCCGGGAGGGGTTCTTGGTTCCGCGTGAGCAAGCCGGTGAGCTTCATGTGGCCGATGGTGACAAATTTGCTCGTGGGACGAGGTACGCCACGCCGTAGCCGGGGTGACTCGTTGTGGTGAGCCCCCTCGCCCTCCCCCGCGCGGGTCAGGCTTCGGACTCCTCCGAAAGCGAGCCGAAGTCGAGGTTCACCCAGGGGCTCGCCGGGTCCTGAAGGAGCTGGTGGTGGACCCGCACGGCCGCCGGGTACCACTCGCCGAACGCGTCGTCCTCGGCGTGCAGCACGCGGCCCATGAGGTACCCGGCGGACAGGTCGGCCCATGACTGGTGGTAGCGGCGCGCGAGCGAACCGGCTTCGAGCACCATCAGCTCGGCGGTCAGCGCGTCGCAGTAGCCGACCGCGAGCCCCCACCGGGCGATGTTGACCGCGCGGCCGACGTCCCACGACAGCGCCGTCGTGACGAACCCGTCCGCGTCGACCAGGCCGTCGGCGCGGAAGCGCTGTTCGCAGCGCGAAACCCGGCGGACGGTGTGCCGCAGCTCCTCGGCCTGGTCCTCGGCGTCGTTCTCCGCGCACCACCGGTCCACCAGTTCCACCCAGGTCAGCGGGTCGAACTCGCCGTTGCGCAACCCGAACTCGGCGGCGAACCGCAGGCGCAGCATGAGCACCAGGTTGCCGGGCGTCAGCGCGTAGCCGTCGCCGATCAGGTCGGCCATCGTCGCGCGCCAGGCCGGCGGGTCCGGCACACCCCACCAGTCCCGCAGGCCCCGCACCTCGGCGACGTAGTCGTGGCGGCGCGCGTCGAGGACGTTCCACGGCGCCGCGTTGAGCACCGCCAGGTGCGCGCCGCACGCCAGCGCGTGCGCGATCGGCCCCTCGAGGTGCCCGTACGGCGCGGTGATCAGCCGTTCGACCTGCTCCTCCAGCGGGACGACGTCGTCGTGGTGCGCGTCGAGCCAAGGCTGCAGGGTCGCGCCCGGCAACCGCCACTCGCCGCGGGTGCCGCGGTTGAACACGACCCGCTCGTGCCGCCCGACGCCGTCGACCGCCCAGTCGAGCGCGCCGCTCATGGCGACGACGTCCGGGCCGAGGTCCGGCAGCGCGCCGCGGGTGAAGACCTGCAGGAACTCGTCGCCGCCCGTCTCGAAGTAGACGTTGGGGAAGGTTTCGGCCCGCTCGTCGAGGATGCTGTGGGCGTCGACCCGCCGGATCGGGACGAAGAGCTCTTCCCCGGCGAGCAGGCCGAGGTAGCGGTCGAGGTCGCCGTCGCGGCGGGCGGCGGCCAGCTGCGCTTCGACGTCGGCGGGCGGCGGCAGGATCACGGGGCGGCTCCCTCCGCTCGGCCGGTCAGCACGACGAGCTTGCCCGCCGTCCGGTTGTGCTCCAGGTCGTCGTGCGCCTGCCGGATCTCCGTCATCGCGTACACCTTGGCCGGGCCGAGGCTGGTCGTGCCGTCGGCGATCCGGTCGAGGTGGCGCTGGAGGACGGAGGCGGGCAGGTCGTCCGCCTCACCACCATAAGCGGTCAACCGCACCCCGGCGGGAAGGTAGCCGATCGGATAGAAGTTCGAGATCGTCTACTGGTTGGACAGCATGCCCGTGAAGCACACGGTGCCGTGCACTCGGGTGGCCTTCAGGGTGTCCGGCAGGGTCGGCGTCCCGACGAGTTCGAGGGCCGCGTCGACGCCTTCGGGCGCGATCTCCCGGACCTGGCGCACGACGTCGCCGTCGTCGAGCAGCGGGTGGTCGACACCGTGCCCGCGCAGGGTTTCGAGGCGATCCGGCTGCCGGGTGGTCGCGAAGACCGTGGCGCCGAGGTCTTTCGCCAGGGTCGCGGTGGCGAACCCGAGCGCGGACGTCCCGCCGCGGATCAGCAGCGTCTGGCCGTCTTTCAGGTCGAGGCCGGTGGTGAGCGAGCCGTACGCGGTCTGGAGCGTCTCGGGGACCTGGCCGATGACCGCCCAGGGCAGGGTGCTTTCGAAGGGGATGACCTGGTTCTTCGGCACGACGGTGTGTTCGGCGTAGCCGCCGTCGAACGTGCGGCCCATCCCGCCCATCATGGTCGCGACCTGCTGCCCCGGCGTGAATTCGCCGCTGGGATCGGCGTCGACCACGCCGACGGCCTCGATCCCGGGCACCCGCGGGAACGTGACGCCGTCGGCCAGACCCAGGCGGGTGTGCAGCTCGGACCGGTTGAGGCCGAACGCCTTGACGGCGATCCGCACCCAGCCCGGCTTCGGCGAGGGCAGCGGAAGGTCTTTCAGTTCGAGGTTTTCGACGGGACCGGGTTCTCGGAGTACCACCGCGCGCATCGGGGTCCTTTCTTCGCGGGCGAACAGCCCGCACAACACCCGTCGGCGCGAGAAGTATTTCCCGGGACCGCTACTTCTTCTTGGCGGCCCGCTTCCGCTTCGGCACGAACTCGGCCTTGTCCTTCTCCGCCGTGGCCAGCAGTTCCTCGGCGTGCGCCCGGCCGGTCTCGTTGTCCATCCCGGCGAGCATCCGAGCCAGTTCGCTCACCCGCTCGGTCTGCTTCAGGTTCTTCACGCCGCTTCGGGTCACGCCGCCGCTGTGGCCCTTGTCCACCACCAGGTGCTGGTCGGCGAACGCCGCGACCTGCGGCAGGTGCGTCACCACCAGGACCTGGTGCGTGCGCGCCAGCCGGGCCAGCCGGCGGCCGATCTCGACCGCCGCGCGGCCGCCGACCCCGGCGTCGACCTCGTCGAACACCAGCGTCTGCACCGTGTCCGCGTGGGCCAGCACCACCTCGATCGCCAGCATCACCCGCGACAGCTCGCCGCCCGACGCGGCCTTGTGCACCGGCAGCGGCGGCGCGCCGTCGTGCGCGCGCAGCAGCAGCTCGACGTCGTCGACGCCGTCCGCGCCCGCGTGCACCGCGCGGCCGTCGATGGTCAGCGCGTGCGTGTCGCCGTGCTCGGCGGGGCGCTGCTCGACCGTCACCTCGATCGCGGCCTGGCCCATCGCCAGCCCGGAGAGCTCACGCGTGATTTCGGCAGCCAGCTCGGCCGCCGCCTTCTCCCGGGGCGCCGACACCTCAACGGCGTGCGCAGCCAGCTGCACCGCGAGCTGGTCGCGCCGCAGCGCCAGCTCGGCGAGCGCCTCCTCCGAGGTGTCCATCGACTCGAGCCGACGACGCGCGTCGTCGGCCCAGGCGAGCACGCCGTCGACGTCCGCCGCGTACTTGCGGGTCAGCCGCTTGAGGTCGCCTTGGCGCGCCAGCACCTTCTCCAGCAACGCCGGGTCGGCGTCCAGCGTCTCGACGTACGAGCCCAGCTCGGCCCCGACGTCGGCCAGCAGCACCGACGCCTCCTCGAGCCGCGGCGCCAGCTCGCGCAGCACGCCGTCTTCGGACGTCGAGAGCCGCCGCAGCGCCTCGGAGACCAAAGCCATCGCGCTCGGGACGTCCGGGTCGCCGTCCAGCGAGCCCGACAGCGCGACGTGGGCCTCCGTCGCGGCCGCGCGCAGCTCGTCGGCCGCCGCGAGCCGCTTGATCTGGGTGGTGAGGTCGACGTCCTCGCCCGGCTCCGGCGCGACGGCGTCGATCTCGGTGAGCCCGTGCTTCAGCAGGTCGGCCTGCTGGGCCATCTCCCGGGACCGCGTCGACCGCTCGGTCAGCTCGGCGATCACCGCCAGCCACTCGGACCGGACCTCGCGGTACGCGCTGAGCGGCTTGCCCACCGCGTCGCCGGCGAACCGGTCGATCACGTCGCGCTGTTCGCTCGGGCGCAGCAGCCGCAGCTGGTCGTTCTGCCCGTGCACCGCGATCAGCTGTTCGGACAGCTCCGCGAGCACGCCGACCGGCACCGACCGGCCGCCCAGATGGGCGCGCGAGCGTCCGTCGACCGCGACGGCCCGCAGCGCGATGACGCTGCCGTCCTCGTCGACGTCGGCACCCGACTCGGTGACGATCCGTTCGGCGCCTTCGACGCCGGCGTAGGTGAACCGTCCTTCCACGAACGCCTTGAGCATCCCCGTCCGGACCTTGGACACCTCGGCGCGGCCCCCGGACAGCAGGTGCAGCCCGGTGACGACCATGGTCTTACCGGCACCCGTCTCACCGGTCACGACGGTGAAGCCCGCGTGCAGTTCCAGCAGGGCGTCCTCGATGACTCCGAGGCCCTGGATGCGCATCTCGGCCAGCACGCCGCCTACCGTAGCGGCCCCCACCGACACTCTGCGCGCGCGGGACCCCGGCGAGTCGCCGATATGTTCGAACGGATCGCCCAGCGGTAGTTACTCGCAGGGGCGAGCGTGGCGCTCCCGCCAGCTCTTCACCGGCAGCGAGAACTTCTGCACGAGCCGGTCGGTGAACGGGCCGTCCCACAGCCGGACCAGCCGGACGGGGGTCTGGCCGCACGTCACGCGCACGCGGGCCCCCGGCGGCAGCTCGATGAGCCGGCCGCCGTCGCAGGTCAGGACGGCGGACGAGCCGTCGGGGTCGATCCCGACGGTGATCACCGAGTTCCGCGAGACGACCAGCGGCCGCGCGAACATCGCGTGCGCGTTGCTCGGCACCACCAGCAGCGCCTGGACGTCCGGCCAGATGATCGGGCCGCCCGCCGAGAACGCGTACGCCGTCGAACCGGTCGGTGTGGCGCACAGCACACCGTCACAGCCAAAGGCCGAAACCGGCCGGCCGTCGACTTCGATGAGCGCGTCGAGAACCCGCTCGCGGGTGCTCTTCTCGACGCTGGCCTCGTTGAGCGCCCAGGTGCGGGCGACCTCGGCGCCGGCGTGGGTGACCGTGACGTCGATGGTCATCCGCTCTTCGACCTGGTAGTCGCCGTCGACGACGCGCTGCACGGTGTCGGCCAGCGCGTCCGAGTCGGCCTCGGCGAGGAAGCCGACGCGCCCGAGGTTGACGCCGAGCACCGGCACCCCGGCCGGGCGGGCCAGCTCGGCCGCCCGCAGCAGCGTGCCGTCGCCGCCGAGGACGAACACCAGCTCGACGCCGTCGGCGGGGTTGTCGTCCGGGTCCACGACGGTGCAGGTCGACCCGACGCCGTGCCGGTCCGGGTTGATGAGCGCGCAGACGTCTTCCTCGATCACGCGGATCCGGATGCCGGCCTTGGCGAAGCGCGCCGAGACCTCGCGCGCGGCCTCGCCCGTCGCTTCGCGATCGGGGTGCACCATGAGGAGCACTTCACGTTCGGTGGTCATGCGGGCCCTTCCTCGACGGCGGTTCGGACGAGCCGCTCGGCCTCAGACCTGTCTACCGCGTCCACAGTGGACTCGGCCACGTGTTCTTTGCCCAGCCACACGAAGTACTCGACGTTCCCGGACGGCCCCGGCAGCGGGCTCGCGGTGACGCCGCGCAGCGCGAGCCCCAGTTTCGCGGCCTCGTCGATGACGGAGAGCACCGATTCGGCGCGCAGTTCCGGATCGCGGACGACGCCGCCGCTGCCGAGCCGGTCCTTGCCCACTTCGAACTGCGGTTTCACCATCGGCACCAGATCGGCGCCTTCGCGCGCGCACGCGACGAGCGCGGGCAGCACGAGCTTGAGCGAGATGAAGGAGAGGTCCCCGACGACGACGTCGACCTGGCCGCCGAGGTCGTCGGGAGAGAGGGTGCGAACATTGGTGCGGTCCATGACCACCACACGGTCGTCAGTGCGGATCCGCCAGTCGAGCAGGCCACGGCCCACGTCGGCGGCGATGACGGTGGCGGCGCCGTTCCGGAGCAGGACGTCGGTGAAGCCGCCGGTGGACGCGCCGGCGTCGAGGCAGCGCTTGCCTTCGACGCTCAGGCCGTCGAACGCTTTCAGGGCGCCGAGCAGCTTGTGCGCGCCGCGGGAGGCCCAGCCGGGGTCGTCCTCGTCGCGGACGACGATGGGCGCGTCGGACTCCACGCCGGTGGCGGGCTTGCTCGCCACCATGCCGCGCACGGTGACCTTGCCGCCGGTGATCAGGGCCGAGGCCTGCTCGCGCGACCGGGCGAGGCCGCGCCGAACCAGTTCCGCGTCGAGGCGCGCCCGCTTGGGCACCGTGGTCAGACCTTGTCGATGCTGGAGAGGGCGACCGTCAGCTCGGTGTGCACGGCGTCGAAACGCTCGACGTGCTCCGCGAGCGGCAGCGCGTCGAGGTCGTCCAGGCCGGCGACGGCTTCGTCGATGCCGGCCCGCGGGTCGGTCTGCTGGGAGAACGAACCGGGCGGCGGGCCCGGGACGGGGTACGGGTGGTCCTGCACGTCACAAACGGTATCAGTCAGGCGAGCTTCGCCTTGGCGCGCTCGCCGAGTTCGGTGACGCCGGTCTCCCAGGCCGTGTGGCACAGCGCGCGGAGCAGGTCCAGGTCGTCGCCGTCACCCTCTGCTTCGAGAACGCCGTTCTCCGCGGTGACGGACCAGCCCGGGCGCGGCCCGATCTTGAGGTCCTCGGCTTTGGACTCGAGGGCCGTGAGGTCCCGGGCGAGGTAGGTGGCGCGCTCGGCCGGGATGGCCTCGATCAGCTGCTTCGGCGTCGCGACGCCGGACAGGACGACGAGCGAGTCGAGGCCCGCGGCAACCGCGCCGGCGATGTCGGTGTCCAGCCGGTCACCGACGACGAGGGGATGCTCCGCACCGGCGGACTTCGCCGCGGTCTGGAAGAGCAGCGGCTCCGGCTTCCCGGCGACGAGCGGCTCGACGTCGGTGGCGGTGCGCAGCGCGGCGACCATCGAGCCGTTGCCGGGCAGCAGCCCGCGCTCGCTGGGCAGGGTCGCGTCGACGTTGCAGGCCACCCAGAGCGCACCCGCCCGGATGGCCAGGCACGCCTCGGCCAGCGCGGCCCAGGTGTTGTCGGGTGAGTGCCCCTGGACGACCGCCTGGACGCCGTCGCCGTTCTCCCGCACCGGCTTCAGGCCGGCCCCGGCGACCTCGGCGACGAGCGACTCCGTGCCGACGACGAGGACCTCGGCGCCGGCCTCGAGCCGTTCCTGCAGCAGCTGCACGCCGGCCTGGGCGCTCGTGTGCACCTCACCGGCGTCGGCGGGCATGCCGAGTCCGGTGAGGTGGTCGACGACCTCGGCCGGGGCCTTGGACGCGTTGTTCGTCACGAACCGGACCGGCGTGCCGTGCTCGCGCGCGGCCCGGACCGTCTCCGGGGCGCCCGGGATCACCTGGGAGCCGTGGTAGACGGTGCCGTCGAGGTCGAACAGGACCGCGTCGTAGGCCGCGAGCAGCGCGTCACTCATCCGCGTCTTCGGTGTCCTTCGTCTCGGTGTTCTCGGTGTTGTCGGTCTTTTCGTTGGCCAGGTCCGCGGCGCGCTCGGAGGCGTCGGTCTCGTCCTCCGCGTCGGCCTCGGCGGCGTTGAGGAACCAGCGGACGGCGTCGTCCTTGCGCCCGGCGGCCTCGAGGTTGTCGGCGTAGGCGTAGAAGAGCCGCGCGCTCCACGGATCACGCTTCTCGGCCTTGAGGTCGTCGCTCTGCAGCGAGACGACGGCGGCGTCGAGCTGCCCGAGGTCCCGCCGCGCTCCGGCCGCGACGATCGCGAGCTCGACCTGCGTGCCCTTGCTCAGCTTCGCGGTGTCGGCCTCCTTCGCCAGGTCGAGGGCGCGTTCGGGGCGGCCCAGCGCGCGCTCCGCGTCGGCGATGATGGCGATGTGCTCGTCGCTGCGGGTCATCCGCCGGACGGCCCGCAGTTCGGAGAGGGCCTCCGACCAGTTGCCGGCGTGGTAGGCGACCAGGCCGAGCGCCTCGCGCACGATCGGGACGCGCGAAGCCTTGGCCTTGGCGTACTTGGCGTGCTCGAGCGCGGCCTCGGGATCGCTGTCGATCAGGCCCCCGGCGGCGACGAGGTGCTTCCCGACGGTCTCGGCCAGCCCCTTCGGCAGCGTCCTCAGCTCGCGACGGACCTCCTCGTCGAGGTCGGAGTACTCGATGTCCTCGGGCAGTTCAGGCGCTTCGAGCAGTTCCTTGGCGAGAGCCTCGTCGTCGAGCGGAGCCCCGACCTTGGGCCGCGGCTCACGGCGAGGACGGTCGTCGCCGCGCTTGTCGTCACGCTTGTCGTCACGGCGCTGGTAGCCGGTCTTGCCACCACGGTCGTCGTCGCGCCGCTGGTAGCTGCTGCGGTCACCGCGGGGACTGTCGCTGCGCCGGTCGTCGCCGCGGCGCTGGTAGCTGCCACGGTCGCCGCCGCGGTCGTCGTTACGCCGGTCGCCGCCGCGGTCGTCGCTGGGCCGGTCGCCGCCGCGGTCGTCGCTGGGCCGGTCGCTGCCACGGTCGTCACGGCGCTGGTAGCCGCCACGCTCGTCGTTACGCCCGTCGCTGCCGCGGTCGTCGCGCCGCTGGTAGCCGCCGCGGTCCTCACTGCGCCGATCGCTGCCGCGGTCGTCGTCCCGGCGCTGGTAGCCGACGCGGTCGCTGCCGTGGTCGGTTCCCCGACCGCGGTCGCTCGAACCGTAGCCGCCGGTCTTGCCGCCGCGGTCGTCGTCACGGCGCTGGTAGTCGCCGCGGTCGCCGCGGGAGTCGTCGCGGCGGTCGCCGGAGCGGAACCCGCCGGTGCTGCTTCCGCGGTTCCGGTCGCCCGAACCGTACCCACCGGTCTTCCCGCCACGGTCGTCGTCGCGCCGCTGGTATCCGCGGGAGTCACCGCCGCGGCCACGGTCGTCGGAGCGGAAGCCACCCGAGCGGCGGTCGTCGCTGGCACCGCGCCCACGGTCGTCCGAACGGAACCCGCCCGAACGCCGGTCGTCACTGCCACCGCGCCCACGGTCATCCGACTTGAAGCCGCCCGGACGCCGGTCGTCCGAACGGTAGCCACCCGTCCGGCCACCGCGGTCGTCGGAGCGGTAGCCGCCGGGACGACCGCCCCGGTCGTCGTCGCGCCGCTGGTAACCGCGGGAGTCACCGCCGCGGCCACGGTCGTCGGAGCGGAAACCACCCGAACGAGTGCCGCGGTCGTCGTCGCGGCGGGGTGAGCCGCCGCGGTCTTCCCAGCGGGGCTTGCGGTCGCCGAACGACGCCTTGCCCTGGGGCCGGCTGCCGCCGGGGCGGCCACCCCGGTCGTCGGAGCCGCGACTCGAGCGCTCGCCGCCGCGGTCCTCGTAGCGACCACCCGAACGGTTGCCGCCGCGGTCGTCGAACCGACCGCCGCCCGTACGGCCGGAGCCGCCCGAAAACTTGCTGCCGCCACCCGGCCGACCGGCGCGGTCACCCGAATCACGGTAGCCGCCGCGGCGATCGTCGCGATCACCGGTGCGACCGCTGTCACGGCCCTGACCTGCGTATCCTCCGCGCTGGTCGCGGTCGCGGGGACCGTCACCGCTGCGGAACGGCTTACCGCCGCCGCGGACTCCCTGGTCGTCCCGGCGTGGCCGCCCCTGATGGGCGCTGTCACGGCCGCCGCGGTCCTGCCGCGCACCGCGCCGGTCTCCCCGGGGTGCGTCCGACCGGTCCCGGGAGCCTTCGTCCCGGCGTGCCGATCGGCCGGACCCATCATCCGCTGAGTCTCGTCGACCGAACTCGGACACCTGGCCTCCTGCCATGGAAAAAATCTTGTTCTGGACATACGCGTACGGCCCGCTAGGGCAGCCAACTGGCTATCCTAACGGGCCGTACGGAAGGTAAGTTCGGCGGTGTCCTACTCTCCCACAACCCTTCGGCTGCAGTACCATCGGCGCTATCAGGCTTAGCTTCCGGGTTCGGAATGGGACCGGGCGTTTCCCTGACGCTAAAACCACCGAAACACTACGAAACAACACATCTGCTCAACCTAGAGCAGCGTGTGGTGTTTCAGAACCGTAGAGTGGATGCGTAACACCTTCGTAGGCAAGTCCTCGGCCTATTAGTACCAGTCAACTCGACAACACATTACTGTGCTTCCATCTCTGGCCTATCAACCCAATGGTCTCTTGGGGGCCTTAACCCACAAAGGGTGGGATACCTCATCTTGGAACAGGCTTCCCGCTTAGATGCCTTCAGCGGTTATCCCTTCCGAACGTGGCCAACCAGCCATGCCCCTGGCGGGACAACTGGCACACCAGAGGTTCGTCCGTCCCGGTCCTCTCGTACTAGGGACAGCCTTCCTCAAGTATCCTACGCGCGCGGCGGATAGGGACCGAACTGTCTCACGACGTTCTAAACCCAGCTCGCGTGCCGCTTTAATGGGCGAACAGCCCAACCCTTGGGACCTACTCCGGCCCCAGGATGCGACGAGCCGACATCGAGGTGCCAAACCATGCCGTCGATATGGACTCTTGGGCAAGATCAGCCTGTTATCCCCGGGGTACCTTTTATCCGTTGAGCGACACCCCTTCCACCAGGAGGTGCCGGATCACTAGTCCCGACTTTCGTCCCTGCTCGACATGTCTGTCTCACAGTCAAGCTCCCTTGTGCACTTGCACTCAACACCTGATTGCCAACCAGGCTGAGGGAACCTTTGGGCGCCTCCGTTACTCTTTAGGAGGCAACCGCCCCAGTTAAACTACCCATCAGGCACTGTCCCTGAACCAGATCATGGCCCGAGGTTCAGATTCCCAATTCGACCAGAGTGGTATTTCAACAACGACTCCACAGCCACTAGCGTGACCACTTCACAGTCTCCCACCTATCCTACACAAGCCGAACCGAAAACCAATACCAAACTATAGTAAAGGTCCCGGGGTCTTTCCGTCCTGCCGCGCGTAACGAGCATCTTTACTCGTAGTGCAATTTCGCCGGGCCTGTGGTTGAGACAGCCGGAAAGTCGTTACGCCATTCGTGCAGGTCGGAACTTACCCGACAAGGAATTTCGCTACCTTAGGATGGTTATAGTTACCACCGCCGTTTACTGGCGCTTAAATTCTCAGCTTCACCCCCCAAAGGGAGTTAACCGGTCCTCTTAACGTTCCAGCACCGGGCAGGCGTCAGTCCATATACATCGTCTTGCGACTTCGCATGGACCTGTGTTTTTAGTAAACAGTCGCTTTCCGCTGGTCTCTGCGGCCACCCACCCCTAGCCCGAAAAAGGCTTCAGAGTGTTTGGCCCCCCTTCTCCCGAAGTTACGGGGGCATTTTGCCGAGTTCCTTAACCACAGTTCACCCGATCGCCTTGGTATTCTCTACCTGACCACCTGTGTTGGTTTGGGGTACGGGCCGTGCATGCACTCACTAGAGGCTTTTCTCGGCAGCATAGGATCACTCTACTTCGCCTCAAACGGCTACGCATCACGTCTCAACCTATATGGAACACGGATTTGCCTATGTTCCGGCCTACACGCTTACACCAGGACAACCATCGCCTGGCGGAGCTACCTTCCTGCGTCACCCCATCGCTTGACTACTACGAAATCAGGCCCCACGCTCCACACACCCAACTAGGTCCGAAGACTTCGCCGAGCGGCTTCGGGTGGTTAGTATCAAACGCCTCGTCATGGGCGCACATGCTCGGGTACGGGAATATCAACCCGTTGTCCATCGACTACGCCTGTCGGCCTCGCCTTAGGTCCCGACTTACCCTGGGCGGATTAGCCTGGCCCAGGAACCCTTGGTCATCCGGCGGCAGAGTTTCTCACTCTGCATTCGCTACTCATGCCTGCATTCTCACTCCCACACCCTCCACGACTGGCTTCCGCCGCCGCTTCCCCGGATGCAGGACGCTCCCCTACCCATCCACACCACTAGATCGTTCCCTCAAGGAGAACAACCGATGTATTGCATGAATGACACAGCTTCGGCGGTGTGCTTAAGCCCCGCTACATTGTCGGCGCAGGACCACTTGACCAGTGAGCTATTACGCACTCTTTCAAGGGTGGCTGCTTCTAAGCCAACCTCCTGGTTGTCTGGGCAATCCCACATCCTTTCCCACTGAGCACACACTTAGGGGCCTTAGCTGGTGTTCTGGGCTGTTTCCCTCTCGACGACGAAGCTTATCCCCCGCCGTCTCACTGCCACGCTCTCACACTACGGTATTCGGAGTTTGGTTGATTTCGGTAACCCGGTAAGGCCCCTAGACCATCCAGTAGCTCTACCCCCGCAGAGAAACACGTGACGCTGCACCTAAATGCATTTCGGGGAGAA